>JAYGFS010000584.1:0-4129 GCA_046581765.1 Verrucomicrobiota bacterium
GTCCGATAACCCCAGCGCGCGCATTCCGCGATCAGGCTGTGCTGGATTTCATCCATGCGCAGGTCCAGGCGTGCCCGTGCAGCCACGGGCGTCAAGGCCCCGTCATTGAACAGGTGCTTATAGACTCGATCGGCCAGGAGGGTCATGAAATCGGGGTCCGCCTCCCCGGTCAAGGCGCCGAACAACCCTCCCGGCCCGGCATTGTTGGAGCGGTTTCCGGGAACGCGCAACAGGCCGTCCGCGTCCGCAACCCAGAACTTCGCCCCGCTGCCCGCCTCGGCGCTGCTCGCGGAGCGATATTCGGCCTCACAATTCCCGTAAAGCCAGATCAGCATGAAATCGATCAGGCTCTGGACATCCAGGTAGTCCTTCACGAACTGGTAGTTGTTGCCGTTATCCCGGATGCGATCCCAACGGTCACGATACAAGGGGTCGGGCGTACCCGGTACAAAGGTCTGGCCGACATTGTCGTTTCCCCGGATGGTAAAGTAGTCCGAAGGCGCACCGCCGAGATGATCGGCCAGGAAATGATCCACCATGCGCTCGCGTAAATGATACTGTCCCCAGTAGACCCCGTTCAGGTAGAGGTGGACGAAACGCCCGTGTGGATTCAGGCTCCCCATGTCCAGCATGCTATCGTCCGCATACCGGTTGGACATGTAAAAACCCCGGCTAACCATGTCGTGTGAACCGGCACGCAGGTCAAGCGTATCGAATATGCCATCGTCGGGAAAGCCGTGCTCGAAACCATTGAACAGCGGCGCCTTGAGTTTCGGAGTCCCGTATTCCGAGCGAAAGAGCAGGCGGAAATTAGTCTTGGCAAAGGTGGTATATGCCCCGCCAAAAATTGCGAAACCACAATCGGACTGGAGCGCTTCGCCGGTCGCGGGCCACAGGATTTCGACCGACCCACCCTGTTCACTGCGCGAAGGGTCATCCGGGATGCTCACACAAAAACTCGGTAAGTTCGTCATGCCCTCCCGCAGCGGAATCGTGTACTGCACATCCTGGGTGATCCCGGTATTCATTACCCCGGAGGCAATCGTGTCATCGATATAAAGGTAGCTGTGGGTCAGGCTTCGCGGTGACTTGTAATCCGCGCGCCGGACATCGGCCCGGATCACGGAGGTGCCGGAAATCGAAATGGGCACCGTGTAAAGGGTATCCGGGACATCCCCATCCAGGGACACGAAGACCTGGACATTCGTATTCGGGTTGGGATTCCCCAGGCTCACCAAGATGGGATCGGTATAAAAGCCGCGCGGATGGCTGATCGAAAGCGTTTCCAGCCACCCGGCATAGCTGTCGGTAAAATTGACCGCACCCGGGCTGGGTTCAAGAAAACGCAGGGTGCCCGACAGGTCACGGCCGTAGGCGAGGTCCTCCATCTGCCCGGGATAGTTGGGGATCTCGTCCATCACGCCCAGGCCATCCGGCGTGCTCAGGCGAATCGATTCGCCATCGCCGTCAAGCTTCCACGGGGTGTGGTAGCCGGCAACCGGGTCAAGCGGGTCATCGCGTCCGGACGCATAGACGACCAGGGTGCCGAAAGCCGGGATACTCGCCGGGGGGAAAACCCATTTCAGGGGCTGGTCAAGCTGGTCGCTCAGGCCGTAGCCCGTGAGATCCACTTCGAAGTCGTTTGGATTGTACAGCTCGATCCAGTCGCTGGGATCACCGTACCCGTCTTTCAACGAGAGCCGGTTCACCGCCACGAACTCATTGATCCGTACCGGGAGGTTCAATCCATTGACCTTTACCAGCACCGAGGTCGTGTTCAGGCCGCAGCCATTCGTGGCCACCATCAGGTATTCCGTACTCACCAGCGGGTTGACCGTCACGACGCCCAGGCCGTTGGTATCCGTCTGTGCATCGATGTTGCCTACATCCGGGAAGATCCACACCTCATCGATGCGCTCGATCGCCCAGGCCAGGTCAACCGCTTGACCGGGACTGACATCCGTCGCGCTCGCGGAGAAGTCAAGAAAGCCCACCTGCTCGGGCGGGCGGCCGTACACCTCGACTTCGGCAAAGCCGATTTGCCAGCGCGGATTGGTGCGCACCTTATTCTCCAGGCCGATACGGACATAGCGTGCACAGACCGGCTCGGACAGGATCATGTCGTATTGCCCGAGCATGCCCACGGGCATCGGCATGCTGAACACGGAATCATGGCGGGTATCGAAAAGCCGCAGGGTCGCGTAGCCCACCTTGTCGCTGCAGCAGGACGCGGCAAAGGCCCGCACGTGGTCGACCGCAACCAACTGGCCCAGGTCGACTTCCCAGTAGCCATCCACCGTGGCGATGGTCGTCTGGGTAGCCGTGATATAATCCCCGTCATTTGCATGGGCGGCGGGCGGGAGGCTATCCTGCAAACGCACCATGTACGATGGCTGGTTCAGTGCCCAGTTGGGGCCGGCCGGGGGGGGTGGCGGAATGAACTCTTCGTAGAGGCGAAGCTCGGCAATGGTGACAATGTACCGGTTATCGTCATTCTTGTCGCCGTTTTCCAGGCCGATCCAGACGCGCTTCACCTCCAGCAAACTCGGAAAGATCGCGTGAAAGGATGCCCCCAGCCCCGGGTTGGTCATGACGGTCTCGTGCACGACCTGGTCGCTCCCGTCAAAGACCCGCAAGGTCAAGCCACCCAGGCGGGCCGCGCAGCAATTTGCACGATTCACCACTTCCACCCGCTCAATCATGAAGGCCTGGTCCAGGACCACCTGCCACCAACTGTCCACAGCATCCGCCGTGTGGGTGAAATTTCCCGTATTTCCGTCCAGGCCGAAAGAAGCGGGGAATGAATTCTGGGCGTTCCAATTACTCGATTGCGTCGCGGTGCCGTGCGTTTGCATGTCGATCTGGCCAACGACCGGCAAAGCGAGCAGGCACACGAGAAAATACGCCCTGTTTATGCTGGAAAAGCCCATACTACCAATGAATATACAACATCTGGTTCAATGTATAGAAGTAGCTTTTGCCACGGTCTTCGCCTGCTGAACCTGGAGCCTGCCACGAGAACGGCATCCCCAGCCACGGGAAACAGGCCCATTCAGTACAAGCCCGCCTTCAGGAGTAGCAGGGTACACGCCTCCTCGGCCTCGATTCCCTCCGCGACCAGGGCCTGCATCAGTTCCGGGTTCTCCGCCCCGGGATTAAAAATCACGCGGCGGGGATGCAGGGCGATCAGTGCCCCGGCCAACGATCCCGACACCTCCCGGCCGACATAGACGGTGACCGTGTCCACCTCCTCCTCGACCTCCTCCAGGCGCCTGGCCACCGGCACCCCAGCCAATGAATCCAGGGCCGGATGGACCGGAATCACCCGGTGCCCTTTTTCCCTCAACCGGTGGAAGGCTTGATGGGCATACCGCTCCGGCTTGGGGCTGGCCCCGAGTACCACGACGGTTTCGACGGGACGCTCCATCCATTCAAGCTTGGCCCCAATCAATCCCCTGTCAAGCAAGGCCGGTCCTGTACCCTAATTTTCGCACCATTCAGGGTTCCCCTTTCGGGGTTTCTTCCGCTAGGCTCTCCTCATGAGTAAGAAGGAGTTCTGTCACCTCCATTTTCACACCAGCTACAGCCTCCTCGACGGCGCGGTGAAGGTCAAGGAGGCCATGGAGGCCGCGGGGAAGATGAACATGAAGGCCCTCGCGATCACCGATCACGGGGTCCTGCACGGGGCCATTGAGTTCTACCAGAACGCCAAGGCCAACGGCATCAACCCGATCATCGGATGTGAACTCTACCTCACGCAGAACATGCATGAGCGAAAATTGCTCGCCGACGGGTCCCAGAGCAATCACCAGGTGACCCTCGCCACGAACGAAGCGGGCTACCACAACCTCCTGCGCCTCAGTTCAGCTGCGCACCTGCAGGGCTTCTACTACAAGCCGCGGGTAGACCTGGAAATGCTCAACGAGCACAGCGAGGGCCTCATCGGCACGTCCTCCTGTCTCAAGGGCCAGATTCCCGAGTGCATCGTCCGCGGCGAAACCAAGGAAGCCATGGAGCTCGCAGGCCGCTATGAAGATATCTTCGGCAAGGGCAATTTTTACCTGGAACTCCAGGACCACGGCATCGAGGAACAGAAAATAGCAAACCGCGGGCTGATCGAGCTGGCCAG
>JAYGFS010000128.1:0-1633 GCA_046581765.1 Verrucomicrobiota bacterium
ATAGCACCGGGAAATTGGGCAATATCTGAGCCACCAGCTTTTATTTGATCACGGTGCGGATTCGGTGTAGATTTAAGCAATGATTCTTCACGCGGTTAAACGTCGGTCGCAGATACCCAGGATAATGATTCTGCTGGCGAGCCTCTCCATCCTGACGTTTTCCCATATGCTGCTGCTGGCCCCGCGTGTATGCGCCAAAGAAGTTAAAAGCGATACGCTTAACAAGCCAGCCAAGTCGAAGGAGGATCTTAAAGCCAGGGAAACGCCCCGGGAAAAAAGTTCATCTGAGTTCAAGGCCTGGGAGAAGCAGGCGCCGGAGAATGTTGCGGATCTCCGCGCCATCCAGGCGCGTGTGCAGGGCGTCTGGGCCGACGTGCGGGGTGCCATTGTCGGCGTGAAGGCGCACGAAGGCGAGGGCAGTGGCGTGGTCGTCACCAAGGATGGTTATGTCTTAACCGCGGGACATGTAAGCGGTGAACCCGGTCGCCTGGTCGAATTGCATTTTCAAGATGGCCGGATCGTGACGGCTGAGACACTCGGCATGTCGACCATTGCCGATACCGGCATGTGCAAGATCCAGGAGGATGGCGTGTTTCCCTTCGTCGAAATGGCTGAGCCGTATTCCTACAAGGTCGGTTCCTGGTGTATCGCCATCGGTAATCCGAACGGGTACGATGCCGAGCGTGGTTTTGTCCTGCGCACGGGGCGTGTTATCAGCGCGAATAAAAATACCATTCGGACCGATTGCAAAATCGTGGGGGGTGACTCCGGTGGGCCACTCTTCGACCTGGATGGCAAGGTGATCGGGATTCACAGCCGGATCTCCATGAACAACGAAGACAATTTCCACGCTACCATTGGTGCTTTCGCCAAGAATTGGGAGAAGTTACAGGAAGGGCGCGAGATCAAGCGTGTATCCCGGGGCAAGCGCGGTCATCTCGGCGTGATTCCGGCTCGCTATAAGGGCGAGGGCGTGCTCGTGCAAAATGTCGGTCCGGGCTCGTCCGCGGCACGCTCGGGTATCAAGTCTGGCGATGTCATTGTCGGTCTGGACGGAGAGGCGATCCAGGATGTTGATGACCTCAAGGAGGCGATTTCAATGCGTAAGTTCGATGAGGAAATTGTGATACGGGTAAAGCGCGGAGACGAGGAAGTCGACATCAAGGTCGTCCTGTTGCGGAGAGGTGAATGATGCGTGCCTGGACCCTCGCCGTACTGTTACCCCTGCTGCTTTCCGCGGGCGACGAGCCTGATCTCGCCCCGCGCTATCGTCTCCTCGGAGCGGCGATCACCGCGGCGGTGAGTGATTCGATTCCAGACCTTGCTGAACACACGGTAGCTTTCGTGCATGAGGATGAGATTTTTCTCCTTGGGGCCGTGGCCGTGGTGTCGGTGTCCAACGAAGGCTATATCGTGACCAAGGCAAGTGTTTTAAGTACGTTGCCCAGTACCTACCAGGTGAAGTTTTTCGACGACAAAGAATATTCCGCTACCCTGATTGGTGTTGATCGCAATAACGATGTGGCCTTCCTCCAGGTCGAAGAGCGAAAGAATTTCAAGCCCGTGATCTGGGGAACTACGAAGCATGTTCAACAGGGTCATTGGTTGGTTTGCAGCGTCCCGGATCTGGACG
>JAYGFS010000251.1:0-14913 GCA_046581765.1 Verrucomicrobiota bacterium
TCATTTCCTCCGTCAGGTCCTGGCGGGCCTCGGCCAGGGTACCTTCTATTTTATTCTGCACCGTCGCGTCCGATGCAGAACCCGAAAAGGCCCCCTTGATATCGGACAAGTCCCCCTGCAGGTGCGCCAGCTTTTCCTTTGCAGCCGAAAGCTGCTCCACCTTTCCTTCCAGGTCGCGATTTAAAATAGCGGTTTCACCCCGTATCTCAGACACCTCTTTCTCCAGCCTGGCCAGTACCGATGACAGGTCTTCGCTCACCTGCTCAATCACCACAGGTTCACCCGATTTCGAAAGCACGAACAGCAGAATGATCGCCCCAAAACCACAACAGATGCAATCCAGGAACGACATGCTGAACGCCGAGATATCTCTTTTTCGTTTAGCCATTACAGATACCCTGGATCAGGGCCAATCCCGTGCCGGACAGAAGAAACTACCCTTGGTTGTTTTCGCCAATTGCCAGAAGGCGGGTGCCGCAGCAGGATCTCCTTCCATGTGATACAAAATGATATTGACCGGGATACGTGCACTCAACTTTGCCACCGCGGCCGCGTAAAACCTTTTTCGCTTTTTACTCGAGACACGGCTACCCCAGGGTTTTTTCGAGCCCATCGTGGGCAAACCATCGGTGAGCAGAAAAATGTTATCCGGACCGCCTTCAAAGCTGCGAATGGCCTCAAAGGCACTGATCAGGCTGGTCGCCTTTCCAGGCTCAACCCCATGCATCGCCTTGCCGGCCTTGTCGCGGTCTTCCGCTGAACCGCCTTCCAACCACGTGCCCGCCGTGCCGGCCACCACCGGGAAAGCCTTGTCATTGAATCCGACGATTTGAAACTTGCTGGTCGGCGGAAGCTGCGCGAGGATCCAATCCACCGTTGCCACAGTCTGCACCCACTTCGGGCTCTTCAACTTTTCCTCAAGCGCCATGTTTCGCCGCCGGATAATACCCACGATATCGTCATCCAGCATGCTCGCCGAACAATCGACGAGGATAACGATGCGGTCCCCCCCCATCTTCATCCCGGTTAGATACTGGCGATCGCCCACGCCCTTGAACTCCTTGAGCCGTTCGCCTTCCCTTTCCGCAACCACTACCGCCACCCGCAGGCGTTTAAGCTCCTCCTCCAGGGCCTTAAGGTCCGACATCAATTTATTGACGTGCTCCTTGCTGGCAAATGTATCTTTATCGGCCTTCGCCAACTCACGCCTGATCTCCTCGATACGCTGGGTGATCTCCCGCGCGCGTCCCTCCGTTTTAACCAGTTCCTTTGTCATGTCCTCCAGGAGGTTCCTGGCCTGGACCAATTTCTTTTTCTCCTTCAACAGCTCCAACTCCCCCAGGGCCACTTCTCCTCGGAGATCTTTCATCACCTCCTTGCGGGCATCGTGGATCCGTGCGTCGTTGATCACGAAAAGTAGAATGACCGCCCCGAATCCACAACAGATGCAGTCCAGAAACGACATGCTGAAAATAGCGGTTTCTCTTCGCTTGGCCATCAGGACACCGGAAGAACAGGTGGGGGGGGAGACGGAGATGGAATGGCCGATGTGCCACGCATGCGCGCCGTGTGGTACATCACCCGGTCCGCATCCGGTGATTCAAACAGGTCCAGCACGCCCGCCAGCCCGAAGGCGGGACTCATGCCCAGGGTCTCCACCTGCCCGCCGATCTGCTGTTTCACCAGGCGCGGAAAACCCGGAATGAGCCCAAGGCGATCCGAGAGATAGACCCGGTCCACGCGCTCCCAGCCGCGTTCGCCCAGGCAAACCTGAAGAGCGGCAGTCATCCCCGTGAGCAGGCTGTGCACCCATTCGCTCATCATGGTCCGCATCAGGGTGATGCGGTGACCGGAAACCTCGATTGCGGTCGAGTCGTGCTCCAGCAATGAGCACAACAGAGGCTCCAACCGGGCATACAGATGCTGCTCGGACTCCGCTTGATACAAGGGGTCAAAGCGCGTGTTCCGGACGAACTCATTCGCCAGGCCCTTCACCCATTGCCGGGACAAATTCAGCCAGCCCATGTTCGGATCGGAGGTCGCATGTGCGAGATCAATCCGCTCGCCTTGCTCGAGGAGGGAAAAAATACAGCGGTGCAGGCTCAGGTCGAGATGCACCGCGCGATTGAAATCACCTTGGACCAATACGGGGGCGGCAACCACGCCCTGCAAGGGCAGTCCCAGTTCACGGCACATACCGTGCAACATACCCAATTGAAAGGGCTCATAGATCGCGGGAACCACTATCCAGACCCGGTCTACTCCGGCACCCATTTGGGCCCAGATGTGCTTCAGGTGAGCGAAGGCCAACTCGGCCTGGTTCAACCCCTCGGCAGCCGGGTCTGCACCCAGCTGATCCCAGAAACGGTTTTGCACATCCAGGGGCTGCAACAGGGCTTGCTGGTAAGCAGCCAGGCCGGTCACCAGCCGTTCACGCGTGACCAGGGCATAGCCCGGACTTTCATCCTCGATTCCCTCGAGCGCGAGCAGACGATCCGATCCGCGCTGCACCACCCGGATCCCGACATCGTTCAAGTCTACTATCCGTTCGGTCATTAGCGCGTGTGCAGGTGACGAATCAGGTTTTCTTCGCAGTAGGCCTCGGCATCCAGCACGTAGCGCTCCTGTAACAACTGGAGCTGGTGCACGACAAACATGAGCACGATACTGATCAACAAGGCGATCAGGGTCGAGTTGAAGGCCACACCCAAGCTCTGGGTGATGAAGCTCATGTCCCCCATGGTCCGCGCGGTATGCGCATAGCCCAGGGCTTCGCCAATCCCGCGCACTGTACCGATGAAACCCACCGATGGAATCGCCCAGGCAATGTAGCGAATCATGGACAATTCCGATTCCAGCCGCTCTCCCTCCGACTCACAAATCGTATGGGCTGCACGCGCTACGTCCTGGATGTTACGGGCGGAATCAAATCGGTGGAGTGCTGCGAGCAGGGCACGGGGCAGAAGCGCCTGCTTTTTACCTTCGGGAAAGGCCTCCAACCTGCGGGAGAGCTCCCGCGAATCCTCGGGCAGGATACGCATACCTTCGTCGAGCGGGATCAGGCTCTCCTGCATCAACTTACACTCCCCGATGGTCACCGAACCCTTGTACACGATGATCGCCAGGGCCCAGAAGGCGAGGATGAAACAGGCTTCCTGCTCATAATCCCGGATCAACACAAAGAAATTGCGCTCCTGGATATACCCCTCGTCCTGCTGCATCAACTCGCGTTCCATTTTCAGGTGCGCATCGGCACGCGGCCGAATCATGCTGGCGTAGCTGGCGTGGATGATGATCGTGATCACGATCAAGGCGCCGAGCTGGTATAAGAATTCGACCGTATGTGTGTTTTTCTTCATGGGATTAGCGGAGGTTAAATATCAATGGGAAAGTCGACGGCCTGCTCGACCCCGATCTGTTCAGTCGCCTTAAAGCCCTTGGCGCCCTGTGCATTCACCGGGGGTGCTCCCGGCCCAACATTCAGGTACCAGATCAGTCCGGCCAAGCCCGCGATCAAACCCAGGTAACCTATCGATGTCATTTTATTTTTCATACCGACTCCAGCCGTGTACGTCGCAACGTACCTATTCAATATACCGGCAAATTCGGAAACCGACATCCGGATTCGGCTCCTTGTCATAATTTCTAAAAGCGAAGCGCAAATCCCGGATATGGGCGCTTTTATAACTCGAACCGCGAATGGACCACAAGGAGCCTTCGCCGGGCCCGAGCGGATCCGTGACCTCCTTGCCGGGCGTAAACGAATAAATCCGATACACGTCGTGGCACCATTCCGCGACATTCCCCCCCATGTCAAACAGTCCCAGGCGGTTCGCCGCGAAGGATCCGGGCGGTGCCGTTGCAGGGTAGCCATCCGTGTAACCCTTAATTGGAAACGCAACCAGGTCCACCGCAGATTGATCCCCATAATTACCGTGCTTCTCCTTTGGTGGAAAGCCCTCGCCCCAGGGATATTTCAGCAGGCCCCCGGCAGCATCCGAGCGCGCACAGTAGGCCCATTCGGCCTCGCTCGGCAGGCGATAACCCGTAGTCATCGGGCTCACCGCCACCACGTTGGTTCCCCGTTCCCCGTAGGCGGCGGGCAGGCCATCCTGTGCACTCAGCCAGTTACAGTAACGTGCGGCATCCTGCCAATGCACGTTCACCACCGGTTGAGCACTCCCGTTCAAGGTCTCTTTACCCACCGATCCGGAGTGGTGATCTTCCTTGAACTTGCGGAACTCCGCATTCGTCACCTCCCGCTTGCCCATATAAACCGGCCGGTTCAACCGGATGTCGCGCAGGGTCTCGTTGGAGCGCCGGCCCTGCTCGCGCCGGGAGGACCCCATCCGGAATCCAGCCGACAGGACGGGAACGAATTCGTATCCGCCACCGCTTGCCATCTGCGGGGAGGCCGTATTGCGTTCCGCTACTACCTTGGGAACGAGGTCGGTTTTAATCGATGAGACGAATCCCGAGCGCGGCTTGAGCGTCACCTCGTAGGCCTTGAATCCTTCCCGGACAATGCGGAGCTGGTGCTCGACCGCGGTCAGGATCATCTCCTTCGGGACCTGCCCGAAGGAGGTTCCATCGACGAACAACTCGGCATCCGGCGGATTAACCTGGAAACGAATCGTCCCCTCCAACGGGTCCAACTTCACATCGACTCTCACCGTTTTACCGGGAGAAACCACCACCGTTTTTCGCGCGGGTTTGAATCCCGCCTTGGCAATGAGCACCAGGTGCTCCGTATTGGGTTCAGCCGGAATCGTGATGGGTGTCTGCCCGACAAAGGTGTCCGCCAAGTTCACGTTGGCCATGCCCGGCGAACTGCTCACCCGGATGAGCCCGTTTGTTTCCTGCAGCACCATCACGGGCAGCTCGAGGGGGATCCCCGCGCGGACCACGACCTGCGTACGCAGCGTCATGTAGCCGTCTTCCTTGATCGTCAAGGGGTGCAGGCCCTCGATCAATTCCAGGGTAGCCGGAGTCGTCGCCCCGGGCAGTGCCTCGTTCGTGTAGACGATCCCCGGTGGAATCGTGGCGATCCGTACCGGGGCCCAGTTCGCTTGAAAGTTGAGGGCCACGCTGTTCGTCTCCCCCCGGGCGGGCACCACGACGTTTGTCAGCACCGGAAAATGGCGGGCCAAACGAAATTCCAGCTCGTGTTCACCCGCGGGAAAGACCAGATCATCCCCCGCTTCTTCCCAGCGAAATGACTCATCCACGGGCGCACCGTTCTCGAATACCGCAGGCGAAGGATCGATCGGCGGATCCAGGCGCAACAGGCCCCATGGAAATTCTTCGAGGTGTATCCGGATGGGAATCTCCACTTCCGCACAGCAGCTAAAGTTGGTGGAGGCCGGTATATAGCCGCGGCGCTCAACCAGGACCTCGTAGGTCTTCCTCGATTCCGCCCAGAAGGAACGGCCCTTGAGCGACACGGGAAGGCTTGACCCGCCCGGACTCCGAACCTCAACCCGGGCATCCTTCGGAACGGTTTCCACGGTGACAAAGGTCCTGGAGGTGAAGAAAAAGCAGGCGTAGGCCGCCACGGCAATGATACCCAGGAGAAGGAGGAAACCCAACAGTTTCCCCAGGGGGAATCCACTCCCGTCCGGCGCATGCTTGCCCGAGCGAAAGGGCAGCACGTCGATCACCACCGGGTCGGGCACTAAAACCGCTCCGTACAAATCACTTCCAGGCGGACCTCGTCCGTTCCCGGTTCAAGCTTCAGGCTGTGCCGCACGTCCTTGAATCCATCCCGCTGACCCAGCACGGTATACACCCCGGGAAGCAGTTCCAGCATCTTCGTCGTGAGGGCGCCAAACTTGCCAACCTTGTAGACGGTGACCTCGGTCTGTCCGTCCGAAAGAAGGGTCATTTTCACCTCGGTATTCGCCTGGCGCACGAGGGTGTTCAACGCCTCGTAGGCCTTTTTCAGCTTCGGACCCGGATCCTTTACCGCCTCCGCATCGCTGATCACCAGGTTCACGGCTTCCCGCCCCTGCGGGGTGACCAGCAACTGCGAGCGGGCCAGGTAGTGGTCCAGCTGCGTCATCAAGGTGATGCGCCGCTCAACCCGCTCCCTGCCCTCCTGGGCGAAAGCGATGTTCTGATCGATCTCCAGCACCTGGAGGTAGGCCTTCCGCGCAGCCGGCCAATCTTCCGCACGCTCCGCGGTACCGGCTTGCTGCTCCAGGGCCTTGATCCTCCGCAAGCGAATACTCTCAGCGACCATCTCCAGGGCATCATCGACCTCCTTGCGATTCGGGCGAAAACGTTTTGCTTCCTGCAGGTGCACGCGGGCCAGGTCGTAATCGTCGGCCGCAAAGGCCTTGAGACCCCGGGACATCATGCCCTGAAATTTTTCCTCCGCAATCGTGGTCTTCATCCGCTCGAACCCGGCCTTGGCCTCTTGGCTAAGGGGATCCAAATCCACTGCCTCCGCATAATCGGTATGCGCAAAGGCCCATTGTTTCTCCTCTTCCCGGGCCTGGCCCCTGGCCAAGAGCAGGTTTAACTCATCCAGGGTCCGCGCCCGCTGCAAACCCCTTAGTGCCTCGACATTCGCGGCATCAATCAAAAGCGCGGTTTCAAAAACACGCGTGGCGGAGGCCGAGGTGCCCCGCTGCAACTCATCCCCACCTTTTAAGAGAAGCTCCCCCAGGGCATCCAGCTTGCCCTCCCCCAAACGTTCCAGGCCCCGCGCAACGCCGGTATATTTTTCCGTGGCCACCACATAATTCTTGTCCATAAAGGCCTGGTCCGCAAGGGCAGCCCCGCGCATCTGATCCACAAATGCCTCTTCCGCCCAGCGGGGCACACCCACGGATTCCGCATCCTTTATGGCGAGCAGGTAGGCATCCAGCGCCTCCTCCGCCTCGGCCTTCTGCAGCGCCAACCTGACCAGGTCAACCTCCGGCATGACCTCCAGGTCCGGGCTACCCTCTTCCTCGGGCGCATGGGCCCGTCTATACGCCTCCTCTATCGCAATTTGCTCCTGCATTTCCTGGTACTGCATCTGCCTGAAATACACGAAGCCGAAACCAACCCCCGCAACTATCGCGGCCAGGACGAGGAGCAGCCCAAAGCCCAGGGCCCATTTCATCCACTCATTGGATGTAGGAGGCTTGGCCGGTAGCGAAACCGGGCTCGGGTCGGCAATCAACGGAACCTCCGCTGGCTCCGCAATGACCTTTTCGATCTGTTGAAAACGGTTCAACACCTCGCCCGTCCCGGCCGGTCGCTGGTGGGTATGCGCTGAGCACATGTCCGTGACCAGCTGGTTGAACAGGGCCGGCAGGGTCCGGCCTTCCCAGAGCATATCCGGCACGTCATTCAGTTCGCGATCTCCATCCACCGGCCGATTCCCGGTAAGCGCACAGCGCATCAGGTTCCCGAGTTGTTGTACATCGCCCATGGGGAGGATCGGGCCAACCGGGGGCAAGAGAAGCAAGCGACCCTCTGCGTCAAGCAGCAGGCGTTCCGCCGTGAGTTCGCCATGCACAAGCCCGGCCTGGTGGATAGCCTCCACGCCCCGGGTCACGGGTTCGACTGCACGGAGGAGGGAGCGATACGGCATGGGGCCAGCCTGCTCAAGGTGCGCCACGAGCGACTGGCCGTCAACATTTTCCAGGACAACCGCGCTACCCGATTCAGCCAGGCAGACCTCGCTGATACGGGCCATCGAGGGGTGCTCCACATCGCGCAGCTTCAACAGGCGGGCACGCGAAGCCTCCGGATCCTCACCCGGTAGAAAGGACAGGAGATGCAGGCCGCCTTGCCGGGTATCCTCGGCCCGCCAGAGATCCCGCCCCAGGGGGGCATCCAGCCGGAATCGACCAAGCACCACCTGGCCGGATTGGAGCCCGGGTATCATGGCTGGACGGCGGGCGGAAGCGGCTCGGCCAGGTCTTCGTCAATGCCGAGTTCCTTGAGATAGAGTCGACGGAGGATGCCCATCAGTTGCGTATACTGTTCATCCACGCTCCCGGACAGCTCGTAGGTTTTATTCTCGAAATCGATCGTAACCGGCTTCATTTCCGCGCCAAAGGATTCACTGAGTTCTCCAATCGCGACGCGGTGCATCTCCGCCTGCTGGCTGATATTTATGCCACTGACCACGACCTGGCCTCCACCGAGGATCAGGAGGTCGCGAAGCGAAGCCGTGTTATCCACGTCACCCACCTCCAGGGCAATGGCCGCTGCGATCATGAGGATACCCGTGGTGGTACGCACCCATGCATCCCGGCGGACCTGTCGGACCGCGAGTCGCTCGACGAGGTTGAACTTCCGCCAGTTTTCGTAGGGGTCCCACATCTGGGTATAAAAGACCTCGTAATACTCATTCACCGTCTCGACATACATGAGCTCGCGCTCGCGAACGCGGCGGACGCGTTGAATCATGGCGTCCTCGTCGGAGGGCACCCGCTTGAGGATGACCTGGCCCTTGCCGGTCTCCTGCACGTAATGACCAAAGGCATCCGGTGCGAACTCCGCGGCAAAGCGCATCTCCGCGGTGCGACGAATGAGCTGGATTTCCGCCGGGCTCAGCCGCTTCCGAAACCCATTCAAATCATTGGCTATTCGGTTATACACCTCCTGGTAGGGGCCCTTCTCGCCCGGCTTGTTATTCTCGTAGGTTTCGGAAATGCCCCGGGACTCGTACTGGCGCTTAAACCATACCTGGCCCGTCGCATCGACGGCTTTCGCGCGAAGTTTAAAGTGTTCACCGTTGGATTCCAACACCTCGGTATGCACCAACAGGTCCAGGTCGTCCGCCTGGGCCGGAACCACGCGCACCGCTCCCCAGTTACTACTGTTCTGCATGGTGTTTTTCAGGTGATACGGAACGAAGTGCTTCTCCGCCTCACGAATTTCCAGGGAGCTCCCCTGTTTCTTGAGCTGCTTTTCCGTCAACTCAGGTACCCTGGATGGGGTCAACCCAACGTCTATCAACTGCTCTTCAGGGAGCTCCTCCACGGCCTGCTGGATCGTCTCCGTCCGCATCACCTTCTGGCGGGCGTAGCCATTGGTGGAAGCGCAGCCCGACCCCAACAGGACGAAGCCGAGCCCGGGCACCAGCAGGCGCATGAGCAGGTAACGCGACTTCTTCAGGCTGGGATAACGAGTTAAAAGCGGCATGGCGTTCCCGTAAAAAGTACCCTACACGCCCTTCTTGTAGGCTTCGTATTCCTTCCAGAGCTTCTCCTGCAAGACCGGGTCGGTTTCATTCTCCGCAGCTTCGCGAAGCTGGCGTGCCACGATATCATCGTCCTCGGGTGAACTATGATTTTCGATACGGCCCGCTTTCGCCTCCGGGCTCCCCGGGGCACCACCAAGCGCGCCGGCATCGTGGGCCACCTCAGCCCCCGGCACCTGTTCCCTGGGATCTATGCCTTTTGTATCCCCGCTCGCTTCCTCGCTGGCGGGTTCCAACTTCACTCCAGGCTCGTCTCCGGGCTCCGGGTCTTCCCCTTCACCATCAGGAGAGGGACCGGCGGGTTCCTCGGCCGGTGTTCCCCCGGGGGCTTCAACCCCCTCCTTTTCCGGCAGGGGGGTTTCCAAATCGATTCCGCGCTCGCGAAGACGCCTGACCGCTTCGGCGGCTTCACTCGCCAACTCGGTTCGCTCCTTACGGGTCTCACCCATGACCTCTTCCATCTTGCGCACCGCTACCGCCATCTCAACATTGATAAAGGCATCGAAACGGGCAAGGGAATCATTTAACTCGCGATTGAGCTGGCTCAACTCGTCCTCTGCTTCCGGAACGACCACCGAGAACGGTGAGTCGGAGGGTTTTTCCGGCGTCGTCGTGGCGGGAACCGTCCTCGCATAAATCGCTTCCAGCTCACGCGCGATTCGATCGTATTCAGCGACCAGGCCACGTACCCGTTCAAGGTAGATGGTATAATCCTCCATGACCTTCGGATCAACCTTTCCCCGGGCCTCCAACCGCTCCAGGTCAGCCTTGATCCGCGCCTCCGTCGCCTTGGCGATGCGCAGGTTTCCCTGCGCGCGCGCGCGTTGCTGGTCGAGATCGGCCTGCGCGCTGATTTGCGCGGACCAGAGCATCCCCGCGCCCATCCCCGTGAAGAGCAGCCAAAACATTACCCATCTGGTCAGCTTTTGCATATTCCGTCTTAATTATACGTTTAGACTGGAGCGAATGACAAAATATTCAGGCGTTTTTTCGGTGCCGGGAAGGGGCGCGGGATAGGAAGGGCCAAACCCAGGCAGGCAAATCATCCGTTCGGGGTGCCGGACGAAGAATCTGTTGATCGATCAGGCCACCCGGTCCAGGCAAGGGCCATCAGGATGCAATACATGGTGTAGATCTCACTGTCGCCAAAATTATACTCAACCATGCCATTCAGGAACAAACCCGTAAAGGCACAGAGCAGGCAGACCGGGGCTATTGAGCCGTAGCCATCGACCCCCTCGTTTTCTCCACGCCGGCGAACCGCGCGGATCAGGCAGGTGAACACCGCGGCCATCCAGGCGAGCCAAACGGACAGACCTATCCACCCCATCTCCGCGGCGATCTGGCACCCATTATTGTGGAAGTGATTCTTTACGGTGAAGGAAATATCCGAGGTGTAAGCGAGGAAATCCTCATGCTTTACCGCCAGGTAACCCACCCCCCAGGGATGTTCACCCATGAACGGGGAGAAAACCTTGGTCCACAATTCCCAACGGCCGCCATGGTTCGCGCCAAACAGCGCCGGCAGAACGGCGATACGCTGTCGCACTGGCGGAACGAGCAAGGCCGAAGCGGCAACCGCGACCAGAACGATAATCATCTTCCATTTTCGTGTACCCACGGCATAGCCCCCGGCCACAACCCCAAAAGCAAGCCAGGCACCGCGCTTGTTGTGCAGGAGGAAGCTGACCCCGATCAAGACGACAACCCCGAGGAGGATCCACCGCACGCGACGATTTTTCACCGCGAACCAGACCGGCAGCAACATGCACAATGCCACGAGGTAAAACTGTGGATCACGCATATTCCCCTGGTCGTATAGCGCAAATGCCACGGCTTCCCGGTGCGCACCCGGCTCCATCCCCGCCGGCAAGGCCGCTACCGCGGCTCGCCATTCCAGCGGAATTCGAACCAGGTCGTACAGCGCCAGACCGCTCGCGCCGACCACAAAGGCCACAAACCAGGTCTTCATCCATTCGGGGCGAATGGACAGGGTCGCCGGCACAGCGACCAGCAGCAGGAGCAGGAGGAGTCGATGGGCCTTGTGCAAGCTTCGTTCGGCACGCTCGCCGGTCAGGATGCCCACGCCCACCAGCAGGACAAAAATGAGTGCCCAGGTAAAAAGCGGGGTCCACACGAAAGCGCGGCGGCGATCGAGGACACAGCAGGCCAGCCAGATCAGCACCCCGAGATACGCGAAGAACTGGATCAAGACAATTGAGATGGGCAGGCACAAACAGAGCAGGGTGAGTACCCAGCCATTTATCCGCCAAATAGAGTCCGCCTTATTCATCCCTCAGTTCTATCGGAGTATGCTTTTCCACGTAAGCACGCAAGGCCGATCGCAGGCTATGGCTGCTGGGCGCCAGCCGGGCGACCGGTTGATGCACCACGCGGCGCAGTAGGGGAAAGCGGCCCCCGTCCGAGGCCGCCAGGGATTCCGGCAGAACCACCGGGAAGCGTTTGCGCGCGTGCATCCCCTTCCCCATCCCGTCCAACACCCGATAAACGCCCTGCGCAGTCACCTCCCACCGCATACCCCAGACCAGGGGAGACTCCACGCGCAGGGCCTCCTTGATCATTTCCCGCAAGTCGGCTGCGGTCAGATGCACCTTGACCAGTACCTCATCCTCCGGAACCGCCGCCGCCAGGCCCTGCTCCGTGAGGACCCCTTCCTGAAGACGCACTCGGTCTTTTTCCCACCAGACGATTTCCGCCTGGGTCATTTCCGCAAGGGCCCTTCCAATCAAGCGCTCCTCGCCGGAGTTCCGCCCGCTTACCCGCCGGGCAAAACGACCGCGCAACTCACCGATCGGCTGCCCCAGGTGGGCGCGGGCTTCGCCCAGGGCGGGTTCGAGGGCCTTCTTCAACGAGGCACTTGCCACAAAGCGGGTGCCAATTTTCTGGAGCCGGGACTCCTGCTTGATCAGTTGCCGGCGAACCGTATCCCAGACCAGGTCCACACGACCGACTCGCAGCCCCCCTGCCCCCGCCTGCGTGAAAAGGGTCTCACCGTAAAAGGCTTCCGGAACCGCCTGCCCGGTGTGGCCACCGATCACGACATCGATCTCCGGGAATCGCTGGATCAGGTCACGAAGTTTCCCGAAGGGACCGGCACCCGCGCCCTGGTGCACGAGCAGGCAGATCACATCCGGCTCCAACTGCTTAACCTCCGCCATGAGTCCCGATAAGGCCTCGACCCCAGGCCCCACCCGGATCGAAGCAGATAAATAACGATGGTGGAACCCGGGCCAGGTTAATCCAAGCACCACCACCCGCACCCCATCAACCTGTAAGACCTGATGACTGCGAACCGTATCCAGGCCCTGGACATTGGCTGCCAGGATCGGCGCCTTCAAAGCTGCCAGGCGCTTGACATAACGTCCGAGGTCCTGATCGCCAGGCGCGATCGCGTCGTAGGATAAATGATTCATCGCCGACACGATCAAGGAGGGCTCCCCTTCGCTTTCCGCCGCCCCTCCCAGGCTGTCACCGGAATCGAACAGGAGGACATTCCGTTGCTCCTCCCGGACTTCCTCGAGGTAACGCGCTGCACGCAGCAAACCTCCCTGAAGTGGATGATCATCCGATGCATCAGCGGGGAACAATTGTCCGTGTAAATCCGCGGTATGCAGAATCGTAATCGGCACCTGCCGGGCAAAAAGAAAACCCACCGTCGACAAAAGAAAGCCGAGGACCCTGAGAACCAAGCCGCGTACCACCTTTACCTCAGGCAATACGGCGGTTTTCGCGGGAGATTCCGAGGGCGGTCAACTGGCTGTTGATCGTGGACTTGGTAATCCGGCATTCGCTCGTATCGCCCTTCAACGGGATGTCGTACATGATATCGAGCATGATATGCTCAAGGATCGCCCGCAAACCACGGGCACCGGTTTTGCGCATCACCGCAATGCGCGCAAGTTCCCGGAGAGCCGTATCGGTAAAGGACAGTTCAACGTCCTCCATTGCGAGCAACTTCGCATACTGCTTCACCATCGCGTTCTTGGGCTTGGTTAAAATCTGGATCAAGTCGTCTTCCGTCAGCTCGTCAAGCACGGCTGTAATCGGAAGACGGCCGATGAACTCGGGAATCAAGCCGTAACGCACGAGATCGTGCGGCTCCACCTGCCCTGCAGAGGTGACCGCTTTTTCCGGCGTGTCGGAATTATAGCCAACAACACCTTTTCCGAGCCGGCGCTGGATAATTTCTTCCAGTCCCACGAAGGCCCCACCGCAGATAAACAAAACATTCTCGGTGTTAAACTTGATATATTCCTGCTGCGGATGCTTGCGTCCGCCCTGCGGGGGCACGTTTGCGACCGTCCCCTCCATGATCTTCAGCAGCGCCTGTTGCACCCCTTCACCCGAGACGTCGCGGGTAATGGATACATTCTCCGTCCTCCGGCCGATCTTGTCGATCTCGTCTACGTAAATGATGCCCATCTCCGCGCGCCCAATATTGAAATCCGCAGCCTGCAGCAAGCGCAGGAGAATATTCTCCACATCCTCACCCACATAACCGGCTTCCGTCAGCGTCGTCGCATCGGCAATACTGAAGGGTACGTCCAGGAAACGCGCCAGGGTTTTGGCCAGTAGCGTCTTCCCACAGCCGGTTGGCCCGATCAGCAGGATGTTACTCTTCTCGATCTCCACATCACGATACAGATCGTCCGGCGTGATCCGCCCAGGTTCCCTAATGCGTTTAAAGTGATTATGCACCGCGACCGACAGGACCTTCTTGGCATGCTCCTGGCCAATGACAAATTCATCAAGCTGGGCCCGAATCTCATGCGGCTTGGGAATGCTGACCGTATCCGACTTGCGGCTTTCGCCCTTCGTCTTCTCCCGCTCGATCAACGCGATGCACAGTTCCACACATTGATCGCAAATCTGGACGCCGGGTCCCGCGATCAGACGATCCACCTCGTTCTGCAATTTACCGCAAAAGGAACATTTTGGTGTGTCAGTTTTACTCGCCATACTACTTCCGCCTGCCCCGGGACAACCCCGGAGCATCTCAAATGCTCAGTCGATTACTTTTTCCCGGGCTTCGCACCCTTGCCGCCCTTATCGCCATCGCCCATGGGCGAAACAACCACATCCACCAAGCCAAATTCCTTGGCCTCCTCCGCGGAAAGAAAGTTGTCACGATCGGTATCTTTCTCCACGCGCTCTATCGGTTGATTGCAATGGTGGGAAAGGATCCGGTTCAAGTTCGCTTTCAAACGTAAAATTTCCTGAGCGTGAATATCGACATCCGACGCCTGGCCCTGGAAACCACCCCAGGGCTGGTGGATCATGATGCGCGAGTTGGGCAGGGAGTGCCGCTTACCTGCCGCACCTGCTGCAAGCAACAAAGCCCCCATGCTCGACGCCTGGCCCACACAATAGGTGGCAACGTCGCACTTTACAAACTGCATCGTGTCATAAATTCCAAGGCCGGCGGTTACCGATCCGCCCGGCGAATTAATATAGAGGTTGATATCCTTGTCGGCATTCTCACTCTGGAGGAAGAGCATCTGCGCCACGATCGAGTTGGCCACATCATCACTCACCGGCGTACCAAGAAAAATGATGCGGTCCTTCAGCAACCGCGAATAAATATCATACGAACGTTCACCGCGGCCGGTTTGCTCAATGACAAAGGGAATCAATACATTCTGTACGGTGCTAGCCTCACCACCTTGCGTGTCGTTTATATTCATGGC
>JAYGFS010000256.1:0-6807 GCA_046581765.1 Verrucomicrobiota bacterium
CAAGGTGTGGCCGTCTTTCGTGAAATCGATGCCGCCGTGTTGGTTCGAATGCTGGCTGGCCACCGGGCCGTTGCGGATCATGTCCCAGGCCTTGCCCGAGGTCTTGGGAATCCCGGTGATGGTCAGCCCGGTCGTGCTGACCCGGATCTTCGCCTTCCCGGCGTCCCCGTCGGGCACGAAGACCCCGTCCACAAACGCGAAGGTGCACTTTGCGTAGTGATTGGTCTTCACGTTTCCGAGCTTGCCGAAGTTGCGGGTCTGCACCACCGCGTTGCGCGGATCGAGCGCGTTGCGGTAGGTGCCGGTGCCGCGCCCGTTGCCGCCGCCCACGATATCGGCGAGGTCGATGCCCTTGCCCTCCAGCCGGCCGATCTGCTGGGAAAGGTCCTTTTGCTTCCGGATCAGCGGGAGTCGCCTCGCCTCGTAGTGCTTCAGCGCGGCCTCACTGTTGACCCGCTCCTCGCGCTTCACCCCGGCGAACACCGCGCGGAGCCGGTAGTACTCCTGCTGGGAGATCGGGTCGATCTTGTGGTCGTGGCACATGGCGCAGTTGACGGTCATGGCCATGGTCGCGGTCATCACCTGGGTGGCCATGTCGTCGAGGTCGAGGTTGCGGGCGGAGCGCCGGAGCAACGGGCTCTTGGTCTCTTTATGCCCCACGAAGTCCCAGGGCCCGGCGGCGAGGAAGCCGGTGGCAATCACCGCCTGTGCGTCCTCCGGCCACAGCACGTCGCCCGCGAGCTGCTCCCGGATGAACCGATCGTAGGGTTTATCCGTGTTGAAGGCGGCGATCACGTAGTCCCGGTAGGGCCAGGCGGAATTCCGCCGCCGGTCCCGCTCGAAACCGTGGGTGTCCGCGTAATGCGCAATGTCCAGCCAGTGCCGGGCATAGCGCTCGCCGTAATGCGGCGAAGCCAAGAGGCGGTCGACCAGTTTCCCATAGGCCCCGGGATCGGGATCCTGGACGAAAGCCTCCACCACCTCTGGTGAGGGCGGCAGCCCGTGCAGGTCATAGGACAAGCGCCGGACCAGGGTCCGCCGCTCCGCCGCGGGTGACATCTTCAGCCCCTTCGCCTGCAATCCTGCGCGCACGAAGGCATCCACGGAAAGGTCCTTTCCCGCCGCCGAGAGCGGCTGCCAGGCCCAGTGCTGCAGGCGGGAATCGTTCCCGGGCCGGGCTTCCCGGGCAGGGGCCAGGGAACTCCCGGACAAGAGAACGCATAGAGCGAGAAGAAAGCGCTGCATCACATTTTCAGGTTGGCCATCAACCGGTGCACGTGTCGGCGAGCCGGTCGACGGGACCCCACACGGTTTACCATAAATTTGGCGGAAAGGGTAGGAATCGAACCCACCTTGGACGGGTGACCGCCCAACAACGGTTTTGAAGACCGCGGGGACCACCAGGCACCCTTCACTCTCCGCGGGCACTAAAGCACGCTTTGGGGTTTCGACAAGTCCAATAGGGGCACCTGACCCGTGGCCGGGGGCAAATCGGCCTCGCCTGGAAGGCGGAAGCGGCGTATAAGCAGGAGGAAAACGGAGCCTGCAGAATGAAGACGATGGCAATGACAATTTGGTGGCTGGGGGCGATGGGAAGCCTTGCGGGGGTGGGCGACCCGCAGCTCATGACCCAGCACCCCTGGTACCCGGGGGAGCTGGCGCTTTCATCCTTTGAGCGGCTGGCGAAGACCCAGGCGCGGGTCTACCGGCGGGTGACCGGGAAAGGCGTCGAGAGCGACCAGGACAAGGTGCTGGCGGCCTGGCTCTGGCGGAATACACATTTCGCACACGGGGAGGAAGGCAAGGGCGATTACTTCGACCAGGGCTTCGGGAAGAGCGACTGGAACCGGGAGTACTGGCACGGGCTGTTCGCGCACGGCTTCGGCCTCTGTGGAACCTCCCACGCGCAGTGGACCGCGGAAATGGAATACCTGCTCGGGCCCTGCCGCGGACGGGCGGTCGGGGTGACCGGTCACAATTCCTTCGAGGTCTGGCTGACCGGCGGTGCCTACGGCACCGGGCGCTGGGCGCTGCTGGACCACGATGTTTCCACGGTGATTTTCGACGAGGGCGGGACGCGGCTGCTGGGCATTCGCGAGGTGAAGGAGCGCCTCAAGACCCTGAAGGATCCCACTTACAAGCCGGAGCGCCAACAGGGCTGGCGGGTGGCCGGCCTGCATGACAGCGACGCGGGGGCCTTCAGCTCCTACCGGGTGGCGGAGTATCGCGCGGGATACGCGGGGCCGAGGCCGATCGTGCATCTCCGCCGCGGGGAATCGCTGACGCGGTATCACCGGCCCGGCCTGGCCGACGGCAAGACTTTCGTGTTCTGGGGCCGCAACTACCAGGCGGATGGCATCCCCGGGCCCAGCCGGGATCGCTCCTGGGTGAACCAGCCGGAGAAGATGTACCGCTCGAAGAAGGGAACGGGCTGGGTGCCCAGCCGGGTGCGCTATGCGAATGCGGTGTACCACTACCAGCCGGACTTCAGGTCCGGGGCCTGGCGGGAAGGCGTGATCGATGCGGATGCAGAGCAGGTAACCTTCGAGTTTTATACGCCCTACATCATCGCGGCAAGCCCACCGGATGACAGCCCCTGGGGCATCTACGCGGACGGGGGGAAAAACGGACTGGTGGTCGAGGGCGCCGCCGGATGCACGGTCAGCGTCTCCACCGACTGCGGGCAAAGCTGGCAGGACGGCGGCACCCTGGCGGGCAGGACGGACCTGACCGACCCGGTCAAGGGGCACCAGCAGTACTGGATCCGCTTTCACCGGGCGGCGGCCGACCTGCGCGATGCGAAGCTGCGCTGGACCACGGTCTGCCAGGCAAACGTCGCGGTCCTGCCGCGGCTGGTCGACGGGATGAACCGGGTGGCCTACCGCGCATCGGGCACGGGCATGGTCTCGGCCGGACCGAACCGGGACCAGGCGCAGGCCCACCTGGTCGACGGGACCCTGGACCAGTCGGGGGCAACCCTGCAGCTGCGCGCGCCGCGCGGCGAGGCGATCACCGGGGTCTCGGCGGCGAGCTGGAACCGCTCGGGTGCCCCCCCGCAGGCGGTGAAGTGGCACATAGAGACCTCCACCAACGGCGGGACGAGCTGGGAAGCCCTGCTAAAGGACGACCGGATTATCCGCCGGGGCGATGAGCCGGCGGACTTCTGGAGCCAGTCCTTCAGCTACGGGGAACAGGTGCTGGAGGCGGTGAAAGGACCGGTGCAGGTCCGCTTCAGCAATGACAGCCGGAAGGGATACCGGAAGGTGGAGGCGCACGCGTATTACCGGGCGGGGACGGATCCCCTGGAGCTGCGCTTTGCCTGGCGCAACGGCCCCGGCGGGGAATTGCGAATGGCCCAGCACCGCTACGCGGGCGGGGCGCAGGATACGAGCTGGACCTTTGACGCGGGGAAGGATGTGGAGACGGTTTCGGTCAGCTACCGGTGCCGGTAACCGGTCCCGCCGGGCACCCGCGCCTAGAGGGAAAGGGTCACCGGATAAGCCAAATCCGCCTTCGGCCGTACCTGGCCGATGACCCGGGCGTCCGGGTAGCCGGCGGCGTGGAGCTCCCTCAGGCAGTCAGCAACGTGCTCCCGGGGAAGCGCCGCGAGCAGGCCGCCGGAGGTCTGGGGATCGAAGAGCAGTGGATATTTCTCGTGCTGCTCGCCCTCGGCGCGATTTGAAATGAAGGCATCGGCCTCCAGGTTGGCGGGGTGCAGGGTGCTCAGGATACCCCGCTTGCAGGTCGTGACCGCCCCCTCGAGAACCGGGACCTCGCGGAGATCCAGCGTGATGGTCACCTCGGATTGCTTGACCATCTCGAGGAGGTGCCCCATGAGGCCGAAGCCGGTGACGTCGGTGCAACTGGAGGCCTTGTGTGCGTGCAGGATTTCCGCAGCCTGCCGGTTGGATTGGAGCATCATGTCCATCGCGGATGCGATCCATCGGCCCTTCGCCCTGTACTGCATGTCGGCGGCGAGCAGGGTGCCGGTTCCCAGCGGCTTGGTCAGCACGAGCACCTCGCCGGGCTGGCAGCCACCCTTGTTCAAGACCTGCTCCCGGTCGGTGTACCCGGTGACGGAGAGGCCGAAGACCAGCTCGGGGCCCTCGTTGGTATGCCCCCCCACGAGCGCGCAGCCCGCCTCGTTCATCATCTCGGTTGCCCCGGCCAGGACCTCGCGCAGCTCCGCCTCGACCTTCCGGTCGCTGCCATGGGGCACGGTCACGATGGCCAGCGCATGGTGCGCCTGGGCCCCCATGGCAAAGACATCGCTCAGGCAATGGTTCACCGCGATCCGGGCGAACAGGTACGGGTCGTCGATGAAGGAACGAAAGAAATCGACGGTCTCGATGGAGAGCTTGCCGGTGGGTAGCTCGACGATGGCGGCGTCGTCCGGCTGGTTGAACCCCTTGAGGATCTCCTCGTGGTCGACGGAGTCCAGGCCCTTGAGGGCGCGGTGCAGGATCGAGCTGCCGATCTTCGATCCGCAACCGGCACAGCGCATGACCATCCGGGCCGCCTCCCCGCGGGAGGGCTTGGGCAGCGGCGCCATCGCGCCCATCTCGGGCAGCTCGTGGTACTTGGCCATCCAGCGGCGATCGATCCAGTCCTTCCACCGCCAGATCGCTGCGCCCTCGAGGGCAAAGGGGCCGCGGGAGGCGATGGCATAGGGGTCCCCGGTGCTGATCAGGCTCAGGAAGGCCTTCTGCGGCCGCCAGGCCTTGAGGCGCTGCCCGCGGGCACGGCGACGGAGATTCTCGGCGAGCCAGGGCCCGGCGCGCACCGCGAACACCCCCGACTTCGCCCGCGGGTCGGTGGTGGACGTCGCGTTATCCCCGGTGGCGAACACGTCGGGGTTCTCGAGTGTCTGCAGGTATTCGTTGGTGAGCAGGCAGCCGCGCTCGTCGACATCGAGGCCGGTTTCCGACAACCAGCCCGCACCGACGCCGTGGGTCACCCAGAACACCACATCGGCCTTGATGATCCGCCCGGAATCACAGATCATGTTTTTTTCGCCGACCGAGGTGACCTGTTCCGACCGGATTACCTCGACCCCGCGCTCCCGGAGCACCCGGCTAAATTTTCCCTGCACCTTCGCGTTGTGGGTGGGCAGGATCTCGGCGGAGCCGCTGACCAGGCTGAAGCGCAGGCGGCCGAAGTCCTGGCCCTCGGCGGCGGCCTCCTGCTCCAGGTGATGCCGCACGCTGAGCAGCAGCTCCACCCCGCCGGCACCGGCGCCGACGACCGCGATCTGCCGCGACTGCCCGGGGGTGGCCAGGATCTCCCTGCGCAACGCGTCCCAGCGCCGGAGGAACTCGTCGATGGGCTTGACCGGCAGGGTGTGCTCCTCCACCCCGGCGATCTCGTTCCGGTCCGGGGTCGACCCCGTGTTCACGGACAGGATATCGAAGGCCACGGGCGGACGATTTTTACAGTGTACAAGCTTCTCTTCGAAATCAAAGCCGGTGACCGTGTCGTGGTAGATCCGGGCCCGGGCGAAGTTGGCCAGGGGACGCAGGTCGACGTGGGCTTCATCGTGGGTGTAATGACCGGCGATGAGGCCCGGGAGCATCCCGGAATACGGGGTGTGAATGTCGCGGGTGACCAGGGTCAGGCGAAGGCCGGGCTGCGGCTTCATGCCGAAGGCCTTGAGCACGGCCACGTGGCTGTGGCCGCCCCCGACGAGGACGATGTCTTTTTTAACCGTGGGGTTCATGCTGCCGGGATACTAGCTTGATTTGCCCGTGCGTCAATTGTCCGTCACCGGGAAGGAGGGACTCATCCATCGGGAAACACACCCACTACACCATGGGGGTCTTCGCCCCGGCCATCTTGCACACGCGCTGGAAATGCTTCTTCTCCACCGGTTGGATGGACAGGCGCTGGCCCTTGCGCAGCACCCGCATCTCCGCAAGGGCCGGGGCTTCCGGGACCGGGACCGGCGACGCTTCCCGGCGGAATAATGGAGACGGGAGCGGCTCTCTCGCAGGCGCAGGCGTCGATGCGCCCTGCAGGCCCGGGTGCGCCTGGCAAAACCCCACGACATTCGGCGGGGTCAAAAACGCTGAATTATCCTGAACCGCCGTCGAATTTTATGGTATTCTCCTTTAGTCCGGTGTCGCCACGCCTACACTCCTTTGCCTGGGAGGCTTGGGGCACACAGCCACAGGGCTTGCACCCACGGGCTTCCAGGCCTTGTACGGAATACCGCCTGATGATTCACGCAATGACCGAGGACAGGAACGTCGAAGAAAAGGAAATGGTTACGGAACGCACGCTCAACACCCCGCCCATAAGCGCACCCACCCTGGCCAGCGTCGTGGCTGTCCCCGATGACCCGGACGCGACCCATGGCGAGGGCGACCCGGGCAAAGACGACCCCGGCGACATGGAGCAGGAATCAACATCGACGAGTGAAAGCACCCAGGCCGGTCCGGACACGACCTCGACGGAACGCATCTTCATAGCAGAGGATGAGGAGAGCATTCGAATGCTCATAGCGCGTTTCCTCTCGGCAAAAGGCTTTGAGGTCTCGGAAGCGCGGAATGGCAGGGAAGCCCTGGAACAGATCAAGACCCTGCCCGGCCTCGACCTGTTGCTAACCGACATGATCATGCCGGAAATGGGTGGTTACGCCTTGAGCGAGGCGGTGCGGGAGATCTACCCGGACCTGAAAACCGTCTATATTTCCGGTTACACCGAGGACGAGCAGGGTGAAGTGAAACTCAACACGCCCACGTCGATTTTCGTGCAAAAGCCCTTTTCACTTGAAACCATCCACCATACCATTCGTCACCTGCTGGACAG
>JAYGFS010000407.1:0-5616 GCA_046581765.1 Verrucomicrobiota bacterium
AGGGTTGCAGGGCCAAGGGGGGGTCAACCTGCTCGCGATCATCGGTGCTTTGGGTTTCGGCATCACCATGCTGTTTACCAATCGCTCGGTAGGTACCTGGATGAATATCGGGAAGGTATTGCTCTTCGTGATCCTCATCGCAGGTGGATGCTGGGCAGCCACCCGCATGAGCGGGGCCGAACTCGGCCGGCAATTGACCCCTTTTCTCCCGGAGGGCATGGGAGGCCTCTTTGCCGCCATGGGCTTTACGTTTATCGCTCTCCATGGCTTTGACCTGGTCGCTGCGGTGGCCGGTGAGATAAAAGACCCCGCGCGCAATATCCCGCGCGCCATGTTGGGATCGCTCGGGATCGCCCTGCTGATTTATCTTCCGCTCCTGCTGGTCATCGCCCTGGTAGGCTTTGCCCCGGGGACTTCGTTGACCGAGGCGGCCCGGGCAGAACCGGAAGCCTTTGTGGCGATTGCCGCAAATCATTACCTGGGGGCCTTCGGTTACTGGCTGGTGCTCGTGGCCGGCGTGCTCTCCATGCTCGGTGCGTTGCAAGCCAACCTGTTTGCTGCCTCGCGTATCGCGATGAGCATGTCCCGCGATCGGACCCTGCCGCGATTCTTTTCCCGTGTGCACCCGGGAAGCGGCACGCCCCGCATGGCGATATGCGCCAGTGTCGGGTTGATGGTGCTGCTGGTGCTGCTGCTGCCCAACCTCGCCGTAGCGGGTGCCGCGGCAAGCCTGGTTTTCCTGGTCACCTTTGCCCTGGCACACGGGATCACCATCCTGGTCCGCATTCGGTCCGCCGCCATGCCTCCTCCTTTCCGTACCCCGTTCTTTCCGCTCGTACCGGTCCTCGGGGGCCTGTCCTGCCTGGCCCTCGCGATATTCCAGGGCCTGATGGTTCCGCTGGCGGGTGGCATTGCCACGGGATGGATCGTTCTCGGCCTGGCCGCCTTCATGGTGCTCGGAGCCCGGCACGCCCGGGTGAGCGATGCTTTTTCGGCGGCGCGTGACCCGGAAATACAGCACCTGCGCGGTAGAAATCCCCTGGTACTTGTGCCGGTTGCGCGTCCCGAGACGGCGGGTACCCTGATTTCCGTTGCGGCGGCCCTGACCCCCACCAACCGCGGTCGCGTGCTCATGCATTCGGTTGTTGTCGCCCCGCCGGATTGGGATCCCTCCCTCCATCCCGTACCCGTCGACCACATACGGGACATTGCCGGTGAGGCCATCCTTCTGGCACACAGCGCTCCCGGGCAGGTGGAATGGTTGACCACGATTGCCGCATCCCCCTGGGATGAAATTGCCCGGGTGGCCCGCTCAAGGCAGTGTGCCAGCGTGTTGCTGGGCTTAAGCGAACTCAGCGAGGAGGGAACGGGCACGCCCCTGGATGCCGTGCTCGGCCATCTCGATGCGGATATCGTCACCGTCCGTGCGCAGCAGGGATGGCAGTTTGAACAGGTGAAGCATATCCTGGTTCCCGTGGCGGGTCGCAGCCGCCATACCCAGCTCATGGCGCGTTTGATCGGCAGTCTCGCCCGGGTCGGTGACATGCAGGTGACCTTCCTCAGCATCGTGGCGGAACAGGCCTCTGCCCAGGACCGGCTCCTGGCGCGTAAGTACCTTGCCCTGCTGGCGAGTGACCTGGCCCCGGGGATTTCGGAATCCCTGGTCATCTGCTCGGATACACCGATTGATGTCGTGGTCGAGCAAGCAGTCGATACGGATTTACTTATTCTCGGTGCCGAGCGGCTGGGTCGGACGCAAAAGCTTTTTGGCAATTTCACCCTCCAGGTCGCGCGAAAAACCCGCTGTCCGCTGATTGTCATCAGTGCAAAGGGCTAATGGCTGGCGCTTTTTCGGGAATGGGCACCAAAAAAACCACCTGCAGGGCAATATTTCTCGTGGTATAAGCGTTTTGTGGTCATAATCGCCCTAACCTAGGAGATCCCAATGAAAATACCCGTGTTTATTATGATTGCAGCCAGTGTGGCCTACTTGTTTTCCCCGAACATTTTTGCTGAGAACGAGGGCCCTCCGCGTGGCGATCGCCCCGGTGAACGTCCTGGCGCTGATCGTCCCGGCGCTGAGCGCTCCGGTGATCGTCCCGGCGGTCGACCCGGTGGGGGCGGGTTCAGCGGGCGTCGACCCCTGAATCCCGTCTTACTGGCACTCGACAAGGATCACAACGGGACGCTTTCTGCCGAGGAAATTGCCGGCGCTTCAGCGGCCCTAAAGACCCTGGATAAAAACGGTGACGGGCAGATTACCCGTGAAGAATTTCGCCCCACGCAGGGTGGTCCAGGTGGCGGAGCTCCCGGTGGTGGTGGCCCCGGTGATTTTATCGCCCGTCTCATGGAGAACGACAAGAACAAGGACGGCAAGCTGACCAAGGAAGAATTGCCCGAACGCATGCAGCGGGTGCTTGAACGGGCCGACACCAGCGGTGATGGAGCACTCGACAAGGCGGAGATTGATGCGATGGCCAAGCGGTTCACGGCGGGTCGTGGGGGTCAAGGTGGTCCCGGCGGCGAACGTCCCGGGGGTGGTCGTCCGGGTGGTCGTCCGAGCGGTGGTCCGGATGGTGGCGACGATCGACCCAAGCGTCCTGACTTTGAATAAGCGGAAAGCGGGACTTCAGGGATTACCGGGACCTTGGGCTTTGGTCCTTAGCGGTCCCCGTGGTCCCGCTCCTCCGTTTATCCCGTGCCCCTTGAAGCCCTCCTCCTAGACCTCGTTCGCAAGGATCTGGTCCAGGGTCTGTGCCTTGCGGATCAGGCGGTATGCACCACTTGCTTCCACCAGCACCTCGGCTGTTTCTGGAAAGCTGTTGTAGTTTTTTGCGCACATGGAAGAGCAGTAGGCTCCGGCTCCGCCGATGATCAACAGGTCGCCAATCCGGGCTTCCGCCAGCTCACGGGGCTGCAGTCGTTCGGGGTCGCCAGGCGAAGGGGTCAGCATATCGCCGGATTCACAGCAATGACCGCTGACGATATACGCAGCCGTCTGCCCGGTTGCTTCACCGGCATTGACAACCACCATGGGGTGCTGCGCGCCGTATAAGCAGGTGCGGAGTAGGTCGGTCATTCCGGTGTCAATTTTCAGGAATTGATACCCCTCGGAACCCGTGTCGACCAGGTCCTGGATCCGACACAGGATCGCACCGGCATTGGCCACCATGAAGGTGCCGGGTTCGATTTCAAGCTGGAGTTCGCGACCGGTTTCCTTTGCGAAGGCGGCAAAAGAAGTTTTTACCGCCTGGCCTACCGTCTGCAGGTCCGTCGACGTCTCGTTCGACATGCGGCCAACCTTGTAGCCGCCCCCGAGATTCAGGCTCGTCACGTCCGGGAATTCGCGCACGAGGTCGAGGTTCATTTCGCTGACTTTCTGCCAGACCGCCGGATCACTGCCCGAACCGATATGTGAGTGGATACGTTCAATCGTCAGCTCATATTCGGCAGCGACGGCTTTGCTTTGCCCGCGGTATTCGTGCCAGATGCCAAAACTCGATGGCAGACCACCGACGTTCGTCTTGGTCGTTCCGCCGGATCCAAGCCCGGGGTTAAAGCGGAGTCCCACGCGCCCGCCGGGAACCTGTTGCCCAAAGGCGCGAAGCTGGTTCAGGGAAGTCGCATTGAACTGTACGCCTTTTTCATCCAGGCCGGCGAGGTCCGCTGCCAATTCCTGCGAGCTTAAACTGATGTGATGGGCGGGAATGCCCGCTCGGATGGCTCGTTCGACCTCGTAGGCCGAACTGGCATCAATGTGCATGCCACTTTCGTGAAAAATACGCAGGATGGATGCATGGGGATTCGCTTTCATCGCGTAGCGAGCGGTTAGGCCGAAAGCGTTGGGGAAGGCCATGGCGGCGGCCGCATTGGCGCGCAGGATATTTTCGTCATAGACAAACAGGGGGCTGCCGAATTGTGCCTGAATCTGGCGCGCCTGCTCCGGTTGGAGAAATGTTAATGTTTCCATATCGTCTAAACCTGATTTTGCTTTTCGATGAAAAGACCCTACCATAACGGGCAATGGTGAAAAATCTAGCTGTGATTTTTGATCTGGACGGTTTGATCCTGGAGACCGAGAGCCTGGCCCGCAAAGCGTGGGTCCTCGCGGGACAGGATCTGGGGATTTCGGTGCCCGAGCAGGTCGTCCAGGCCATGGTGGGCCGCACCATCCATTCAATCCGGGCCCTGCTTGAGGAAATGCTCGATGCGGAGGTGTCGTATGACGCGCTGCTCGCCCGATCGGACCACCACTATCACCGGTTGATCGAAATCGAGGCCCCCGTTATCAAGCCCGGGCTTTTTGAACTGCTCGATTTCCTGGATAACCATGGCTTTTCCCTGGCCTTGGCGACCTCCAGCCGCCGCCACCAGCTCGAACCGAAAACCCGGGGAACCGGAATCCAGGATCGCTTTCACCAGATCATCTGTGGTGACCAGGTGGAGCAGGGCAAGCCCGCCCCGGATATTTTTCTCGCCGCCGCCCATCTGCTGGAGATGCCGCCCGCCCGGTGCTTCGTACTGGAGGATAGCGGCCCCGGTATCGAGGCTGCCCATCGCGCGGGCATGCGGCCCTTGCTCGTGCCGGACCATGTGCGGCCTGCTGAAGAACTCGTCGCCCTTGCAGAGGCCGAGTTCCAGACCCTGCACGAGGTTATTCCTTTTCTGGAGTCCCTGGCGTAAACCGGGCACCGAACGAAACGGCACCGCAGCACTGGACCCGGTAGCCCGTGGTCGGTCCCGCGTAGATAAGTGGCAGGCTTAGGGCAGCTTAAATTTCAGTTCGGCCTTCGGCTCGATCTTGACCCCGGGTAGACCTGAGAGTAGCACCTCGATCGGAGCCTGGCCATCGGCCTGGAGCAGTGTTTGGATGGCTGCCGGCCTGGAGGACATGACTTGCCCGTCTACCTGCAGCAGGCGTACCCGGCTTTTATTCTGCGGCTCAACATGCCTGGCATGTGAGGTCTCCGTTCCTTCCGGAAGATCCAGGTCAATCGATATTTCCAGGTCGCTCAATACACGACGGGCCACCACTTCGGGCAGTTCTTTTCCGGAGAATCCATAAGGCGCTCCCAGGGTCTTGATCAATTGGGCAAAGCCATCGGTTGAGGCCCGTGAAGGGCTTTCCACCTTCTGTCGCGTGGATGGAGGCCGGGGGCTTTTGGCCGTTAGATACCCCTTTCGGTAGACGAAGCTGTACGGTTCCTTGCCCGTAGGAATACGCACCTGATTGATATCCGAAAACTCGTAGATGGCCAGGTAGCCCTGGCCTTCCGGAAGGCTAATTTCCCTTACGACAATCGCGTGGACATTCGGACCGTATTGGGCGGCGAATTCCTTGATCTGTGCTTCGTTGAAAACGGGCCGCTTGCCTGTCTGTTGTTGCAGTACGGCGAGGGTTTCTTTGCTCAGTACCTGCCGCACGGAAATGCTGCCACTGCCATCCGCATGTACGGCCACGCGAATCGTGTGCTGGAAGCAGCCAGCGAAGAGTCCTGCGGCGAGCAGGCAGGCCGTGAGGCCGGGACCCTTCATGGGAAGGTCTGTTCCTCGCGCTCCTTGTAGAGCAGGATGGTACGACCTACGCGGTGCAGGACGGTGGCTTCGGTTTCCCGC
>JAYGFS010000447.1:0-14925 GCA_046581765.1 Verrucomicrobiota bacterium
TCAAGGTTTCGACCATAGGTAGTGCCTCCTCCGGCGGGAGATCCTTCATGTCGGGGACATTCCAGTAACGAATCTTATCCACCCAGGAAGGGAACAACTGGTCGATCAGTGGCCGGTGCTCTTTTTCCTCGAGCGCGATAATGAGGTCACTGTTCTCCAGGTCGACTTCCGTCAGTTGTGATCCGGCCTGCGTGGTGTGTGATAGGTCGATGCCGCGCTCGTGAAGTGCGTGTGCGGTACAGCGCGAGATATCTTCGTTGACCAGGTAAGTAGCGAGTCCACGGGACTGTGCGGTCCATCCCAGGTTGCGCTTATCCGCGTGGAAATTGAAGAGTGCCTCGGCAAAGCGACTGCGATAGTAATTTGCCGTGCAGATGAAGAGCACGCGCTTGCTAATAACCATGTGTATAATCCCCAGGAAAAATCATGCGATGAATCTCGAACAAAAAAAGAGTCTCCCTGTAACACTCTGCCCGAATTGTCCACATAAATAACGAGTATCATCGGTCCTTGACATTACGAAGGTCGAGCCCGTAGTGCCCGGGAATCGGTGCCGACGGAGCACCCGCGCGATGGAAGATGAGGGGGAATAAAGACGGGCAATTCAGGCGGCCATTCGGGTTTCTTTCGCCTGAATAGATAAGGAACCTGGCTTGTCTTCAAGGGATATTCATTCATTGTGAAGTCGTAAATACGGGTTGGTTCAGTACCCTACCCGCAGTACATTGCCCTTGAAACACCATGCAACTGCTCTGGAATTGGTTTAAGCGAACGTTCAACGACCCCCAGGTTGTCATCCTGGCCGTCTTGCTCGTTGTCGGTTTTATCGGCATCGCCTTTCTTGGCAACATCATGGCCCCCTGCCTCGCGGCGATTGTCATCGCCTACCTGCTGGAAGGCCTCGTGTTGAAGTTGCAATTCCTCAAGGTGCCCCGCATGGCCGCAGTGCTTACGGTGTACATCTGTTTTCTCGCCTTTTTTATTATCATCCTGTTGGGGCTGATGCCGTACGTGGCCCAGCAGTCGGTCAAGCTGCTCCAGCGCATGCCGACGATGATTGAGACCAGCCAGAACGCCCTGCTCGAACGTTTTGGTGGGCGAAGCCCGGACGAGGAAGCAGGCGAGGCTTCCCTTGAAACCTCGGATCCCAAACTGAAGCCGCCGCCCGACCAACCCTTTATGGTTGCGGTATCCGAAACCAACAACACCTTTCAGCTGGTCCCCATCGACACCAACGATACCGAGGCCGTGACGAATGGTATTCCGGATAAGAGGCTCTTTACCTTTGAGCCGATTTTCCCCTCCCGCGAGGGAGCCGTGAGCGAGGAGTCCGCCTCCGAGGAGCAGATCAAGTGGGTCACCAACCTCATCAACGAACGCCTGGTCAAGCTGGGCGATTTCGTGGGGAAGCGTATCGCGGAATGGGGGAAGGGCCTGATCACCTTGATCGTCTACCTGGTCCTCGTGCCCATCCTGATCTTCTTTTTCCTCAAGGATAAGGAAAAGATCCGCAGGTACCTGGCCAATTTCCTGCCCGAAGACCGGACCCTCGCCTCGCAAGTCTGGCGCGAAGTCGACCAGCAGCTCGGCAATTACGTGCGGGGCAAATTCTGGGAGATCGTCATTGTCTGGGGGATTACCTACGCCGTTTTTCGCGTGATCGGTCTGCAATACGCCATGCTGCTCGCGGTGTTCACCGGCCTCTCGGTTCTCATCCCCTACATCGGGGCAACCGTCATGACCATTCCGGTCGCGCTCATTGCCTACTTCCAGTACGGCGACCTCGGCTCCGGCTTCGCCTGGGCCGTCGGGGCTTACCTCGTGATACAGCTTTTCGACGGCAACCTGCTCGCGCCGCTCCTGCTCTCCGAGGTGACCAACCTGCACCCGATCGCGGTCATTGGTGCGATCCTGCTGTTTGGCGGCCTGTTCGGCTTCTGGGGGGTCTTTTTTGCCATTCCGCTGGCGACGCTGGTACAGGCCGTGATCAATGCCTGGCCCCGTAAGCATCGCCCGGTGCCCCCGACGGATCCGCCCCCGGAAGCGGCTTGAGCCCACCGGTACCGGCACGGCCGGGCTCCACCTTGCCCACCTTGCCCACGGAGGCCGCTACAGGGTCGGTCCGGTCGACTTCTTGAGCAGGGTATCGAGGTCTGCCTCGCTCAGGATCTCCTTTTCCAGGGCCAGCTGGCGCAGGTTCATTCCGGTCTTCAATGACTCCTTCACCAGCTCGGAAACCTTGTCGTAGCCCAGGATCGGGTTCAAGACCGTGGCCAGGCCGGCACTCTCCTCGAAGTAGGTCCTGCAGCGCTCGACGTTGGCCGCGATCCCGTCGATGCAGGTGTCCGCCAGGATCCGGCAGGTCCGGGTCATGATCTGGATCGACTTGATCAGATTGGTGCCGATCAGGGGCATGTGCGTATTCAGTTCAAGCTGCCCGCTTGAGCAGGCGATGGAGATCGCCTGGTCGTTGCCCATGACCTGGATACAGGCCATGTTTGTCGCCTCGCAGATGCTGGGGTTGATCTTGCCCGGCATGATGGATGAGCCCGGCTCCACCGGCGGCAACACCAGTTCGGCCAAGCCCGTTTTCGGCCCACAGGAGAGGAGGCGGAGGTCGCTGGCAATTTTATGCACGTCAACGGCGAGCAGGCGGACAGCCGCGGACAGGTCGCCGAGATCGGTGAGGAACTGCGTCGTCTCGATGCCATCCTCCGCCACGCGATAGCTTTCCCCGGTCGTCGCGTTCAGGGCCGCGATGATCTCGCCGCGGAAGGCCGCCTTGGTGTTGATCCCGGTGCCGACGGCATTCCCGCCGACGCCGAGTTCCCGGCAGCGCTCACGCGCGGCTTCGATTCGGGCAAGGTCTTTCTCCAGGGCGCGGGCGAAGGCGCCGAAGGCCTGGCCCATCGTCACCGGTACCGCATCCTGCAGGTGGGTTCGACCGCTCTTGATGACATCCGCAAACTCAGTTTGTTTGTGCCGCAGGGCCGCGATGAGATGGCGGGCGCTGTTTTCCAGGTCCCCCGAGAGCTCCACCGAGGCGACCTTGATCGCGGAAGGGAACACGTTGTTCGTCGACTGCCCTTTGTTCACGTGGTCGTTCGGGTGCACGAGTTCCCGTTGCCCCGGCGAGCCACCGAGCTGGATGCAGGCGAGGTTGCCGATGACTTCGTTGGTATTCATGTTTGATGAGGTTCCGGAGCCGGCCTGGAAGATATCGACGAGAAAAGCATCGTCCGCCTCTCCCGCCAGGACCTGTTCACAGGCCCTTTGAATCGCGGCCCCTTTCTCGGCATCGAGCAGGTCAAGCCTCATGTTGGCGGTCGCACAGGCGTGTTTAAGCTTGGCCATTCCGTAGTTGATTTCCAGGGGCAGGCGCTCCCCGGCAGCATAAAAATTTTCCCTCGAGCGAAGGCTGTGAATACCGTAGATTGCATCTACAGGTACTTCCATCTCACCAAACGAATCTTTTTCAATACGCGTACTCATCTTGTGTCACTCCGATTAAGTGGACCCCGGCAAGGAAGGCTGACAACCCGGTTGTCTAGGAAACTTTTTCACATCTGTCATAGCAAAAAGGCACTTTTTCTTTACACTGCCGGGGTTTTAAGGAACGCTGGGCCGTTACGTATCGATCAGGATCAACGCATGAACATTTCCAATTATTTTAGCTACTGGGGGATCAATGAAAACCCCTTCCAGGCTGAGGAAGCCCGTAACGATGTCGTCTATCAGCGTATTATGACCGCGGACATGACCCATCCGGACTTCGAAAAGATTTACGGTTCACCGGTCCGTCCCAGCACGGCGGTCGTTTTTGGCGAGAAAGGCAGCGGTAAAACGGCGATTCGCCTGCTGCTCGAAAAACGCCTCCGGGCACACAATGAACGAACCCCGGCAAGCCAGGTCTGGATCGTGAACTACGACAACCTGAATCCGATCCTCGACACCCTTGAGCGCTTGAAAAACCAGGGCAAATCCGAAGCGAAATTTCGGCTCGTGGATCACCAGGATGCCATCCTTTCCATGTCGGTCACCCGCCTGGTCGATTTCCTGGTCGGCGCGGATGACCTCGGGCTTAAACATGCCCGAAAACTCCGCAAGAGCCTGCGCAGGATGACCCGGCAAAAGCGCCTGGATCTCGCCCAGCTCGTGGCCGTGTACGACCAGCCTACCAAGACCAACGCGATGAGCCGCTGGAACACGGTGAGGCATCTGCTGCGCATTGGAAAGACACTCACCCTTGTCGTGCTTTTCTGGATCATGGTCGTCACCTTCGCCCTCATGCTTTTCGGGATGATTGCGGTTTTGACTGCAACGGCCCCGGACCGTTTCAGTATGGTTGGCACCGCCGCCATGGCCAGCCTGTTCCTGCTCAGCGGGTTCCTGTGGATCAGCGAGACGGTTACGGTTGGTCGGCTCATGAAAAAGCTTGAAAAGGAGGTGCGTGTCGTTGAACGCCAACCCAACGAGCTCAAGCTCAAGCTCAGCGACATGAGCGGGAAAGACCTCCAGGGCCAGCCCATGCCCGTTCCAGGCGACCAGGACAGCCGTTACGAGCTTACCGCCCGGCTCGTGCGCATTATGCAGGAGATAAACTTCCGCAGCATGATCGTGCTGGTTGATCGCGTGGACGAACCGGTCCTGGTCAATGGTGACGCCGAACAAATGCGCGACATCATCTGGCCCATGCTGAATAATAAGTTTCTCCAGCAGGACAACGTAGGATTCAAGTTGTTGCTTCCGATCGAGCTCGGCCACCTGTTGCGCAGGGAGGACGCCGCCTTTTTCCAGCAGGCCCGCCTGGACAAGCAGAACATGATCGAGAAGCTCGAATGGTCCGGTGCTACCCTCTACGATATTGCTACCCGCCGCCTCAAGGCCTGCCTGGCCGAAGACTGCAAGGTTGAGCGCCTGACGGATCTTTTTGAAGATGACGTGACCTCGCATGACCTCATGGATGCCCTGGGCCAGATGAACCAGCCGCGAGATGCGTTTAAATTTCTCTACGCGGTCATCCAGGAGCACTGCAACAATGCCTCTGACGACGCGCCAAACTATCGAATCCCCCGGTTGCTACTGGATCAGATCCGCAAGCAGCAGAGCCAGCGCGTACAGGACCTGTATCGCGGCCTGGGTCCGGCCTAGGACCTTTCATCACAGGTGGGGGGTCCCTACGCCTCCAACAGGTCCTCGTACATGGCCCAGGTCTTCGCCACGGTCATCTCCACGTTGAAATCCGTCCGGATCCGCTCGCGGGCGGCCGCACCCCAGGCGCGCCGCTGCCCGGCGTCGGCCATCATGGTCTGGATCGCCCCGGCCAGTGCCACGGGATCTTCCGGCGGGACGACCAGGCCGCATCGTTTATCGACCACTAATTCTTTCATTCCTCCCACCGCGGTCACGATGGGTGCCACGCCCTGGGACATGGCTTCGATCAAGGCGCGGGGAAGTCCTTCCCGGCGCTTGGAGGCGAGGAGGAACACATCACAGGCGCCCATCAAGGCCGGCGCATCCTTGCGGAAGCCGGTGAAGTGCACCGCGTGGGGTGCTGGAACAGCTCGTGCCATTTCCCGCAAACAGGGATCCTTGATCACCCCGGCGAGCAGGGCATGTACGGGTTTTTCCGGCGGCAATATTTTTAAGGCCTCGATAAAGGTATCGATGCCCTTGAGTTCACGCAGCGCGGCAGCACAGCCGATGACAAAGGCTTTTTCCGGGAGGCCCTCGGCAGACAGGTCAGCCGTCTCGGCTTCATACCAGGCGGGATCGTGCCCCTTGTAAATCTGCACCAGCTTCTCTCTCGGGATCTTCAGGCCGGCCAGGTAATCACAAACGGCTTGCGAGACGCCCACCAGGCGGTCCACCCGGGGGTGCAGATAGGTCATGCGCGAGGCGGGATCCCAGGGGCTGAGATTCCCGGAGGTCCCACGATAGGCGACGAGCTTGGCCGGCAAACCCCGGATCGCAATGATCGTATTGGCGATGGGTCGGTTGTTGCGGGTGCAGTGAACGATGTCGTAGGCCTGTTCGCGGATCAACCGACGAAGGGTCCTGATGGCCCGGATGTCATAGCGGCTGCGGAGGGCCAGGGGGAGCAGGGGAAGGCCGTCGGCTTCCGCATCGGGCCAGGTCTGGTTTTCCGGGTTGAGCACCAGGCGTACCTGCGCACCGCGCGTTGCGATGCCCCGGATCATCGCCCGTTCGGGGCGATCGATGTTTTCTGCGATGTAGAGAATGGATGGCATGTGTAACAAGGGTGACCGTGCAATCCGTCGTGCCGCTTGATCGTCCACGGAGTGGCTGAACCTGCTTTACGCCAATTTGCAGCGCTTGCGCAACATCCATTCGGTCGCGAGCAATCCAGCGATAAGCATCAGGTACCACCAGGAGTCCCACAGCTCGGTATCGCTCCGCATTTCTTCCCGGATGTCGATCTTTTCGATCTTGTCGAGCATGGTCAGTGCCTGCTCAAAGGGTACCGCGTTGGTGGAAATCTCCTTCAAGCTCTGCAGGTTCAAGGCGAGATCGATGAACTCGCTCGTCGGCAAGTCGCGGACCTCGACCTGGACCTCCGCCTCCAGGTTGAGGTGATCCAGCTCAGCGACCCGGGGGCTTATCTTGTACGACCCGCGATCCAGGTCCCGGATCTCCGCCCGGTACTCCCCCCCGGAATTTTCAATGTAAAAGAGCGGCTGGCGTTTCACCAGCTGGTCCTCCTCGTCGTAGATCTCGATCGTGGCGTCGGCATTTGCCAGGGGCATCTCCTTTTCGTCGAGCAGGCGGGCCTTGATCATCACGGTTTCCTCGGGAGCGTATATCGGGCGTTCTGACATGAGCTTTACGTACTCATCCGATCCGGTCGTCCTTCCGGTGGTCGACCAGAGGAGGATCTGGCCCCAGAAGCGATGGTGGTACTTCCAGCGCGCCCGATACCGCCAGCGCCAGAAAGAATCAGAGCCCAGGTAGAGGACCTTGCCCAGGCCCGCGTAGGCTTTAACCATCACCGGTGCCCGGCCGGTCACCGATTCACCCTTGTGCGCCTCGGCGTGCACCAGGGGATCCGCCGAGCGCGCCGTGCTTACGTCTTCCTTCAACCAGCTCAAGCGCGGCAATCGATTCCAGAGCTCGAAGGTGTTCTCGGGATCAATCCCAACCTGCAAGACGTCTTCGAAGGAACCCTCCCGGGCCAGCACGGGCTGGTACAAGCCCTCCTTAAAAGCGCCGGGGTCCTGGCCAAAGCTCATGGCCAGGCGGTTTGTCCCGCCGGAGCGGCCCATGCGATTCAGCGGCAGGACATCCGCCAAGGGTGTCCCGGCGTAGGCTGACGGCATATGGTGCGGCCCGGCCATGGCGATCAAGGTCCCGCCGCGCACCCGCACAAAATCGCGTATGTGCTCGAGTTGCGCGGTGGTGAAGTGATTCGGATTCACATCGCCGAGCACGAGGATATGGTACTTGAACAGGGCCTCTTGAGAATCCGGATAGCGATCCTTGCCCTCGCCGAGCGGCAGTTCTTCTTCCTTGGTCGAGGCGACAAAAATCGTATCCAGGTCCACGCGCTTGTCGCGCTTGAGCATCATGTTGGCGTAACGGGTTTCCCAGCGCGGGAATTCATCGATGCAAAGCGTGAGGATTCGATCCTCAAGCACGTTCACGGAGAAGGACTTGGTGTTGTTGTGGTCGAAGGCCTCTTCCCCCTCGAAGACCTCCGTCTCGATGCGGTAGACCCGGGTGCCCGAGTTGGTTTCCGCATACGAAATATTTACCACCAGCTCTTCCAGGTCGCCCGGCTCGACGCGCTCCTCCTTGAGCAGCTCGTCACCGCTCAGGAGCTTGAGCCTGATCGACTTGTCCGTGTGTCCATTCCGGTGCAGGGTAACGCTGAGGTTGATATGGTCTCCCCTGAAAATGGTCTGTGGCGCGACAACCTGGGCGATCGCCACATCGGGCGGCGGTTTTTCCGAGCCGATCGCGAGCGGGTACAGGGAAATATTCCGCTCGTCCAGGGCTTCACGCATTTCCCGCACGGGAATTCCCGCGTTGTTCCCCCCGTCCCCCACCAGGACGACCCCGGCTATCGGTTGCTTCTCGTAGCGGTTCATGACCCGGTTGATGATCGAACCAAAGCGCGTGGCGGGCAAGTGGCCCTCCAGGGCGGCGTAGGCCTCCGGTTCCAGGGGCTCCGCCAGCTCGTGGAGGCTGAAGACGGTCACGGCCCCTTTGCTGCGCAGCTTCTTCAGTATATCCAGCGGCGGAGCGTCCAGGGCAAGTTTCGCCAGTTCCAGGCGGTTCAGCTCAGCCAGGCGCTCGACCGCGGCATCGACCTCAGGCACTTTCGCGTCGTGCAGGGTTTCATCCGCGAGTTTCTGCAGGTCTTCCAATCGATGCTCGAGACTGCGCCAGGTTTCCATGCTGTTGCTGAAGCGCTTGACCTGGTCCTGCACAGGCAGCGGCTTGTCCCGATCTTCCGTGCTTTTCGGTTGCAGCGCCTCCGCAATGCCGTCGAAAGAGGTTTTCAGGTCTCGCAGGGATGCGATGAAGGGCTGATAGCTGCCATAGAAATCAGGGCCCCAGTCCGGACGGTACTTCGCGAGCGATTTACCCGGGATCGGATCCTCGGTTTTGCCATCCGGCCGTTCCCATCCGATGCGTACAAAGTCCAGGCTGGAGTTCTCCTTGAACAGCACCTGTATGTAGTAGGCCCGGCCCTGCTTCAAGGATTGCGATGCCTGGGTCTGGTTTGCCGGGATCAGTCGTTTCATGTTTGAGGGATCATCATCCTTGCTCAACCAGAGTTCACTCCCGTCATCGGAGTGCTTGCTGAACGTGTATTTGCCGGATACGGGCGGCAGCAGGTAGCCGTAGATGCGCAGGCCGTAGTGGTCTCCGACGTTGCGCCCGGATGCGAAGTGGTCGAAGCTGCCCCGCTCATCCGGCTTTTCCGGAAAATTCGGCGCGCGGGTAAGGTCGTTGACCGACACCCCCGGGATGTTGTTGAAGCGCTCCCACGAAATCGAACCGGGTTTTTGCCCCTCGTCCTGCTTGAGGTAGTCCGATTTTTCGATCGCCTTATCAAAACGCCCGCGGATCGTATCGAGCTGCTTGCTGATGTGTTCCGCCCTTCGAGCGAAGGCCTTGATGGCCGCTTCATCATCCGGGGTCTGCTTTAATTCCCCGGCCTGGGTTTCCAGCGCGAGCAGCGTATCCTCCAGGCCTCCCCAGCGATCCGCTTCATCGTTGAAGACGGTATTGCGCAGGGCTTTCGGGAAGAACTCTAGCGCCCAGCCGATCTCGATCTTGCGGTATTTCTCGTAGGTATCGACCGTGGCCATCGAGCCGGAGGTATCGACGATGACGGGAATCTGGCCGATGATGCGCTTGGTTCCAAAACGCGCGAGCACGGGCTGGAGGAGGCAGCAGACAATGAGGAACAAGGCGAAGATCCGGAGCGTGGGGAGCATCCAGCTCCACGGCCTGGGCAAGGCATGTTTACGGTAAAGATAGACCGAGAGCCCACTGGCGAGCATGAAGAGCGCGAGAACGAGCAGGGGGTTGACCAGGCCTGTGAGGAGGAGTTTCATGCTACTGTGGCACTCCGTGCTTCGTTCCGGGTTCCCGGCGATTCATGCGCAACCAAGGCACACGGCACGAGCCGCCCTGGATGGCTTGGCTGCGGAATGCGCTCACGCGCTGAACCTCCATCCGAGGTAAAGCTCCAGGCACAACAGCACCAGGGCCGAGAAAACCAACCAGCGCCACCATTCCGATACGCCGGTCTCCTCCTGCACCGCCGCCTCCAGCTCTCCGAAAGTCGTGAGAAACCTGGATACGACGGATTCCGAGAAGGTCTTCTCGATGTCTTTGTCCATGGGCGACAGGTCTTCCTCACCCGGCTGGTACGCCACGGCGAAATACTGTGGATCGACCCCCTCCGCCTGGACGGTATACACCCCGGTGGTCTGCGTCTGCTGCCATTCCGCCACCCATTCACCCCCGAGGATTCCACCTTTCAGCTCGTGCGTCCGGCCTGCCGGCGTGAGCAGCGTGATGTGCTCCCACACCCCGGTTTCCGTCTGTGCGGCCTTTGCGGGTGCGGCGTAAACCAGGGTATCGAGCTGGGCGAGATTGATCGGTGAACGCACGCCGGCGGAGAGGTAGACCATCAGGTTCTGCGAAAGCGGGAGGAAATCCTGGGTGGTTGGAAAGGTGGACCAGCGGGTGTTCAGGCTCGTGTTCCAGACCAGCACCCGCCCCGTACGAAAGGGTCGGTAGACCAGGAAGGGATCCTGGTTGAAGCGCCCGATCACGAGGGCTTCCGCATGCGGGGCGCATTTCCAATACTGGGTCACCCGGACCTCGTTCAACACGCGCTCGCGGGCGAGGTCAAAGATGTCCAGGATGTGCGCACCCACCCCGGCGGGAAAGCGCGGGTGAAAGGGTTCGGTGTTTTTCTCGTATTCGACCGTCTCGATCAGCTCGCATGGCATCAAGCCATCGCCCTGGTCATACCAGCCGGCATAGAATTCCGGGTCCGCATCCTCTCCGAGAGCCACCAGCAATCCGCCGCCATCCGCGACAAAGGTATCCAGGGCGAATTGCTGATTCCGGGATAAACTGGGTACATCAGCCAGCACCACCGAGCGATAGGTGTAGAGCATCTGGCGGTCGAGGTCTTCCAGGTCCCCGATCGGCAGATGGGTGACCGTGAACAGGCTTTCGTCACCGTATACCCCGGCGGATTGCAAGGCGAGTACGAGCATGCCAGCATTGCTGTCCCAGAGCTGCTCGGTCGATCCCCCATCGATCACCAGGACGGGAATGGTGTGCCGGACCTCGACCGAATAAACGAATTGGTTATCTGCAGAGAGGTCATCCCCGGTGATGCGCACCTCCACATAATGGGATACTGTTTCCCGGTCCTCTGCGGGTTTTTTTGCCGGGGGAACAAACTGGTAATTGAAATCAACGGTGTGCACCCCGACCGGGCAATCGAAACTCTTCTCCTCCTGCAGCGTGCCGTCGACCCAGAAGGCGACCTGGACCTTCAGCTTATCCTCGGTCGCGTTGTTTAACTCGGCCAGGAAGGTTGTCGGCCGGAAGATGTCCACGATGGGCGAGCGCGGATAGACCTTGTGGATGGCGACGTTGCGGATGTCCTCTTCCGGTGCGCGGCGGAGCACATACATTTGTGGTTCGACCTTCAACCGCGCATGGTTCTCGCTAACCTTCTCCCAGCGCTTGCTATCCTCCACCCGCCAGCCGTGCACCTGCCCATCGGTCAGCAGGTACACGCGGTGACGCGGGAGGGCTGAGCGGCTGAGCGTGTAATAAGCCTGGTCCAGCGCCTTCGGCAGGTCCATCGTCTGTGCCTGGCCGGGTTCGAGATCCTCGATCAGGTTGGTCAGGAAGCGCTTGTCGTACGCGGGCTTGGCGAACAGGCTTCGAGGGACCTTGCCCGCACGGATCACCAGGAGGTTGTCCCTGTCCCGCATGTTCTCGACGATCCGCAAGGCCGTATCACGCGCCTTTTTCCACGCCTGGTCTTCGCCCTCTCCCTGCTGCATCGAGTAGGAATCGTCAAAGATGATCAGGTGGGTCGTCGGATCATCCCAGGCTCCCTGTCCCCACCGGGCGATCGGCCGGGCGAGCGCAAGCGCGAGCAGGACGAGGAAGAGGCAGCGAAGAACCAGCAGGATGAGCTGCTCTGCACGAATACGCTGGGAGCGCACCTGCATCGCTTTCTGGAGGAACATCATGGCTCCCCAGGCTTCCACCCGGTACCTGGACCGGTTGAAGATATGGATGAGGATGGGTGCGCCAATGAGGGCGAGTCCGAGCAGCATCCAGGGGTTGAGGAAAGAAAACACGGGTCAGGAGCCAGGAGTTGGGGACCGGGGATTCGGAGAACGGATTTCCAGGCGCGTTTGCCCGGGACACATTTCGGTGGCAGGTATGCCGCGGGTACCGGATCGCCGGGGCCCCATCACTTGCTTCTCCGCAAGCGCAGGGTGAGGTACTTGGCCAGCTGGGTTTCCACCGGTTTGTCGGTATACACCTTCACAAAATCAATGCGTTGATGATGACAGGCCTTCAGCAGCCGGCGTTCATGCTCCCGGAATTGCCGCTGGTACTCCCGCTTTACCCGCAGGGGCTCGGTGAGGATATGTTCCTGGCCCTCCAGGTCCTCAAAACGAAGGAGCTCGCGAAAAGGAAAATCCTCCTCCTTTCGATCGAGCACCTGGAAGAGCACGACCTCGTGTTTCTTGTGGGCGAAGTGATTCAGCGCGAGGATCAGGTTTTCCGGGTCATCAAAAAAATCGCTGATGATCACCACCAGGGCGCGCCGGCGAATGCGGTTGGCGAGCTGGTGCATGACCTCGGCCAGCTGCGTGTCGTCCCCGGTCTCCGTCTCGTTCAGGGTATCCAGGATGTTTTTCAGGTGCCGCTTGGTGGTGCGGGCCGGGAGGTACTTTTCCACCTTCGAGGTAAAGGTGATCAGGCCGGTCGAATCCTGTTGGCCGATCATCATGTAGGCCAGCACGCCGGCGATAAAACGGGCGTAATCATACTTGGAATATGCACCCGACTTGTACCCCATGGACCCGGAGGCATCGACGAGCAGGTACGCGCGCAGTGCCGTATCCTCCTCGTACTGCTTGATGTATTTCCGGTCTGCCTTGGCCAGCATCTTCCAGTCGAAGTGCTTGAGGTCGTCCCCCTGGACGTAGGCCCGGTGCTCGGCGAACTCGATGGCAAAGCCCTTGAAGGGCGACTTGTGCTGGCCGGTGATAAAGCCCTCGACCACCTTGTGGGCGAAGAGCTCCATCTTGCGGAACATGGCGATGTCCCGCATGTCGATCCGGTCGGAAGCTGCGCGTCCGTGGTATTTGGGTAAGGGCATCGGGGAAGGATGACGATGGGCGGTGGACGAACGGATCGCGGTGACTACGCGACTTCTTCGTGCTTCGGCGTTTCCTTCAGAAGGCGTTCGATGATCGAGTCACAGGTCACCCCTTCGGTCTCGGCGTTGAAATTGGTGATCAGCCGGTGGCGGAGTACCGGTGCGGCAAGTTTTTCGATGTCCTCGCAGGTGACGTAGAGGCGGCCGTTCATGAGGGCCCGGGCCTTGGCACCGAGCACCAGGTTCTGGCCCGCACGGGGGCCCGCGCCGACTTCCAGCCACTCCTTGATGAAGTCCGGCGCACCATCGCTGGTGGGGCGGGTACGCGTGACGAGGTCGAGCACGTATTCAAACACGTGATCGCCCACGGGAACGCGTCGTACGATCTCCTGCAGCTCGATGATATCCTGGGCGTGCAAAACGGTTTCCAGCTTGTGTACCTGCGTGACCGTTGTTGCCTTGTAGATTTCGCTCTCCTCGTGCCGCTTCGGGTAGTCGACGAGAATGTTGAACATGAAACGGTCGAGCTGGGCCTCCGGCAGGGGATAGGTACCCTCCTGCTCGAGGGGATTCTGGGTCGCGAGGACGAAAAAAGGCCGGTCCAGGATGTAGGTCTGGATTCCGGCCGTTACCTGGCGTTCCTGCATGGCCTCGAGCAGTGCCGCCTGGGTCTTTGGCGGGGTCCGGTTGATCTCGTCCGCGAGGAGCATGTTCGTGAACAGGGGCCCGGCCTGGAACTCGAAGGTCCGCCGGTTGGTTTCCGGGTCCTCCTGCATGATATCCGTGCCCGTGATGTCCGAGGGCATGAGGTCCGGTGTAAACTGAATGCGCTTGAAGTCCAGGTCCAGCACCTGTGCCAGGGTGGATACCATGAGGGTCTTGGCCAGGCCGGGTACCCCGACCATGAAACAGTGGGCATTGCTGAACAGCGCGATGAGCAGCTGCTCGATCACCTCGTCCTGGCCAATGATCACCTTGCGGATCTCGGTCATCATGCGTTCCTTCGCTTCACCCAGCCTCTTGGCGGCATCTAAATCATCCATGGTAACTCCATTCCTCGGGTTTTAAGTGGGGACCTTCTAACATGGAGAATATGTATGGCAACGGGAAATTCGGACAGCCAAAGCGGGAACATCCGCTCCCGGCCCATCGCCGCTTCCGGTGATCGGAACGGAAAAGAAAAGATCCTCCGTCGACCGGACCGGGGGCCTCGACCGGCAAACCATTTCGGTTCGCCTGGAAACGTGGCACCGGTGCTTCGCTGAATAGGATAGCCGCGTCCGCCGCCTTGTGCTAAGGCGGGGAAAGAAATCAACCCGGAGTCACACATGGATCATCCTATTTCCCCTCCAGCGCAAACATCGGGCGCGGCCACCTGGAGCTTGATCCTCGGCATCCTCGGTCTCTTGTGTCCTATGCTTATCCCCGCCATCGTGGCGGTTGTGCTCGGCCACAAGGCCCTTGGCCAGATCCGGCGCTCGAACGGCAGCCTGGGGGGCGGAGGGCTGGCGGTTGGCGGCCTGGTCACCGGGTACATCGGCATTCTCTTCGGGATCATTTGCGTCCTGGGCATGATGGCGGCGCTTATCTTTCCGGCCTTGAGCGCCGCTCGCGCGAAAGCGCAGGAAGTCGTATCGAGCAGTTCCATGCGCATGGTGTTCCAGGGATGCAGGATGTACGCGCTGGACCATAACGGGCAACTCCCGATGAACCTGTCCGCGGACCTGGATAAATATCTTGGCGGACCCCAGGAAAATAGTTTCGCGGACGATTGTGTTCTGCTGTTTCCCGGTCGGAACCTGGCGGACATCCCGGATCCTTCCACGACCGTCATCCTTGAATACCGGGTAGCCGGGAAAGGCAGCGTGGTCGCCTATGCCGACGGTCATGTCGAGATGCCCTCGGCGCTCAAATTGCCCACCCCGGGCGCGACCTTCGATCTCCCGCCCGAGCTGGAAGATCCTTGATGATTGTTTGCCTTGCCGCCTTGTGCCAAGGCGGGGGAAGAAATCAACCCG
>JAYGFS010000469.1:0-6096 GCA_046581765.1 Verrucomicrobiota bacterium
GTGACGTCGATCGCCGGGGAAATGGAGCTTTGCTGGCCGAGCGAGAGCAATCGCTGGTACCGCGTGTCGCGCAAGAGTTCCGTGCTGGATCCCTGGGTGGACATCCAGACCGCCTTAGCCGCGACGCCCCCCGAAAACATCCTGCTCGACACGATTGCGCCGGCCCTGCGCGCCTGGTACCGGGTCGAGGTTTTCGCTCCCTGATGCCCGGTACTTTTTTTGCGCCGGTGATTCGGTCGCCCTCCCGGTGTTTACCGTGGGCGGGGTGTCCCTGAACACGTAGCGGATAAAGAGCCCGGTCAGGGCAATTCACGGATGTGGATCTTGCGGAACTCGATGGGGGCACCCTCGGATTCAAAGCACAGGTAACCGCTGCGCGGATGGCAGTTGGTGCCGCCCGAGACCTCTTCGCCGTTCACCCAGAGCCGCACCTCCCCGTTGATCGCGCGGACGTAGTAGTGGTTCCACTGGTCGAGGCCGAGCGTGAGGTTTTTCGAGGGAAAACTCCTGGTACCGTTGGGTGCCACGGGGGGAAAGGGTTTCATTTTTGCCCCGACCGGGAAAACGTCGCCGTGGCTGGTGAACCAGTCCGCGGGCTTGTTGAACTTCTTGGTGTACACGTCCGCATAGCCCAGGTCGAGTACCTGGACCTCGATGCCCTTGGGCAGCTTGGGATTGCCGGTCTTGTGCATGGCATCGATGATTTCCTTGCGGGCCCAGACAAAGATCCCGGAGTTGCCGCCGTGCTTGTGGTGTCGCCACTCGCAGACCAGCTCGAAGTTCGTGTATTCGCGCTGGGTCCGGATGACGCCCTTGGGTTTCCCGGTACACCACAGCATGTTGTCTTTCCAGCTCCAGGTATCCTTTGCGCAATTGACGTTTACCAGGTCATCCCAGGTGATCGGGACGAAGCCCTGTTCCGCGCCGGTCACGAAGGCCCGCTTCATCGCTCCCGCGCTACCAGCGGCCTTCTCCTGCGCGCTGACCCTGTGCCATGCGGTACTTCCACAGAGTAGCGCGGCGAAAACGAAGACGCTGCTGCGCAGGCGATTACGGTTCAACCGGCCGGCGGGCATCCTCATTCTGTGGCCTCCAGTTGTTTTACGCGAATGTTGCGGAACTCGACATGGGAACCGTGCCCGAGAAAGCCGATATGTCCGCGGGCAGGACGCTTGTAGCGTTCAACATCGGCCCGGTCGACGATGGTGACGCCGTTGAGCACGACGGTGATGTGGTGCCCATCCGCCCGGATTTCCTCGCTGTTCCACTCGCCCACCGGCTTGAGGTGGCCGCGCTTGGCCGCGGCGCACTTGTATACCGACCCGTGGTACTGGGTGGGCTGGAGCTTGGCGTACTTCTCCGCGCTGTTATCGAGGATCTGGATCTCGAAGGCTTTCTTCGAGGCGGCGCCGCTCAGGGGCGCGCGGATCCCCACCCCGTTGTTCGCCCCGGGCGTGAGCTTAAACTCGAAGCGAAAAACGAAATTGTCATATTCCTGCTCGGTATAGATATTTCCGCCCTTCCCCTTCCCGGCCTGGCAGACCAGTACCCCGTCGCTGGCGACATAGCCTTTCGTGTTGCCGACCCAGCCATCCAGGTTGCTTCCGTTAAAGAGTGGGGTGAAACCCTCCTCCGCGGCATTAGCACTAAGCAGGGCGGCGGCGAACAGGAGCATGGTATATCGTTTCGGCATGGTTGATTCCTTTGCGTTAGGCCGGGCTTCCTGCCGGCGTGCAGGGCCTTCACGTTGGTGCGCTGCATGTCGCCCACGCGTAAAAGAACTTAAAAAACTGTATATAACCCCGGGGTAAATGGGAAGTCCACATGAAGCGAAATCGGCCCATCCGCCTCAATTCAGCTTCAGGTACTCGACGACGTCACGAAGCTGCTGGCTTGTCAGCCCGAGTCGACTGGCCGGGGCCATGAAGGAGGTCTTCAGGTTCTTGCGTGACTTGAGGTCGGCCTTGCTGACCACCACGTCCTGGCCGCCGAACACCCGGATGACCAGCGGGTCGCCCTCCGCCTGGATGAAGCCCTGGATGCGTTTATCCCCCGTGACGACCAGTTCCGTCCCCTCGAATCCGTGCGACAGTTCAGCGGATGGATCCAGCATGGCCTTGAGGATCACCTCGCGCGTCTGGCCGCGGCCCCAGCCGGCCAGGGCCGGCCCGAATTCCACCCCGACCGAGCCGATTTTATGGCATATGTAGCAGCGTGCCACCACCTTCTTGCCTTCCGTGGGGTTTCCCTTGAGGGCCAGGATCTCGGCGGCCCCGGGCAGCTGGGACTCGGGAGCGAACTGGGTGGGTGCCAGCATGTCGACGTAGGTCACCGGGCCCGCCGGCTTGCCGGCCAATTGATCCTTTGCCTTGTAGACGTGCCAAATGCCCTGGTCCCGCTTGTCGACGAAGACCGAGGCCAGCTTGGCCACCTCATCGTCCGCGGATTTCGCAATATCTACCATCGCCTTTGCCGCCTGCGGCGCCTCGATCAGGCTGATTGCGAACAGCATGGAGCGTCGCGTGGCCGCGTCGCGTGCCTTGTCCATTGCCCAGCCCTTCAACTCGTTTACCGCGCCGACCGGGTGCAGTCGCCAGACAAGCCCCGCGTAAACCGGGTCGAAATCCTTGCGGGAGCGTTTTTCCCGCAACGCGGCGTAGATCTTTTCTTCCTTGTCCGTGCAGCCGATGCCGAAGGCCTCGACATAGTAGCGGTCCTTGCCATCGTAAGCGGCGGCGATCTTCAGCAGGAGGTCGCGGCTTTTCTCCACCGGTACGTAGCGCAGGGCCAAGGCGACTTCACGCCGAACCAAAGGTGACGGGTCGTCCACCAGCTGGGCGGCGTGCTCCAACATCCGGTGGTTCTGGTGGCGCAGGGCCCGGAATGCGACCAGGCGCATCTGCGGATCCAGGTGGTCGAGGCGATCCTCGACCGCGGCGAGACCCTTGGGGCCCAGTTTCGCCAGCAACCAGGTGGCCCGCGCCTGAATGAAGGGATTGGTGTCGGCCAACAAGGCCTTGACCGCGGGAAGGGCCTTCGGGCCGGCGGCTTCGAGGCGCGCCCGGCCCAGTTCCCGCACGTTGGGCGAGGGGCTTTTGAGGGCACTGATCTGCCCGGCGGTGCTCGAGAGGTCGAACACGGGAATCGACAGCTTGGCTCCCTTTGGCGCGATCCGGTAAATGGCCCCGGTCATGCCCCTGTCCCGGGTTCCATGACCACCAACCCTGGCGTCGAACCAGTCGCACACGTAGATGGCCCCATCGGGGCCGACCGTGACGTCGCTGGGCCGGAAGAGGGTGATGTAGCCAATTTGGCCGCCGGCATTTCGAAAGTCCACCCCGGCAAAGGTCTTCTCGGGATTGCTGGTCAGGAAAATGTCCCGCTGTGGCAGGGTGAGGCCTGCCCCCACGGCCTTCGGATGGTAGCCGAACAAGGTGTTGCGGGCGGGTTCGCAACTGACCACGTAGCCGCCGAAGCGATCCTCCATGATGCCGTTCTCGTAGAACGCGATCCCGGTCGGGGAACCGCCCCCGTAGACGTCGCCGGCGGGGACGGAACCGGGATCCTCCTGCCGCCATTCGCCGACCTGGGTGCTTTGCCCGGGCATGATGTCGGATCGCCAGTTGCGCAGGCCGTTGCGGGAGGCGAATCCCATGTTCCCGTATTCCATCAGCCAGGCCGTGCGGCTGGCCGGCGGGTCGTCGTTGTCGTTCTGGAAGACATCGCCGAAGGAGCTGACGGCCTGCTCGTAGGAATTCCTGAAGTTGTGGCCGATCGGCCGCAGCCCGGTGCCGTCCGGGTTGACCCGCAGGGCGACTCCGCCGACGTAGACCTGGCCGTCTCCGCTGGGCAGTCCCGATACCTGGCGGGAGGAATAGAAGCTTCCCGCATTGAGTTGCCAACCTTCCTTGTCGGTGACCTTTGAGCCCTTGTTGCCATGGTTGAAGTAGTATTGTCCGCTTGGCCCGACCGTGACCGAGTGCAGGCTGTGGTCGTGGTTCCTGCCGTCGAACCCGGTCAGCAACACCTCCCGCGTGTCCACGCCCTCATCGAACACCGCGTTACGGTTGACGTCCGTGTAGACGATGAGGTCGGGCGGTTGGGAGACGATGATACGGTTATCGACCACGGCCACTCCCAGCGGCGAGATAAAGTCCTTTTCCTGCACGAAGACATGGGAGCTTTCCGCGGTCCCGTCGCCGTCCTTGTCCTCGATGACCATGATGCGGTCGCCATCGGGCGACCGTCTTGCGCCCCGGTAGTTTCGCCCCTCCGCGACCCAGACGCGCCCCTTGTAGTCGATGTCCATGTTGGTTGGGTTGTAGAACAGCGGGGACTTGGCCCAGACCCTGGCCTCGAGTCCCTCCGGGAGGACCAGCTCGTCGGCGGGGAAATGCGCAATATCAACCGCCGGCATGAGCCCCCTTGCCTTGGCGGAGGTCCTTGCGATATTGCCGAGGTTCGGTGGCTTGTCGGAAACCAGGAACTGTACGCTGGTCGCTGATCCGCCCTGTTGATCGCTGCCGCCGTTGTCGAGGCCGCCACGGGCCAGGAATTTTACATAGGTGTGATCCTTGGGGAGGCTGTAGCGGATCACGCTGGTGGCATGTGCGCCAATGCCGTAGGCAACGGCTTTTCCGGCAATCCTGAGCGCTTGCCCCTTGATGTTCCTGTTCAGCCCGACCTGTCCCCAGCCGGTACTGGCTGACGTCCACTTGAGGTCGGTCAGCCGGGTTTCCTTTCCCTTTGCGTCCACGAGCCGGGGTTCCGCCCAGTCGGCCCAGTCACAGGAGATCGAGTCCCCGCCGTCGGCGATGGTCAGGTAAAGATCCTGCACGCCCGTGATCTTGGCATGCACGTCAACCGCGTGGCCCGGGGTCCTGGTGGTGATCACCTTGCTGGCAAAGAGGGCGTCCTTGGCGTCCACGGGTTTGCCCTGTGGCGTGGGAGCCACGGCCTTCGGCTTGCCGGCCAGGCGCGTGGTGGGGTTGGGGAGGGACTTCACGCCGTTCTTCGGCACCTCCAGTCCCGCCGTCCACACGATCGCGTTGAGCACGCAGGTGCGAAAGTCGTCCTGGTCCCAGGCCGTGTGGTAATGGGCCCCGGTGGTGCCGAAGCCTCGTTGGCCATCCGGTCGCTCCATGGCCCAGGCCACGTGCTGCTTCTCCTTGCGCTCAAGCACGGCCGCCTTTACATGGGGGTTGTTGCTGTGCGCACCGTCCCCGCGCTTCAGTGTTTCCGCCGGTGGCAACGCGCTGAGGATCGGTGTCAGCCATTCCATGTTCTCGCGGAAGCGCATGTGGTAATACCACTCGTCTTTCAGGGTGAAGGGTTTTACGCCATTCGCCACGGGGTGCCTGGGGAGGGTCTTGAAATCGGCGGTCCAGTGCGGATTCACCGACCAGTGCGTCTCGAAATAGCCCCCGGTCCACTCCAGCATCTTGTTCCCGGCCGCGCCCTTGGGCACCTCGACCGCGTAGTGCACGCATACCAGGCCGACGCCCTTTTTGGCCAGGGCGTCGAATTCATCCAGGTGCTTGTTGATGGGGTGGCCGCCTCCCCCGTCGGAGAGAATCACCACCGTGGCTGCGCGGTCAAAAATCGACGGGTCCTTGGGCCAACCGCCCTTGTGGATCGCGGTCTCGATGTCCAGGCCGGATTCCCGGGTGAGGGCATCCGACAGGAGGTCAACCCCGTCGCCCCAGTTGTGGGCTTTCGTGCCATGGCTGTCCCGCCCGGCGATCAGGACGACCTTGGTCTTGGCCCATCCCGATGTCGGCCCGGCCATGAGCAGGGCAAGGGCGAGGCAGGTGAAGATGCGTGGTATGCGGTTATTCATGGTGTCCCCTGGTTTGTACAGGATAAAGAAGCTATGCGGGGAAGCAGGGCACACAAGCAGAAAAAGAGCCGTGCCGCGCGTTCCCCATCCAGCTCAATCGTCCGTGAAAGCTTCGCCGCCGCCCTCGCGCAGGAATCCCCGGGTGCCGGCCCGGCCTCCGCCGGGATCGCGAACACGGCATCGGATGCCCGCGGCCCCGTTCCAGTGTCCTGCCGGTGCCACTCGTGGGCATGGGCGGCATGACCCGCTGCCGCGAG
>JAYGFS010000199.1:0-8704 GCA_046581765.1 Verrucomicrobiota bacterium
GGCAGTAGCCCTTGTACTGGCGTGGGTGTCCGATCACCCGCACACCTTTTTCGAGCGGTGGAGGTGCCTGTTTATCCATCGCGAGAAAGCTGTAGGACAGGGTGCCCAGGTCGATGTTCAACTCCTTCACGAAGCGCGACCAGTGGGGGTCCTGGTGCACCCGCACCGGTGACGGGGTAAAATGATGGCACCAGTGCGGCTCCTTTCCCTTGGCGGTTAAGCCGCAGGTCCCCTGGTGGGTACAGGGAGCGATGACCTGCAGGTGGGACTGTAGTTTCTCCCGGATGGAGATCAGGGTGCGGCTGGCTTCGAAGGTGCCCGGCTCCACCCAGATCACCGACTCCGCCCTGGCGGCGAGCTGGACCAGCTCCTCCAGCTGCTTCTCCGAAAGCTCGTTCAGGACGTGTGAGATGAGGAGGACACCGGGGTTTTTAAACGGGGCCTGGCGCGCGGGACGAACGGTGACCTGGGGAAAAAAACGGTTTACCCGGCGGGTGCCGTACTTGATCGCGTTTTCTTCCTGGTCCCAGAGGACCAGGAACGCCACGCCATCGGCCCCGGCGTATTCGAGGAACTTGCGCGCGGCCATGGCGGTGCCGCAGCCCCAGTCGGTCACCGGTCCCGGTCGCGGCTGCCAGCCCCGCAGCTTGAGCTCGTGGAAAACCGCCTCCCATTTCCACCCGATGCGCTCGGCAAAGGTCCGGTCGTAGCTCTCCAGGAGCCGGAGGGAAGTCCAGTAGTTGCCCGGCGGGCCCTCGGCCGCCAGGAAGTGCTGCCGGATGCGCCGCAGGCCCTCCCAGTCAATCTTTTTACCCGCACGCTTCATCGGCCCCCACGATTGGCCCGTTCTCGCCCCTGGCAAGGAGATCCGGTATTTAATTTAGGCCGGGGTTGCGGCGTGATTTTACGACGGGTCGATCTGGTAGAAGGGCCCCGAAAAGTGGGGAATAATGGTTATTTTGGCCTTGCGAAGGGTAACTGCGGTGGGAATGCTGCCATATTCGGATAAAGGCATTCGCTAGCCTTTGACCTTCGGCGAAGATTCGGGGAGGTTGCTGGGCGTATGCGGTGAGATCGAAAGATTTATTGAAACATTTTCCGGTCATCGGAAATTAAGTACACGGAGCCCTCGACCCGGCTGCCCGGAGGCGAAGGGCTTATTTTGCGTAACGATTTGTTTTACAGTTGGTTAGGCAGACTGAAAGGTGTTTAAATACCCTTAACATTGGCCCCAAATATGCTACATTACTTTGGATAAATTCTTCCTGTTACCGAAAGAATAATAGGGTAGAAGAAGATCTAGGGTTGAAACGGAATGAGTCACGCAATGAATAAGTTTTCTCGATGGGCAATGGTGGTGCTGGGTGTCTGGGCGATGAACGACCAGGGATTTGGTCAATTGTCCGTGGTGAGGATCCAGCTCCCGTCCACGCTACTGGCCTTGAAACCGGACGACCCCAAGTATATCAAGGTGGCCGCGAAGCAGATCGACACCTACGTGATCGCCGAGCTCAAGCGCAAGAACAAGCGCCCCCAGCCTTTCGCATCGGACGAGCAGTTTGTCCGCCGGGTTTATGTGAGTATCGCGGGTCGCATTCCGACCTACGCGGAAGCCACGAAGTTCCTGGCGGACGAAGACAAAGACAAGCGCTTCAACCTGGTGAATACGTTGATGGAGAGCGACGCTTACACCATGAACATGTTCAACTACTGGGCGGATATCCTGCGCGCGAAGGAAGACTGGGGCGGTGGGCGAACCGGTCGTGCCTACATCAAGTGGATTCGCGATGCCATCGACGGCAACATGCCGTACAACAAGATGGTCCATGACCTGGTCACGGCTGAAGGCGGCATGTGGGCGCCGGACAACGGGGCGGTCGGTTACTATGCCCGCGATCGCGGGATGCCCCTGGATAACATGGCCAACACGACCCGTATCTTTCTCGGCACGCAGATAGCCTGTGCGCAGTGCCACGACCATCCACATGACAAGTGGTCGCAGATGGAGTTCTACCAGATGTCCGCGTTCACCCACAACCTGACCACGCTGGGCAGCAAGAAGAAGTTCCCGAATATCGACAAGATGTTCGATAACCGAAAAGATCCCGAGTCCAGGCGCCTGCGCGACGTGGACCGCTGGCTGCGTTACGAGTTCATGGACTCCTACATTGTTGGCAGTGGAGCGGGAAGGATTAAACTTCCGATGGACTACAAGTACAAGGACGGTGACCCCAATGAGTGGGTGGGTGCGCGCACGATGATGGGTAAATCGGTTCGCAACCTGAAGGAAGACAAGGACATGTCCGATGCGCGTAGACGTCTCGCTGACTGGATGACAGCTCCTGAAAACCCGACCTTTACCGCGGTAATAGCCAATCGCATGTGGAAACGCGTGATGGGGGTGGGCCTGGTCGAGCCGACGGACAACTTCAAGAAGGGCACGGTGCCGACGAATCCGCAGTTGCTCGCGTACTTGAACAAGTTGATGGAGCATGTAAAATACGACTTGCGTACCTTCCAGAAGATTGTTTACGCGAGCAAGGCCTACCAGCTGGGGCCGAACCCGGAGGAAGTGAATACCCGGCACCCGTATTCGTATGAAGGCTATCCCCTGCAACGGATGACATCTGAGCAGATCTGGGATTCGATGCTGGCCCTGACCATTGATGAGCCCGAGAAACCCAAGGCCACCCGGTACTCGGACGCGGTTATCTGGCGCGGGAAGGCGGTGCTCGGAAACAAAAATATGGCTGAGATCCAGCGCGAAATCGCAGCCCTGGAGCCCGGGCAGTACGTCAGTTACCTCCGGAAAATATCCAAGGATATGGAGAAGGGTTACGATGGTGGAAACAGCATGATGATGATGGGTGGGCGCGGCCGCGGCGGGACGGTTCTCGCACGGGCCAGCGAGTTGCCATCCCCGACCGGTCCCACGCATTTTCTCCGCAAGTTCGGCCAGTCCGACCGGGAGATCATCGAGGGCTCCTCGCGGGAGGGTGATGTCACCCAGGCCCTGACCCTCCTGAATGGCCATGTTGAACGACACATCACCGGCAACAGCAGTGCCTCGGTCATGCGGAATATCTACGCCGCCAAGACGCCGGAGGAGCAGATCGACGTCGCTTTCATGAGTATCCTGACCCGAACGCCGAGCGACATGGAAAAAGAAATCTTCCTCCCTGAGGTCAAGAGGGGTCGCGAGGGGCAGCGCAATATGGTTGCGGCCCTGGTGAACACCTCCGAATTCATGCACGTACAATAAAGCCCCTGTAGAGATGTAGCAGTGAAAGGTAAGTATATGAAAGCCAACGAACTCGATCGCAGACATTTTATGATCAACTCCGCCCGGACTTTCCTGGGTGTGTCGCTCAGCCCGATGCTTGGCAGCTCGATCGCTTCCGCGGCGATTCCCGGTCAGGGGCATAACGGTGGCAAGGCGAAAGCCGTGATCTTCCTCAACATGTCCGGTGGCATGAGCCATCTCGACACCTTTGACTTGAAGCCGCGTAAGCCGGAAGTCCAGGGCCCGGTGAAGGGGATCTCCACCAGTGCGGACTTCCAGATCTCGGAGTACCTGCCGGAACTGGCCAAGCAGATGCATCATTGCGCGGTGATTAATTCCATGAACACGACGCAGGGGGCCCACGAACAGGGGCAGTATATCCTCCATCGCAGCTATGCGCAGCGCGGCACCATCGTTCACCCGACAATGGGTGCCTGGGTGCTTAAACTCGGCGGTCGACGCAACAAATCGGTCCCGGGCTACGTGGCCGTGGGTGGCGGTGAAAACGCGATGAGCCCCGGATTCTTTGGTTCCCGTTACGCAGGCGTGCCGGTGCTCGATGCGCACTCCGGTCTGCAGGATGTTCGCCGTCCGGATTCGGTGAGCCAGAGAGACTACGATCAGCGCCTGTCCCTTGCGGACAAGATGAATGCTGGATTCCACGCCAAGTTTCCCCAGAAAAAGGTCGCGGAATATCAGGGCTTGTACGATGAAGCGATCAAGCTGATGCGCAGCAAGGACCTGGAAGGTTTCGATATCTCGGGGGAAGACCAGGGAACCCGAGAGACCTACGGCGACAACCGCTTTGGCCAGGGCTGCCTGCTTGCCCGCCGCCTGGTTGAACGCAATGTCCGTTATATCGAGGTGAGCCTCGGCGGGTGGGATACGCATTACGACAATTTTACCTCCGTGGAATCGCGCTGCGAAACCCTGGACAAGGGGCTGGCTGCCCTGCTCGACGACCTGCACAAGCGGGGCCTGCTCGAATCGACGATTGTCTGCCTGGCCACGGAATTCGGCCGTACGCCAAAGATTGTTCCGGAACACCAGCTTGGCCGTGACCACCACCCGCGTGCGTTCTCTTGCGTACTTGCCGGTGGCGGGATTAACGGTGGCCAGAAGTATGGTGAAACCGACTCGTCGGGTGCGCGTGTGAAAGACAAGAAGGTGACGCCCCCGATGCTGAACGCAACCATCGCTCACGCGCTGGGTCTTCCGCTCGATGCCATGCTGATGTCGCCCTCCGGTCGCCCGTTCTGGGTGTCGGACAAGGCCCCGGCGGTGACCGAGCTCTTCGCCTAGGCATGCGTTTTCTGCTCACCAGTCTATTCCTGGCCTGTGGGCTGCCGGGTTTCGGCCAGACCATTGATTTCCAGAGCCGTGTGCTTCCGATCTTCCGGAGCAAGTGCTTCAAGTGTCACCAGGAAACGAGGGTGCTGTCCAACGGGGACAAGGAAAAGGCCAAGGGGGGGCTGCGCCTGGATTCCGCCCGTGCCATTGCCATCGGCGGGGATAACGGGCCGGTCGTGGTGCCGCGAAAGCCCAAGGAGAGCCTGCTCTACGAAGTGATCATCCTGCCGCCGGGCGATCCCGACATCATGCCGTCGAAAGGTGACCCGTTGACCAAGCGGGAGCAGTTCACCATCGGCAAGTGGATCCACGAAGGCGCTCGTTTCAATCGTTGGCGCGGGAATGAAAACGGCTTGCCGGCGAACATGAAGCCGAAAACCCGCCCGGGTGTCGCAGCGGGTACACCCAAGGCGGTCGATGTTTTCCAGGAGGTCAGCGGCGGAACCGGTGCCGCGGCCCTGCGTGCGAACGGTGCGACGGTGACCCCGGTCGCGAAGGGGAGCTCGCTATTGATCGTCGATTACGCGACCGAGGCGGAGTTGATTACCGACAAGCACCTGGAAGGGCTGGACAGCCTGGCTTCGCAGGTCGTTCAGCTCAATCTCTTCCGCACCCAGGTGACCGATGCCTCGATGGAGCGCATCGGCAAGTTGACGAGGCTGGAGTATCTCAACCTGGGGAAAACCCAGGTGAGCAGCGCGGGCTTGACGCACCTGGCAGGGCTGGCCGGGTTGAAGTACTTGAATCTCTATGGCACGAAGGTCGACGACAAGGCCTTGCCCTTTATCGCCCGTCTCAAGCAGTTGGAATCGGTTTACTTTTATGAGACCAGCGTGAGTTCGGGCGGGGCAGACAAGCTCCAGGCTTATCTGCCGAAGGCGAAGATCAACCTCGACTGAGGGGCCTCAAACACGGATGACCGGGCATCGAGGTCGAGTCCCGATCACCCATTTTCCTGCCGGACAAAGCCCAGCGATGCGGATGCTTTTTCCATCAGCGGATCCTCCATCCCATCGCCACTCAACTTCTTGAACGCCCAGTGAAATACGTTGATCTTCGTCCGGCTGTTCAGGTCGAAGATCGCGGAATCCCAGTAGGGCCGATCGTGCAACCACTGCAGCCCGGGTGCTTCCTGGATAAGGGCTTCACCGATGACCACGCCGAGCTCGCAGGCGACGAGGACATAGTTGTTGGCGAAGTTTACCGGGTCGGATTGTTCGAGGAGCGTATTCACCGCCTCGGGCGTACACCAGGCATCGGTGGCGCGTAACCAGTCAAGCGAAAGCGGTTCCTTCGCGTCCAGCAGGATGGCGAGATCCGCATCCGCGGCCCTGCGCATGCCCGCGATCTGCTCCTTTGCGGCATGGATGCCTTCCGGGGTCAGTGGGTTCAACACGTCGATGTGGGTGCCCTCGGGCAGGACAAGTTCTTCCAGGTCCGGCCGTGTCGCGGGGTAGGGGCGCTCCGTTTCGGGCGGATACCAGGGGGCAAAATAGGTCAGGAATAGCGCGTCAGCGGAGGGGAGATCCATGGCTCAGTCGGTCAGTCGGTTGATTGTTGTTGTGGATTCCTCGTTCATACGGCCATGGTAGAGTCCACGATGGATCAGCGGGCTCATGAGAAAGCGGACTTTCACGCCCTCGATCCCCCGGGCCTTCTCGAGCAGGAGCTCTTGAATGTGCTCATAGACCCCGTACCCCGCGACCTGGATGACGTAGGTGTCGGCAAGTGCCCGGATGAATGCGTAGTCATTGAAGCAGGTTTCCAGGTCCTGGAGAAGATCTCCATGGCGCCCGGGCTCATCGGGTTCGAATTCAAATGAGAGTACAAAATGCATGGTTTGGCTTACCTGATGGGGCAATATGTGGGTCACCTGCGCGTGGCACAAGAAAAATTGAAAAGCAGACCCTTGAATTGTTTGGTGGAATACTTGCAAAGTGCGCCCGATGGAGCTGAATGAGAAAACGCCCTGGATCCACCTCGCCACCTGTGTAGCCGTAGGGGTACTTTTTCGGGTGGTGTCTGCGCTGCTGACCTCCCGGGGGAATTTTGATACGACCACGGTGGGACTGATGGCCCTGGATATCCTGGACGGGGAGCGACCGCTGTTCTTTTACGGCCAGAATTACATGGGTGCGCTGGAGGCCTATGGTGCCGCTTTTTTTATCGGGATTTTCGGACCCAGCCTCACGGCACTTTCCCTCTCGCCCATCGCCTTTACCGGCGGCTGGATCCTGTTCAGCTACTTTCTGTTCCGCGACTTGATTCATCCCAAGGTGGGCCTCGCTGCGGCCTGGGTGATTGCCATCCCGGGGTGGTGGGTGACCTGGTACACGATAAATACCTATGGCGGATATCCCACCTGCTTTATGTTCGGCACCCTGTGCGCCTGGCTGGCGGTTCGCCTGGATCATTTCAAGATGTCGTACAGCAAGCAGTTGATGCATATCATGCTGTTCGGTTGGTCTGCAGGCCTGGCCATGTGGACAAACTTTCAATCGGGGGTCTATCTCGTCTTTTCCCTGATCTTCCTGCTCCGTTTCATGCATCGGGAAAAGTGGGCACCCCGGTTGTGGTTTGCTGCCGGGGCAGGGATGATTGCTTTGATCGTTGGTGCCTTTCCGGTTTATCTCGAGTGGAATGCCACGACCGGTTCACACGTGGCGGAATGGAAGGTGAGTGGCGAACTCATCGCTGCGAATTTTACCGCTCTCAGCGGGCGTCATTTACGGCGACTGGCCCTAGGAACGGGGAATTTTCATCTCGCGTACACCACACTGCGTATAGCGGTCTGGGGCTTGGCCTTTATCGTCGCCGGAATCAGCGTGTACAAGGGCCGGAGGTATTGGCCGGTCCTGGCCCCGCTTTCCTTCCTGTTGATCTTCCTCGTTTTATATCTGCCCCACCCTATGGCCGCGGAAGGTGCCACGCGTTACCTGATTCCGTTCTGGACGATCCTGACCATCCTGCTGCTCGCGGTACCGGTGATGAATCTCTCTTTTGCGCGATGGGTGCTTGCGGCCTGGTTAGCCTTGAACCTTGCGGAAACCGGGGTGGCTTGGAATGGGGGCTTTCCCCGGAAGAAACAAGCCTTTGCGCAACGCCAGATCGTGGTGCAGACAGCCCACGCGCTCGGTGCGGAAACCGTGAACATGGTTGGCGGGTATATCTTCGGCCATGAAGGGCAGACCTACAGTTGGTCGGCGACCAACCAGATCTGTTTCGTCTCCTCCTACGACGAGCGGCGGCAGGAGAAGGCCCAGCTTGCTGAGCTTGCGCAGCCCCAGGTGCTCGCCTGTGAGCAGGGCCATTTCAACCGGCTTCGCCAGACGCTCGACAATATCGGGGTGACGAGCACACCTACGCCAACCAACCCGGTGAGTTTCTTCAGCGACCTGCGCGTTAGCGCCCCGGAGTACGTGCACACGCCCTTTGTGGCCCAATCGCTCATCGGGGACGAGATTGTCACCTTAAACGATCGCGTGTACCCGACCGAGTATCGGGGAGCGGACGGTGCAGGCTTTGTACTCAACCTGGAGGAAGCGATCACCCCGGCCCGGATCTGGCTGCTCGGGAAGGGCCTTTCCCAGGATACCTTGCCCGACAGCCTGTCCATTTATGCTGCGACCGGCCAGGACGACTGGAGCTTGATCTATAAGTCCACCAATCGCATCAAGGTGGCCTATTCGATTGAGAACCAGGTCTATGCGAAAGGCTACTTCGGGCTGATGGAGTGCGTCTCGCACGCCCCCCACAAAGCCACGAGGCTGAAGCTTGTCTGCGGAAAAGCAGGCGATGAGGGTGGGACCTGGGGGATCAGCGAGGTTTTCGTGCATGCGTCCGCCGGGCCGATGGAGCCCACCCATGCAGACGAAATTAAGAAGATTAACGGCTGGATGGCCGCCAACCGCATCGAATTTCTCGTTGCTGATCGCTGGTTGAGTGCCCAGTTCTTTGGCAACGGGGTCTTCGAGGTTTATCCCCGGTACAACAGTAAGTTTATCGCGACCCAGGCGAGCCGGAGACTGTATCCGCGTCCAACCCTTGCCCTGGCGGTGCGGAGCGGGATGG
>JAYGFS010000549.1:0-2217 GCA_046581765.1 Verrucomicrobiota bacterium
GAATGCCTGCCCGACATCCAGGAACCGCAGAACGGCTTGCGCCACCTGTTCCCGATTGAGGCCGGGCAGACCAACCTGGTGTTTCAGCTTGAAGACGCGGGGATTCTATCGCCGGAGTTTGCGCCGGTAAAGGACCGGGTGCGGATCGAGCCGCATACGCCGATGCGCGCATTTATGACCCGTGGATTTTATGCACCGGACGAGGATGGCGATGGTTGGTATGCCTGGAGCTCGGGACGCGCCCTGGTCCAGGTTCCGGTAGATCCCGGGGTGTTGCGTTATCGCCTCGTGCTCACCAGTCGCATCGGTCTGCACGCGCGCCCGGGCGAGAAGCGTGCCTCCTATACGGTCCCCGCCGGTGCCGGGATCGTGCACCTGCATTCCGGCGTGTTCGAGGCGGAAATTCCGCTCACGGGGGAGACCGCATCGTACGAGCTCGTGGTCGATGTCGCGGAAGGCACCGGGCATTTGCTGACGCTCGAATTCACGACGCCGTCCTGGCAGCCGAGCGCGGTGTTTGATAACAACGTCGACGATCGCGAACTCGGGTTCCAGTTCTACTCACTGGACTGGCAGCCGCTCGCCCCTTAGTCGAAAAGGGAAGACCGGTGGGGCACCGGGTGACTAGAGCCGTGGTCCACCGGGTCCGCGCCCGGGACCACCGCCACCGGGTTGGTCTCCGCCGGACTCCGTCCGCGGTGGCGGACGGAAGACACTTCGCATGGAGGTCATCTCGTTGATCTGCCCAAGGTAGTCCATGAGATCGTTGGATTCCTGTTCGCTGAAACCGAGCCCGCTGATCATGTCGGTGACCAGGGCCTCGCGGGTTTCCCGCATGGCATCGCCCACGTCGCGCATCATCTCGCGGGCCTGGCCCCGCAATTCAAAGGCAGCGGTGCCATCCGGGTTCTCCTCGATGGCGGTGAGCAGTTCGCTCATGGCATTTAATTTTTCCACCGTTCCGGCCAGGACCTCCATCTTTTCCGGTGAGAGGCCCGAGACGTTGAGCTCGGTAAAGAAGGTGAGGCGTTCGTTGAAACCCTTGGCGGCCTTTTCACGGAAATTCTTATGCTGCTCCTCCATGCGTTGATAGCGTTCAGGATCTTCCTCCTTCAGTCGCTCCATGAAGGACTTCATGTTTTCCGGGGTGCGTTCTTCCGGTGGGTCAATACGCGGGGGCCTCTCAGGCGTTTCTTCGTCTTTCGCGCGTGCTGTACGTTCAGCCACCAGGGCTGCTTTCAGTCGGGTAATTTCCGCGGTCGCGGCACCGTTGTTCTCGGAGGGTTGGGCGACGGTGACGATGCGCTCGATGACCTTGGCTTTGGGGATGGGTTGCGCGGCGGTGATGGCCAGGTCGGACCGGGCCTGGGCCAGGGCTGCTTCGAGGCTCGCTTTTTCCCGGTTCACCTTGGCGAGCATCCCGCCGCAAGCCCCCGCGGCAAGGATCCCGATAATTCCAACAAGTGCACTTTTGCTCATTTCTGGCTCCGGATTCGATAACCCTATAACGGATTTCAAGCCTGATTATTCCATGTTCCAGGTAAAAATGGTAGCTTCAAGTGTCCCCGGGAAGGACCGGATGGCCGGGTTCGAGCAGGGCTTAATCGAGGGGCATATCCGCGGCGCGTAAGATCGTCTCGTGGACGGCCAGGTCGTGTGCGGGGGTCCAGGCCAGCTTTCCCTCGCCCCGTATAACGCGTGCCAGGTCCTCGAACTCGCCATCATAGCGTCCACGCGATGGAAACGCGAGTTCCTGGTAACCCTTCTTGTACACGCCCCGTGCACGGTCCAGGGCCAGTTTCATCACCGGTTTCTCGAGGGGATGAATATCGGCCGTTCCCCGGTCGCCGCAGACCACGAACTGGCGCCGCCGCTGGCCCTCGACTTCCATGGCCGCGGTTCGAATCGTCGCGGTCGCCTTTGGGTACTCGAGAACCGCCAGGCAGTTATCCGCCAGTTGATCCTTTTCCGGGTATGTGCGCCGGATGAACGGTGTCACGCGGTCCGGTTTTCCCAGCAGGTAGACGGCCGAGTCGATGAGATGACAGGCCAGTTCAAACATGAAACCCCCGTGAAAGTGCTCCAGCTGTTTGCGCGCCCGGTCAGAAATGAATTTACTGATGACCCCGTCCAGTTCAAAAATGTTCCCCAGCCATCCTTCCTGTGCTGCTTTATAGGTGAGCTGAAACGCCGGGTTGTAGCGGAACATGTAACCCA
>JAYGFS010000657.1:0-6425 GCA_046581765.1 Verrucomicrobiota bacterium
CCAGGGATTCCCGCACAAACAGAAACACCATGGTGAACACCGCGACCCAGAGCAGGTAATTGGATATCGTACACAGGCCCATTCCATCCAGTTTAAGCATCAGGCTCAACCAGAGCGGATAGCCCATGGCGATGGTGTAGACCATCCGGCCGTCACTCTTGATCGACGTATTCCAGATGGGTCCGTCGACGGCTTTCCCGGGCGGCGGTGCATCCGCATAGTGCCGGGTGAGATCGGAAACGACCCCGTCGATATGAAACGATCCATCGGCCAGGTTACGGGCAAAGCGGAGATAATAGTACGGGTCGGCCGTGACCATATCGGTCCGGCGGTGCAAGCCTTCGGCCAGGTACCAGCCGAGATTGCCAATGGTCAGCAGGAAAAGCAGGCCGTACAGCCATCGTCGACCTTTGCTTGGATCCATCGCTTTGCTCATTGCTCAGGGGTATACCGCACCCACAGGCGGGCAAGGAATGTTTTTTTCAAGCGATTCAATCCAAGTTTCAGGGGATCTGGCAGATAAGGCCTACGGTCGGGTCCGCAAGTCTTCTTCGTCCACCGGAGGCTGCATCGTACGAGGTGCCCGCACGTTGATGCGGCCGAATACCGCTATCGAAACAGTGCGCAATCACCTCGTGTGGTGGTGCTTCGAACCATGCATCCGGGGACGGAAAATCCAAACAAACCGGAAATAACGCTCGATTACCGGGTGGACGGTCAAATTGTGCTGAATGAACATCCTTGACCTACCCGGATGAAAGCGTTACCCAAATCGCACAAATGTGTGTGTAGTCAACCCAAGCAAGGAGAGTGAAATGAAAAAATGGATTCCAATAACGGTGTGCCTGACTGGTCTGTTCCTGGTCGGCTGTAGCCAGTCCCCTGACACAGATGGAGGTAGTGCCCCGGCCACGGATGACACTACTGAACCGGCCACGGATGATGCAGCAGCCCCGGCCGCGGATGATGCAGCAGCAACCCAGGAAAAGGCAGCCGCAGCAGCTGACGCGGCAAAAGACGCCGCAGCGGCTGATGTCGACACGGCCAAGGATGCCGCCAAGGACGCCCCGGATGCAGCGCCAGCGCCGCCTCAGTAAAAGCCTTTAAGGCTATCGAATGGAAAAAGCCGGGCGCGTATGCGCCCGGCTTTTTTGTTGGACGATTTAGGACCTGTCAACCGCAGAAGGCGTGCCGCCCTTACATCGCGGCCTTGCCAATAGAAGCCAGGATGCGCCGTGGAGGCACAAACGGGTTCCGTGCGTGCAGGACCAGGCCATTGTCCAGCATCAGGACATCGTTCTTCTCCCAGGGAATCGCCACGCAATGCTCCCGCATGAACACGTACAGTGCTTCCATGGCCGTGGCATCAATGGCCCCACCATTGCCCAGGCGCACGGCCTGTTTCGGGTCATTGCGCGCATCTACCCAGCCCTTGTAGGCTGCCACCATCGAATTGAAAAACTGCTTCTCCCCGGTCCGGGGGTCCCGTCGGATCGCCGGGACGGTCGCGGTGATGGTTTTAAGGTTGCCGTCCTCCAGCCATTTCCATCGGGTCCCAAGCTGCCGCATGACCGCTTCAGCGTCCACGCGGCTATCGACCTGGAAGGTGGCCTTCCAACTCCGGCCAATGGAGGAACTCGGGTCATCCACCTCGGGCATCACGCGGATATACTGGATGCCATGCGCCTCGACCGCTTCACAACAGCCCGGAAACTCTTCAAGAAAGCAGGAATATACCTCGTGCGAGAGTACGATCGGCGTCTCGCCTCCCGAAACAGAAGGACGATCACCATAGAAAAAGATGTACGCAGGTGGCTCGGGAACCTGGGCCATCTCGTGATGAAACGGTACCGGTTCCCCGGGTGGGGATTCATTCGCGGTAAACACGCGGTCGCCCACGATGGGGGTCCGCACCGCGGCGCCGCCAACATACGGCATGTTTTCAATGCGCAAGGTCTCTACGAAGGTGGCAAAAGCCTCTGGCGAGGGAACGTCAAAACCGCGGAAAAGGATGCCCCCGTGGTCCCGGGCAAGCCCAAGGATCGCATCGCGACATGCGGCGGGATCAAAGGATCCATCGGGCCCCAGCACCAGGGGAAAGGCCCGGCCTCGGACCTCCCGCTGCTCCGGGAGCTCAAGCACGCGGCTGTTCGGAAGCCTCACGCGTCCAGCATCTCGCGCTCGATAGATTCGTAGAAATTGATCGCCTGCCGGACGAAGCGCCGCTTCTCGGTATAGGAGCCGGGAAAAAAGCTGCCTTTAAAACCGGCCACGATCAAGTTGCGCAGGCGTTTGCGATCGATGGGAAGGTGCTCGCATGCGAGCGCCAACTCACGGGTGACCGTCGTATTGGAGACGAGGCGATTGTCTGTACAGATCGATGCAGAGAGCCCGTGCTCCATCATCAACCTCAGGGGATGCGAGGCAACATCCTCAATCTCGGGAAGGGTCTGCAGGTTGCTGGTCAGGTTGACTTCCACGGAAATGCGCTGGCTGGCGATGTAGTTGACCAACTGCTCGACGTAGAGCTCGTGGTCTTTGACATGCGGGCTCACGATACGTTCTGCCGCAAACAAAAATGTCCCGTGGCCGATGCGGTTGGCGTGGCAATCCGTCAGGGCCTGGAAGATGGACTCGGGGCCGTAGGCCTCACCGGCATGCACGGTCTTCTTGATAAAATTCCGGTGCGCATACTGGAAGGCTTCTTCATGATCCCCGGCCGGGTTGCCCGATTCGGCCCCGGCGAGGTCGAAACCGACGATGGGCAGCCCTTCCCGGTCCCGCAGGGCGACCGAGGCCCGGGCCAGCTCGAGGGAAGCGGTTGCGAAAATGGTTTTGGGCCGGGCATATTTCATCACGTGAAAGAGGTCATGGTAATAGCTCGACATGTGCGGGTTAAACCAGCGCAGCGCGCAGACGATGATGCCGTATTCGAAAGGTAAATCCGCCCCGGACTGGACCTCCGCCTTCAAATTGTGTTCCTGCTTCGCCCGGTTTAATCCCCGGTGAACCGCGAGGAGAACTTCCCGCATGGTGAAGCCTTCACGGATGTGCAACTGCGGGCCGAAGCGGACCTCGAGGTAGCGTACGTTTTCCTCCAGGTTGTCGATGGCGATCTCATAGGCAACCCGTTCCACGTTCTCAGGTGTCTGCATGACCGCGCAGGTGTAGGCGAAGCCCGCAAGGTATTCGGGAAGATCGTTGTAATTCTCCTTGAAAACCCTTTCGCGCAAGCCGCTTTCCTCATAGCTCGGCAAGTCCACCTTCGCCTCTTTTGCCAGTTCGATCAGGGTGGAAATACGCAAGGATCCATCCAGGTGGACGTGCAGGTCCGTCTTGGGAATACGTGCGAGAAATGCCGGGGTGATACCGTCTTTCATAGGCAGCCAGGATAGCGAACTGCGAAAGCGTTTGTCACGCCTAACCGCTTGAGGAGCCCATATCCACCAAGGAAGGCAAGGCATCACGGTTCCCGTTCGCCCGGCATTTGTGTGCCGCCGCCGCACAGGCGAAACGCAGGAGCTCGGGCCAGGCCATCAACTCCGCCAGCGCGTGGAGGACCGCCCCGCTGAACACGTCGCCCGCACCGGTGGTATCAAGGGCCTCCACCTTAAATCCCGCCTGATGCAGGGTACGTGACCCGTCCATGAACACGCAGCCCGCTTGGCCGAGCGTCAGGATAAGTGCCGAGGCCCCCCGCTCCAGCAGGGCCGAACCGGCCAATCCGCAGTCATCATGCCCGCTAAGCGGTTCAAAAAACTGCCGGGAGCAGATCACCAGGTCCACGAGCGGAAACAACACATCCATATACGGCTTCCAGGATCCGGCATCGAGCACAACCCGCCCACCCGCTGCCTGCACCTGTTCAGCCGCGGCTACCGCGGTCTCTCCCGCCCAGCCATCCAGGTGCAACAGGTCAAACGACGCGAGGTCGAGCACATCAAGGTCGGTCGGCGTAAAGGGGGGTACATCGGTCCGCGTGTAAGCGATGGACCGCGAAGCGGTCCGCACATCCACCCAGACCGAAGCCTGCCCGGTCCGACCCCTCGCCTGCTGACAGGCCGGATGCAGGGCCAGGCCTTCGCGCGCAAAATCCGCGTCGATCAAGCCCCCGTTCATGTCCGCCGCCCATTTCCCCATGAAGGTCGCCGTATGCCCGAAACGCATCGCCTGCACCAGGGCCACCGGCACCGGACCACCTACCTGGTGCCACGTTTGTACCGCCTCCTGCTTGCGGTCCGGCTCGGGAAGCCCGTCCATGACCGAGACTTGGTCCACCGTGACCGAACCTATTCCAAGTATGCGACTCATGCAGCCTTGCCTAACAGAGAAGGACCGGGCGGAACAAGCGTTGGCTGGACGCCCGGGTAAAGAATGATCCGCTCAGGATTGCCTCGGTGACGGGCAGGCTACCGCTTGCAGCCAAAAGTACGGAAGATCACCCCATTAATAGAGACATTTTTACACACACGTACCTGTATAAAAACTGGTTATGAGTCATTTTGTCACATTTTAAAAACACAATATATTTTATAACTCATTAGTATACAACATCTTATGTTATTTTATAAAAATTGGCACAAGTAGTGCTATACATAAATGGGGAAACAAATTGTAACAACAGAACAACTGGAGACACACCATGAATACATTATCTCGACTCTTTGACCAGGCAGACTGGTCACCCATGGAACCTTTCACCCGGCTCGTCCAGGAATTCGACCGCCTGCTCGATCCAAGCGAACCGGGCGAGGTCCACCCGCCGCTCAACGTGGTACAAACCGAGAACGAGGTGAAGGTCTCGCTCGAAATTCCGGGGATAGACGTGAAAGACCTCGAGGTGGAGGTTCACGAGGGCGTGCTCATCATCACGGGCAAGCGGAAAGCGGAAAGCGTGGACGAACACGCGGAGTGGCTGCTCAAGGAGCGCCGGACGGGTAACTTTGAGCGCCGGGTACGACTGCTCTGGGACGTGGACACGGAAAACCTGTCCGCCAGCTACCGCAGGGGTGTACTGGAAATCGCCCTCCCCCGGACGAGCGAGCGCCGCAGCCGCAAGATCGAAATCACGTCCTGAGCGTGTAAATTAATAAGGAGATAAACCAAATGGAACACACCAAAGCCAAGACGGAAAACATCGCTGTTTGCGAGCAGAAGACGGACCTGCGCACCTACCAACCCGTGGTTGACATCTACCGCACGGATGCCGCGATCTACCTCAACGCGGAGATGCCGGGGGTGGACGAAACCACGCTCAGCGTGGCCCTGGACAACGACATCCTGGCCCTCAGGGGCGACACGGATACCGGCCTCTACCATACCACGGGCCAGCGCCACCAGGAATTCCGGCCCGGCCGGTACCAGCGCAGCTTCCGCCTCGGACAGCAGATGAATCGCGACGGGATCCAAGCCTCGTTCAAAAACGGCCTGCTGCAACTGGAAATCCCGCTCAGGACCGAAAGACCGCGACGAAAAATCAAGATCGAGTCGACCAGTTGACGGATTCATCAACAAACAAAGGAAATAAACAATAAATACGTACGAAAGCGGGGTCGAGAAGCCCCGCTTTTGTTTGTAATTTATGGGTGATTTACACGAGCAAGATAGTGGCTGGTGCGTGGCCGCAAATAAATGCTGACATTGAACGGCCTGAGCGGTTATATTGTCCAACTCGATTATGGTTTTGCCTTATAACCACATACCAGGAATCTATTTATGAAGATCAGGCTTTTGCTTGTAGGCACCATCGCCGCCCTTTACGTGCTGCTGGCCTTGGGGGAAGACAAGAACCCAAAAGACCCACAAACGGCTTCACTTGCCAAACCAAGCACGATTCAACCGGGTGTGCACTACCCGAAGATTGCCGAAACCCTCACCACGTTGCTCCCGAAATTCCATATGAGCCGGGCCCAACTGGGGGATGAAAAAGCCGCGATTGCCTTCGAACAGTACCTTTCCTCCCTGGATTACGACCACACCATCTTCCTCCAGTCGGATATCGACGGATTCGAATCCCACATCACCACCGTCGATGATGAGGTAAAAGAAGGCAATCTCGACTTTGCCTACCAGGTTTTTGATGTCTTCAAGAAACGCGTTCATGACCGGGTAGACTTTGTCGGAACAATCCTGGAAAAAGGCTTCGATACCGGGAAAGACGAGAAGTACCTCTGGAAGCGCAAGGACGAACCCTGGCCGGAAGATCAGGCCGAGCAGGACAACATCTGGCGCAAGAAGATCAAACACGAATACGTAAGCCGCGTGGTCAGCAAAAAACTGCGCAAAGAGGACGCCGAAGAAGAAGGGAAGAAGGACGAGCCCAAGGAAAAAGACGATAAGGAAATAGCAGACAACATCACCGAGCTCAACAAGCGCGAGGCGGAAAAACTCCTGAAGGAAAAGCGGGAACTCGCAGAGAAGCTGAG
>JAYGFS010000211.1:0-11723 GCA_046581765.1 Verrucomicrobiota bacterium
CAGGTGGCTCTCCAGCATCACGGGAAGGGTGACACGCACTTCTTCCGCAATGTACGGATTCGCGAATTATAGCCGGGCACCCGGGTCCAGCGGTTTATCGGTACCTTCATGCGGGTCACGGCGAGAGGGCGAGGGGCCCTCGCCGAAGGGGGGATGGATCATGTACGCTAAGCCTCACAATTAGGTGGCAATTTGCCGGAAAGCCCTGCATCCTCCCACCTCGCATCCCGGTTTAAATAAAGGAAATCCGTGAAAGCATACTTATCACTCATACCCCTGGCCGGCCTGCTGACGGGTTGCATAACACCCGACCCGTCAAGCGCTACCGATCCCAAGGTGCGCCAGGGGCGAGCCGTGTTCGAGACCATGCAGGCGGCCGTCACCGAAGCCTCCAGGGAAATAGAGCCATCCGTCGCGTACATTGAGCTGCAAACCTCCGGTTCATCGAACACCCGGACCATCACCCTTGGGGGCGGAACCTTCACCACGGGCGGGAGCGGCGGGCGCAACAAGACCTACGCCGGCCTCGTGCTGGATGAGCAAGGCCACCTGCTGGTAGCAACCGCCCTGAAAGCCGATACCTTGATCCGGGCGACGGTCTGGATTGGTGACGAGGAATACGCAGCTCACCTGGTCAAGACAGAAAAGGAACTCGGCCTGAGCATCCTGAAAATAGACACGGACCAGGCCCTTCGACCCATTGATTTCAACGCCCTGGGCACCCTCGTTCCAGGGGCGTGGAGCGTCTCCCTGAGCCCCTCGGGCGAGAGTCGTGATTTCGCGAAGACCCGGGATATCGGATTCTGTTCGGGCGTGGAAGAAAGTCAATTCACCACCTACCTGCTGAACGGTTCACGCCTCATGACCGGTGCACCGGTCATGAACATCGACGGCCAGCTTTCCGGCGTGGCCGTGACCATCAACAAGGCCCTGGCGATGACCGATCTCGCCGACGAACTGCAGGAACTGCTCGCCCGGGTGAAAGATGAGCAGGCCGACACGCAGGGTGAAGCGGAGGAGGATGACCAGGGATGGCTGGGGGTCCTGCACGCACCGGTGAACCAGGATTACGCTCGCAAGTATAGCCTGCCCCGGGGGGGCATCCTCATTAACCATGTCATCCGGAATAGCCCCGCCGAGCGAGCGGGCCTGCAGGCGGGGGACCTCATTGTGGCGGTCAACGGGAAAGAGCTTCGTTTCAGTGGAAAGAAAGCCACCGAGTACTTCATGAAAGTCCTTCGTGCCCGTGAAGGAAAAGCCTTCAAGGTCACCGTCATACGCAACCGGGAACAGACCTTGCTCAGCGGCACCTTCGGGAAAGCACCGGAACCAAGTGCGCTGCGCGTCAAGGCTCTCGGGGTGGACGTCCGCAATATCGATCCCGCGCTCGTGGTGAGCGATAAGCTTTCCACCGAGCGGGGCGTTTACGTAAATGAAATCGAGAAAGGCAGCCCTGCGGCCATGGGCAGCGGGGGTGCGCTGCTCTCGAAGGGCGATGTCATCACCGGTATTGCCGGCGTCGCCACGCCGGATCTCGATGCGTTCAGCGCCGCCATGGATAAGATCCAGGCCGAGCAGCCTTCCGTCGTGCTCGTCGCCTACACCCGGGGACGGGTCACCGGTTTCGCGGCCCTCAACCTTTCCCTGGGAGAAAAGAAATGATCCGCAGCAGCGTGATCGTCCATATTTTTATGTGCACGCTCCCCTGCATCAGCCAGGCCCAGGAAGCGAGCAGTGCCGGGGATATCTCCGAAGCGGTAGTAAAGAAAGTCGATCCCTCCGTGGTCGCGATTCATCACGAGCGGGCCACCGGCAGTGGTTTCATCATCAGCAAGGACGGCTATATCCTCAGCAATGGACATGTCGTCGTGGGCAGCAACGGGGATGACCCGACCGAATCCGCCAAGGCCATCACCGTCGTACTGAATGACGAAACCAAATACGCGGCAAAGGTCATCGGCTTCAGCCTGAACCCGGATGTGGCCCTGCTGAAGATCCAGCCGCGAAACGCGTTGGTTCCGGTGGAGTTCGCGGATGTCCGCCTGGCCCAGATCGGCCAACCCTGCTTTGCGGTTGGCACCCCCCATGGACTCAAGCGCACCTTCTCGCGCGGCATCCTGAGCAACGTGGACCGCACCGACCTCGACACCTTTACCAAGGTGCTCCAGACGGATGCGGCGATCAATCCCGGCAACAGTGGCGGACCCTTGTTCGACAGCCGGGGCCGGGTACTCGGGTTGAACACCTATGCCTCGCGGGGCGCCAACAACCTGGGATTCACCATCCCCATCAACTACGCGCTGGTGATGAAGGATCATTTTCTCAAGCACGGCCGATTCATACGCGCGGATCTGCCCACCTTTTTTGCCGGCGAGCTGTACGACGAAATGCAACAGGCCCTGGGCATCGAGAAAGGCGTACTCGTCCACTATGCAAAAGAGGGCAGCCCCGCGCACGAGGCGGGCCTTCGTGCGGGTGATGTCATCGTTGAGATCGACGGGAGCCCGGTATCGGCCCAAAACCGTGCAGAAATGCTCGAATTGAACTGGGACCTCACCGTCCGCGAACCGGAAAGCCCCATCGCGTTCACCGTGCTCCGGGGTGCACCCGGGAAACCCAGCAAACACCGGATCGAGACGAAACTTGTCGAGGCGGACCCGCTGATGAGTACCCGACGCTTCAAGGGCGAGATCATCACCTCGCGTATCGATGCGCTCGGGCTGGCGTACAAGCCCCTCGTTGACATGCACCGCCTCACCTATAATATCAGCGACGTAAGCGGCGCCCTGGTCAGCAACTCGGATCCCTCCAGCGCGGCCCAGCGCGCGGGCCTGGCCAGCAAGGATATTATTACCGCGGTTGAGGGCACGCGCGTCAGTTCTCCTGAGGCCCTGGAAGCGGCACTGATCACCCACCTGCGCGCGGGCTTGAAAGCCATCGACCTCACCATTGCGCGTGGATCGTATTCCTTCTCCACCGCCCTCAGGCCCTACTACAATCTCAAGGATGAGCGCGTGCTGGTGATGCTGCCCCCAGGTCAACCGGAGCAACTGGAACGTATCGTTCGCGAATTGGCGGCCGATGGCGCGAAAGTCACCCTGGCATCGGTCCAGGGGGAAACCGCGGCAAGGATTCCGGATGGCCTGCAGGCGCCCCTGCCCCTCGAAAAGATCCATATCGATGACGTGGATCGCATACTGTTCGTCGAGGGGGAAGGCGCCGAAACATTCCATGAGAATCGCCAGGTCCTGGAACTGGTCAAGGCGGCTACCGAGGCCAATCTAGTGATCGCTGCCGAAGGGGCCGCCGCATTGGTGATCCCCGCCGCAGGGGGGCGACTGCAGGAAAAAAAGATCACCACCCGTCGCGACCTGTCCATCAAGGTGGGGGAGTTACACGGCCAGTATACCGGGCAGGATGTCGAGGCCGATGGCAAGATCCTCACCTCCGCCGGGGACGGCGAACCCACCACCCGGGCCTTCCTGAAAAAGTTCCGGGGCATTCGCTGATCCATGCGCAGGCCGATGCGGAACAGCCATCCTGGGCAAAAACGCATCAAGCATCTTCCATCCCTTTCCCTGCTCGCGCGGGCCTTCATCAAGCGCTACTACACCCGCCCGGAATTTGAACTCGTCGACCTGGAAAAGGATCCCCTGGAATTGAACAACCTCGCGGGCAACCCGGAGTACCGGGCCAAGCTGATGACCCTGATGGCGGAGCTCGCCCGTTGGACCGGGGCGCAGGGCGACACCCTGCTCCCCCACCGCGATCCCTACCCCGTGGCCAGCCCCTCCCCGCGTTCAAGTCCCGTGCCCGCAAGAAGTAATCATGGCCACCACCCCCCTGGGGGAGGTCACATGGAGCATCCTGCCCCGGGAAACACGAACGCTTGTCTACTAAACGACAAGTTGCTAACATGTACCCGGATGAAACACCTCTTGGCCATCCTCCTCATGGGAGGTCTCGCATGTAGCATACACGCACCGGCACAGCGTCCCGCTGAAACGCGCCCCAACGTCGTGGTCATGATGGTGGACGACATGGGCTATGCGGGGCCGAGTATCGCTCCCTATGGGAACCCTCATTACCAGACACCGGGCATGGATCGCCTGGCTCGCGAGGGTATGCTTTTCACCGACTTCCATAGCAGTGGCACGGTGTGTTCCCCCACCCGGGCCGCTTTGCTTACCGGCCGTTACCAGCAGCGGGTGGGGGTCGAGGCCGTCATTCATCCGCGCGCCGACCATCCCGAACACCGCAAGGGCTTGCACAAGTCCGAGATCACCTTCGCCGAGCTGTTCAAGGAGGCCGGTTACGTCACCGGCGTGGTGGGTAAATGGCATCTCGGCTACGCGGGCGAGAACCCGGAATACCATCCGCAGAACCATGGCTTCGATTACTTCAAGGGCTACCACAGCGGAAACATCGACTATATCAACCACTGGGGCGACCACATGAAGCACGACTGGTGGCACGGGCGCAAGGAGACCCCGGAAAAGGGTTATACCACCCACCTCATCAACACGTACGCCCTGGAATTCATCGTGCAGAACAAGGACAAGCCCTTCTGCCTCTACGTGGCGCACGAGTCGCCCCATTCCCCCGTCCAGGGCCCCAACGATCCCGTTCAGCGCGGGACGGGAGCGCAGAAGCGAATCACTCCGCACGCCGAGGCCATGAAGCAGATGATCCTCGAGATGGACAAGGGAGTTGAGCAGGTCCGGGCCAAGCTGGTGGAACTGGGACTCGAGAAGAATACCTTGTTCCTTTTCTTTTCCGACAACGGGGATGCCCCGAAAACGGCCACCGGACACCCGAGCCATCGCGGCCACAAGGGCTCCGTCTACGAGGGCGGCACCCGCGTGCCGGCGATCGCCTGGTGGCCAGGCAAAATCAAGCCCGGCACCTCGACCGATGCCTTGTCCATCACCCTCGACGTCATGCCGACCATCCTCTCGGTGGCCGGTATAGAAAAACCGAAGCATCGCGCCCTCGACGGGATCGACTTGTCGCCCGTCCTCTTCGAGCAAAAGGTTTTGCCCGTCCGGGCCCTCTACTGGGGCTCGCTTTCCAATAACGGCGCCCGCAGCGAGGCTCTTCGCGACGGCCCATGGAAACTGGTCGTGCAACACCCGAAGGCCAAGCCCGGCACCTTCGCCAACGAACGAATCGAGCTGTTCCGCCTGGACAAGGACCTCGGCGAGGAAAACAACCTGGCGGCAAAGGAACCCAAGCGGGCCGCCGCCATGCTCAAGCAGCTCAAGGCCTGGTACGCCGACACCCAGGAGACCGCCACCTACCAACCGGGCGGCTGGGTTCCACGACCGCAACGTGACGTTTCGTTTTTCAACCGCAAGGACCTCGCGGGCTGGTCGGCTGCGGAGATGCGATACTGGTCGGTCGTGGACGGTGCCATCGTTGGGCATTCCGAGGTCAAGGTACCGGGAAACAAGTTTCTCTGGGCCGACGGCGAAGTGCAGGACTTTTACCTGGCGCTCGACGTCAAGCTGACCCCGGACCATTGTAACGCAGGCATCCAGTTTCGCTCCAAGAAAGCCAATGCCTCCGGCCAGGCCCTTGGCTACCAGGCCGACGTCGGTGCCGGTGTATGGGGCAAGCTTTACCACGAACACGGTCGCGGCAAGCTGGACTGGAACAACAACGCGACTGGCGCGGTCAAGCCCGGCGACTGGAACCGCTACGAGATCCTCGCCGTCGGGCACCGGATCTGGACGGCTATCAACGGGACCCTCTGCGTGGCCCTGGAAGACCCGGATGGCGAACTGTCGGGCAAGATAGCACTCCAGGTCCATGGCGGGCCGCCCCAGCACGTCGCCTACCGCAACCCAACCCTTACGCACAATCCACCGGTGGCACTGGCGGGCCTCGATGCCAAGGAACTGGCGGCCAGGCTGAACAACGGCTCCGGCCCAAAAACCGGGACGCGCAGCACGCCAAGCCCCCGCATCCGCGCGCGCGGTGAAGCATCGACCGCCACCACCGCGGCCCCGGACTGGAAAAAGTTGATCGCGGAAAGGGACCCGGGATCGCAGGGCGAGGCCTGGGCCAAGCCGGGTTTCGATCACCGCAAATGGAAGACGATGAACATCCCCGGCCACTTCGAGCAGGCAGGCTTGCCGGGCTACGATGGGGTCGTCTGGTTCCGCAAAACCATCGATCTCAGCCCGGCCCAGGCCGGGATGAAGGCCCGGCTCCATCTCGGCCAAATCGACGACATGGACGTGACCTGGGTGAACGGTACGCGGGTGGGTGGCTATGAAGAACCCGGTCACCATTACACGGTGCGGAATTATGCCATTCCGGCAGGCCTTTTACGGCCGGGCACGAACACCATCGCCGTGCGGGTGATGGATCATGGCTCGCCGGGAGGGATGGCCGGAAAGGCGGAACACGTGGCGCTGCAACTGGGTTCAAAAAGGGTCTCCCTGGCAAGCCCCTGGCATTTTGCGCCGGGAGCCACGCTGGCCGCACTCAGGGATACCGCGAAGCCCCAGGCCCTCTCCCCGGCAAGCGAAACAACGACCGGGAAATTCAGCAAGGGCTTCTCGCTGGATGAAAACGAGGTGGTCGCCTTTATCGGCGGATCCATCATGGTAAAGCAAATGGCATCGGGTGCACTGGAAACCCTTCTCACCCAGGCGGCCGGCGACCTGCCCGTCTATTTCCGTGACCTGGCCTGGCAGGCAGACACCGTTTATCTTCGCCAGCGACCCCGCAACTTTGGCTCCCAGGCCGAGATGTTGCAGCGGATTCAAGCCAGCGTGGTGGTCGCGGCTTTTGGCCAGATGGAGGTGCTGGAGGGCATCGAGCGCTTGCCCGCGTTTATCCAGGCCTACGAGGAGGTGCTCGACCAGGTTCAAACCCGGACCCGGAAGATCGTGCTCATCACGCCCTACCCTTTCGCCACGGTAATCGACCAGCCGCATATACCCCGGCTGACACCCCTCAATGAAACGGTCAGGGCCTATGCCGAGGCGATCATCCAGCTCGGCAAAAGACGGGGCTTGCTCACGGTTGACCTCAGCCGCTTCGACACCGATGGCATCACGACCGACGGCATCCAGCTCACACCGGGGGGGCACGCAAAATGGGCGGCTGCGGTCACCCGGCAACTGCTGGGCGAACCCGCAGCCGTGGCACCGGCCCATGCCGCTGTCCTGCAAAGGCATATCCAGGAAAAGAACCTGTTGTGGAAACGTCACTGGCGGCCCTCCAATTGGGCCTTCCTTTATGGAAACCGCCAGCAGGTCCCCAGCAGCAAGGACCATCGCCCGGGGAAACCCCGCTGGTTTCCACTGGAGGTCAACGCGATCATCCCGCAGATCGAAGCGGCCGAGTCCCGAATCTTCGCGCTGCGGAAAGCCGGTGACTGAGGTGAAGCCGAGACGCTGCTGGAAAACCTGGCCGCTTGCGCTCTGCCTGCTGGCCCTGCCCGCCCTGGCGGTGGCGGAAACCGTAACCCGGACCGACATCGACCGGTTAATTTCCCGGCTGGACCACAGGAGCTTTACCCTGCGCCAACGCGCCCAGGCGCGCTTGCTGGAGATCGGATTACCCGCCCTGCCTGCCCTGGTGGAAGCGAGCGAGGGCAGCTCGCGTGAACAGGGGTACCGCATCGAGCGACTGCTTGCCGACATTCAGCACCGGGCGCTCCGCATGGGCTTTGCCGATATCCTCTCGGCAAAACGGGACGCGGACATTGACCTCGAGGCGGGCATGGCCTTGATCTCGCGCATACTGGACCCCATGGCCGACGGAAAAGCAGTGGCGCGCAGACTGGACACGATGGCTGCACAGGTTCGCAAACGCCTGGGCAACCTGGCACCGGAGCAGGCCGACCCACCGACCCTGGTCGCTGCACTGGTCCACGTACTGAAGGTGGAGAATGGCCTGCAGGGTAATGTCGACGACTACGACAAGCCCCAGAACAGTTCGCTGGGATGGGTCCTTGAGTCGCACAAGGGCCTGCCCATTGTTTTATCACACATCGCCATCCTCGTCGCCCGGCGCCTGGATGTGCCGATCGTCGGCCTGGGGGTTCCCGGCCGGTACATGATTCAATATGACGCCCCCGGAAAGCAGACGGACCTGATCATCGATCCCTTCGGCGACTGGACGGTGGTGATACCGGCGGAGGTGAAACAGATCAGCCACCCGCTCGACCCGGAAAAGGACCTGGTTCCCGACACCCATCGCAACGCCTTGTCCCGCATGCTGCGGAACTTGATTTCCGATTACACCGGGGCCGGACAGGCGGCCAAGGCCGGGGAGTTGAATGCCTACCTGCTCCTGGTGGATGGCCCGGAAACGACCGGAACCCTGTAGCCGCGGGGCGATCAAGTCCCGCGAACCTGCCTAGGCCTGCATGTCCCGCCGAAAGGCTTCTGCCCGCTCGACATCCACCGGTTTCGAGTATCGGCTGACCACGACCATCACGGAGGCGTTCACGACAAAGCCGCAGAAGCCGATATCGAAGAGGTTTTTCAAGGTGCCGGTCAACTCGTCGATCGAGGCCCCCATCGACTCACCAAAGAGGGCGCTAAAGGGGGTAAACAGGAGCACAATGAAGATGCCACTGGTCATGCCGGCCACGGCCCCGGCACGGCTACTCCTGCCGATGAACAGCATATCGAGGGTCGCGGGCAAAAGCTGGCAGGAGAAGGCCATGGCCACAAAGGAAAGGGTGGCGATCAGCTCCAGGGGCTTGAAACTCGGATTGGAAGCGCCGACCTTGACCAGCCAGAGCGCCAACAAGGTAACCACCACGATCACGCTGCGGCCCACCCACGCCCGCTCCTGTTCAGATGCTTCCGGGCGGATAAAACGGTCGTACACATCGCGGGTCAACACCGCGCTCAAGGCATGCAGGTTGCTGTCGGCCGTGCTCATGGACGCGGCAAGAATCGCGACGAGAATAATCGAGACGACCACCACGCCAAGGGGTCCCAGCAGGGCCGGCAGGTGCTCCTGGACCATCACGATCACGACCTGGTCCACCTCACTGGTCTTCGACCCCACCATTTCATGCGGCATGATCCCCGCATCCGTGACCGCGGGGGGATAGAGCACGCGACCCCCGATCCCCACCAGCATGACCCCGAAGAGAAAGCAAAAGGGCAGGACGGTCGAGAAAATCACCGCGCTTTTCCGCAGGGTATTCGTGGAGCGCGCGGCGTAATACCGCATCCACTGGCCGGGTTGAATCATCGTGGCGAGCGAGGCAAAGAGACAAATCGTGAGCAATTTCCAGGGCGTCCATTTCCCGGAAGGCCCGGGAATCGTCAGGGCCTCGGGCGGCAAGTCGGATACCTGCCGGAAAAAGGACCCGATGCCCCCCATGGCACACACGGTGGCGATACCTGCAAGCAACATGCCCGTGAGGAGCAGGACACCCTGCAGGACATCCGACCAGGCCACGGAGCGCATGCCACCGACCAGCACGTACAGCATCGTGATAAGGGAGAGCACGGTGATTCCGACATCGAACATGCTGTACGGGGAACCCAGGAAGTGAAGCGTACCGGCATCCGGGAACATCCGCTGGGCGAGGTAGCCACCCGCCTTGATCTGCATGACAATATACGGCAGGACGTACAGGAAACCGATCAACGCGACCAGGATCCGAATGGTCGAGGAACCGCCGTAATAGTCCGCCACCATGTCACCCGGGGTGACGTAGCCGCGACGGCGCCCGATGCGCGAGATGCGACTGCCGAGGAGGTAGATCGCCGCCCCAGACAGGGGAAGGTTCAACGCAAAGGGCAAAAAGCCGAGCCCGTCCTTGTAGATGAGCCCGGGAATGCCCAGCAAGGCTGCGCTTGAGAAGAAGGTGGCCATAATGGTCAGGGTGGTCACGACAACCCCCTGCCCCCGGCCCGCAAGGTAATAATCCTCCTCGGTCATCTTCCCGCGCCGGTAGCCGAACCAGCAGATCCCCACCAGCGCGAGGCCATAGACCAGGAGCACGATGACCGGGATGGACACCTCAGTCCTCCTCGTCTTCTTTCGACCACAGCGTGGCCGATGCGTATACAACGATGCCCGCGAGGACGAAAAACCAGGAAATGGTCCACAGGTAAAAGCCCGGGAAAGGCCCCACCGTCACCGGCCGGACGGCCGCGATATAGAGGCCCGGTCCCGCCCCCATGAACATGGAGAAAAGGAAGAATCCGGAAAGGAGCAGGCCCTTCTTTGAGAATCGCTGCATGGTGGAGACTAGCAGAGGCACTCGACCCCTACGAAACATTTTTTCCGAAGAACGGCGCTTCCTGCGAGCGGATGACCCGTGGTCCGTATGCGCCGCGAACCCGGGATGGTCCGGGCACTAAAACGTACACGATGCACTTCCCTCGAAAAATCGATTTTCCCTGCATGGAAGTTGGCCCGATGCGTTTACCGGTTTTCGATACACCCTCGTGAACCGGCAATCCCAACATGCCTTGAGCAGGCTCCCGGCGGCACCCCTATCGGCCACATGCTCGGGCTTCTTCTTTCCGGCCAGGTGGTTTTGGCCGGCGGCATCACCCGGGTCAGCCATGGCTTCAGCGGGGATATCACCAGCTGGATTATCCCCATGGCCGAGCGTATGAGTGGCCACCCCGATGTCCCCGGGACAGGTTGCCCGGTTTAAACGTGCGGACGATCCCGGGGAATTCAATGACCGCTCGGCTGACGAACCCGCTATCCGGACGGCACTCCAGCAGCTCTACGACGCCTGGAGATCCTCGCTGTAGGGATGGGGACCACGCGGGTGTAGCAGGCCTTTTCATGTCCGTCGAAGCGGGCCCCTAGATGCGGATAAAGTCGACGAGGTACTCGATCCGGGTGTTGATCCCGTTCCTCTTCTCGATCCCGTCGATGACGACCCAGTAGCGGTGGCGGTGCTCGACCTCGACGCCTTCCGGCTTGAAGATAATGCAGCAGGGAATACCGTAGCCGTCGCGGTTGAGGTTGAAGAAGGAAAGCCTGAGCGGTTGCTCACCCGGGCGTGGGCGCGTTTCATTCCAGCGGACCTGGTATACTTTCACGTTCTCCGCAGCCAGGGAGTCGGGATACTTGTACGCGTTTTCCTGCAGGCTAACCGACCATGCGTAGTGCTCCTCAAAGTAGTCGGTGGGCATGTAGCCCGGTGCCGGAAAGGCCACGAAGGGCAGCTTGGAACCCTTCCGGTTTGAATCATCCATGCTCCACATGGCCGAGTAGCGGCCGTCGGATCCAAAGCCGGTTTTCCCCATGCCCGGGTTGAGGCACCAGCGGCGATGCCCCAGCACGGTGATGTTCCCCGCATCACTGTCATCCATGTAGCCGTGCACGGAACTATCCACCGACCCGCCGCCCTGCAGATTGCAGTGCCCGGCACCCTCCCGTGCCACCTGGTACCGCCCCTTGTCCCAGCCGGGGTTCTCCGGGGCGTGGGAAAGGCGGCCCAATGCGTTGCAAATGCTCGCCGCTGCCGTGGCCTGGGTGTTGTAGGTCCCGTCCAGGCCGACCTGGTAGTCCAGCCCGCAGAGGAAGCGAAAGGTATTCAAATCATTGATGGCCTCTTGTACTCCTTCATCCTGCGCAATTCCCTGGCGGCCCTGGATCTCCTCCACCGTCCGCTTGATGGTATCGAGGGACCTCGCGTGCTCGGCATCCGTGAGGCCGGCATTAACAGGGTTAACCGGGGCAGCTTCCGGAGATACGGGCCGATCGCCTCCCTC
>JAYGFS010000119.1:0-5444 GCA_046581765.1 Verrucomicrobiota bacterium
CCCGGTCATCTTCACCGAGGGGGATGATTATGCGGTGTACGAGGAACTCGGCAATGCTCCCCGTATGTATCGCCTGATAAAGGACCCCTGAGGCCCTTCCGATCGCAGGATAGCGGCACGTCCCCGCACCGTGAATAAACCCTTTCCCAACCCGCATTTAACCGGCATGGTGTGTGCATGGGCTTGCTCTTCCCGCTCTATCTTCTCGGCTTTGCCGCCATCGCGGCGCCCATTGTCCTGCACTTGACCCGCCGCACGCCCAGGGAGCGGGTATCCTTCAGCTCGCTCATGTTTCTCCGCGAAGCCCCGCTCCGGCTCAAACGGCGCAGCCGGCTCGAACAACTCCTTCTGCTCGCGCTCCGTTGCCTGGCCCTGTTGCTGCTCGCATTGGCCTTTGCGCGTCCCCTGTGGAAAAGTGCAGCCACCGAGGTCGCGAACGCGGGCACCCGCCAATCCCTCTACCTGGTCGATACCAGCGCATCCATGGGCGCACCCGGCCAGATCGACCGGGCACGGGAAGTTCTCCTCGCGGATCTACGCGGCTTAAAGCCCGGCGATCGTGCCGCTGCTTATCAATTCAGTGATCGATCCAGGGCGATAATCGATTTTGATGAATGGAACCAGGTGCAGCATGCAGCCGCGATCCGACGACTGGAGAAATTCACCCCGGCCACCGGCGGAGGCAGCCACCTGGGTGAGGCCCTGGTCAAGGCCGCTCACCATGTGGAGGACCACGCCCGCGACCAGGCCTCCTCCGGCATCCAGGAAATTGTTGTCATCAGTGACCTGCAGGAAGGCCTGTTGCTCGACGAGTTGTATGCCTTCGAGTGGCCGAAGCACATCCAGGTGCGCCTGCTACCCATTGAACCGGCCACGGCAAACAACGCCTCCCTGCAATGGGTGCAGGATATCGGCGGCAGCGACCTCTCCGAAGAAACGCCCGCGCCCTGGATTCGCATCCGCAATCAAGCCGGCGCTGACCAGACCGTTTTTCAACTGGCCTGGTCCGACACGCCCGAGCAGGCGATTTCCATCGAGGTCCCGGCCGGGCAAAGCAAGGTCCTCCAAGCCCCCAAGACCCTCACCGGTATCCCCGGCAAGGAGCTCGTTCTTTCCGGGGATACGCTCGACTACGACAACCGGCTGTTCCTGGCACCGGTCGTCGAGAAACAGATCAATGTACTTTTCATCGGGACCCGGGATGAAAAGGATGCCGAGCGGCCCTACTATTTCCTCCGCCGCGCCCTGCTGGATACACGGGTGTTCACCCCGGTAATCACCGTCCGTCGTGGCACGGAACCGATGAGCGGGATCGACCCGTCGGCGATTGACTTCTGCGTCATCACCGAGCCTCCGGCCGACCCCTCCTTGATTCAGCACTTTCTCGAGGCCGGTGGAACCGTCCTTTACATGGTGAGCGCTGGAGATTCCGGCGAGGCGCTGCGCAGCCTGACCGGTGAAGCGCTTACGATTCGCGAAGCTGTGGTCAAGGAGTTCGCCCTCATGGGCCACCTCGACCTGAAACACGCCCTGCTCCAGGCCTTCTCCGACCCACAATTCGGCGACTTCAGCAACATTCATTTCTGGCATCATCGCATCATCGAGGGGACGCGTGCCCGGGTGCTCGCGCGTTTCGACGGCCGGCATCCGGCCCTGCTCGAAGCGACGATTGGCACCGGGCATCTCGTGATCCTCAGCGCAGGCTGGGAACCGGCGGATAGTCAATTATCCCTGTCCTCCCGATTCGTCGCCCTGCTGTACTCCCTGCTGGAATACGCGCAGAGCGGCTTGAGCGGTCACGTAAACATGTTTGCCACCGGCTCGGCAGTTCCCATCCCGGAAGGCATCACCCGGGTCCAGGGCCGGGAGGGGGACACGTATAGCCTCCCGGAGGGACTCCGGACATTCACGGACACCCAAGAGGCGGGCATTTATCACTTCCTCGGCCCGGGATTGAGCCTTCCCTTTGCGGTTAACCTGCCCCCAACTGAATCACGGATTGGCGTGCTGCCACAGAAAGAGCGCACACAACTGGCGAACCTTGGACAGCTAAGCGGTAACCAGGAGGCCCACGGGGCCGCAGCAGCTAAACAGGATGTCGAGAATCAGCAAAAACTCTGGCGATGGTTGATCGTCGGTATCTGGGCTGCTTTACTGCTTGAAACCGGGATTGCGGGACGCAGCGTGCGCCCGACCGGAAACGCACAAACCGCGGAGAGCACGGCATGAAAGCCCACGTCCTGGATCCCTACCTGCTCCCTATCGCCGTCCGGCAACACAAGCTGGTCGAGCGCAGGGTACTCGCCATCGTATTTGGTGTCGCGGCCCTCATTGGCGCAGCTTTGTTCTCACTGGGGGTCACCTGGACCGGTGCCGCCACCTGGTTCTGCGGCGCCATCGCCGCAGCGCTCATCGGCACTCGACTCTGTGCCGAACGGGCCCTCAACTACGATGCGATCGCGCGGCGCATTGAGTCCGAGCATCCTGAATTGCAATCGCTGCTCATCACGGCCATGGAGCAGTCGCCGGAAGGTGGCCCGTATCGCTTCAACTACCTTCAGGAACGCGTCATCGTAGAGGCCATCAACAAGGCCGTTCAGCAAAACTGGATCGCCACGGTTTCAGACACCATGCTCAAGCGGGCACGTGGCCTGGAGTGGACGGCGGGCGCAACCTTTGCCCTGGTGTTTCTGTTGCTGGCCAAGGGACTGATTGAATCTTCCGTGCACCCCCCGGCCGTAGGGGCCACGGCCCCTGGAGAAACCGCGGCACCCGCATATGCGGTCGAGGTCAGCCCGGGCGATGTCGAGGTGGAAGCCGGAGACCGCCTGGTGGTCCGTGCCCGCTTCAGCGGAAAGGTCCCGCCGGACGCCGTATTGATGGCCGGAGCGAATGTCAACAACCTGCAGCCCCTCGCGATGAAGAAGAACCTGGAGGATCCGATCTTTGGCGGAATCATTCCGGAAGTGAATCAGCCCATGATCTATCGCGTCCTCTTCGATGGACAGTCCAGTGAAACCTTCAGCGCCAGCATCTTCCGGTATCCTGAACTCGAGCGCGCAGATGCGACCATACGTCCACCCGCGTACGCCGGACAAGCGGAGGAAAGCATCAAGGACACGCTTTATGTCAATGTGCTCGAGCGATCCGAGGTGACCTTGCATTTCACCCTGAACAAGCCCGTGCGAAGCGCTCGCTTGATTCCAGCCGAGGGGGATGAGGTTGTGCTGACGGCTGATCCGGACGAACCACGCAGGGTCCACGCCACCTTCACCCCGAACCGGACGCGTACCTATTCGCTTAAACTGGTCGACGACCGGAAACGCGAAAACCGCAAACCCGTTGAGTTCCTGGTAAAGGTACATCCCAACCAGCCTCCGGAAATGAAATTTGTTTTCCCGCGCAAGGACACGACGGTTTCCCCCCTGCAGGAAGTCCTTGTCGAGGCTGAGGTATACGATGACATTGGACTGCTGGATTACGGCATGGTCTACACCCTGTCCGGGAATAGCCGGGAGGTGACGCTCGGTCCAGGCGAAACCCAGACCGGGCGGAAGACCTTCAGTCACCTGCTTGAATTGGAAACCCTGAAGGCCCAACCCAACCAGTTTATCGCTTATCACCTCTGGGCGGAAGACCTTGGCCCTAACGGCAAACGGCGCCGCACGACCAGTGACCTGTATTTTGCAGAAATCCGCCACTTTGAGGAGATCTTCCGCGAGATGCAGGCACCACCCGGCGAGAGCGAAGCCGCAGAGAAACCCAAGAGCGACGAACTGCTGAAACAACAGAAGGAAATTATCTCAGCCACCTGGAACCTGAAGCGCGCCGTCGAAACCGACGGCGATCTGCCCGGGCATACCAATGATCTGCAGGTCATTCACCAGGCCCAACAGGGCCTTGCCGATATGTCGGCTGAACTGCTCGATGCACTGGACGATGCGGAGATACGCAAGCACCTCGAAGTGGCCATCCAGCATATGCAGCAAAGCGTCGCCGAGTTGGATCGCCTGATCAACACGCAGGATCCCCGTGTATTTACCCCGGTGATCGCAAAGGAACAGGCTGCCTACGAGGCCTTGATACGCATGCGGGGTCGCGAGTACCAAGTCATGCGCGCGCAGCAGGGCAAAAGCAAAGGCAGCAAGAGCCAGCAGAGCGAGCGACCGGAAATCAATGAGTTGGAATTAAAGCAACAGGAACGTCTCTACGAGACCGAGAACCAGGCGAAGAAGGAAGCGCAAACCCAGGAAGAACAGGAACAGCGGGAGAATCTGCAGGTACTCAACCGGCTGCGTGAGCTGGCCCGGCGGCAGGACGAAATAAAAGAGCGCTTGAAAGAAACCAAACACGCACTGGAACTGGCACAGGATGTAGCGGAAAAGGAACGCCTGCGCCGCGAACTTAAACGCCTGGAAGAACAGCAGCAGGAATTGCTTCGCGACGTGGATGAATTAGCTAAACGCATGGACAAGAAAGAGAATCGTGAGCGGATGGCGGCGGCCAAGCAGGAGGTCAAGGATATTCGCAAGGATGTGCAGGCCACCAAGGAGCAGATGGAAAATGAACAGCTTGACGATGCCGTGAACAGCTCAGCACGCGCCCAGGAAAAACTGGATGAGCTCAGGGAAGACTTTCGCAAACAGGCCGCCGGACGTTTCGACGAGGAAATGCGGGAAATGCGCACTGAGGCCCGCGAATTGGCCGCGGAACAGGCTCTCCTGCATGAAGAGATAAGCCAACCGCGCAAGGCCCGGGAGGCCCAAGCCAAGCGACTGGATAATGCACCAGACGAGGACAATCAACTGGGCGACCGGCTGAAGCAACAACGAAGCGATGTGGAGGACCTGGTTAAGCAGATGATTGAAGTCAGTCGCGAAGCCGAAACGGCCGAACCGCTGCTCTCCCGACGCCTGCACGATACCGTGCGCGAAGCGCGCGGCAACCAACTCGAAAACGAAATGGCCCGGGCTGAGGATTACCTGCGCTTTAACCGGGAAGATGAAGCTAAAGCCTCGATAGCCAAGGCCAACCAGGCCGTGCAGGATTTGAAGGAGGGTATTGAAAAAGCCGCGGAAGCCGTCCTGGGGGATGAGGCCAAGGCTTTGCGGCAGGCAAAAAACACATTGGATGACGTCATCGAGCAACTGGACCGGGAAATTCAGCAGGCCCGTACACCGCCCGGACCGGGCGAACCCGGCCCGCAAGCTGAACCTGGTCAATCTACCCCGGAAGCCGGGAAAGGCGAGCCCCCGGAAGAGCGAGCAGAAGGACAGGAGCCCGGCGAAGGACAGGAGCCCGGACAGGGACAGGAACCCGGACAGGGACAGGAACCCGGGCCGGGACAGGAACCCGGAGAAGGCCAGGAGCCCGGAGAAGGCCAGGAGCCCGGGAAGGGACAGGAACCCAGAGAAGGCCAGGAGCCCGGAGAAGGACAGGAGCCC
>JAYGFS010000219.1:0-5232 GCA_046581765.1 Verrucomicrobiota bacterium
CCCTATTAGATGCCCGGCAAAGCAAACATAATTCTTGAAGGTTGGGGCATCTTCGGAGATAAGGTGCGGCATGGCGGATACTCTTATTTTTGGTTTCGAAAGCAAACCGAACTTTGAATTTGCGAACGCCGCCCTGCACGGATTTACCGAGGAGGGCGTGGAGTGGTTGACGGTTGAACACTATGTTCATGCGCACTAGTTCCTGGGCGATAAACACGCGGAACTTCGTGAGAAGATTCGCAAGGCGCCTCGTCCCCGCAAGGTGGTACTCCTGGCCCAGGCGAATGCCCGGCATGTCCGCCCGGACTGGCACGAGGTCCGGGATGAGATCATGTTGCGAGCCCTCCGCTTGAAATTTGCGGATCCCGACTTGGCCCGCAAGCTCTTGAACACCGGAAACATAGCTTTGGCTTTTGACGACAACCGGGAGAAATACTGGTCGATCGGTCTGCGGGGTGAAGGGCAGAATCGACTGGGCAATCTGCTGATGCAGGTGCGAGATGAACTCGGGGCTAAGCCGGGAAGTGACTGACGCCGTGGGATGCCCGGGTGTGCGTCCCGCAGGCCTGCCTATCCTTGATGCCCGGTATCCGGGGCTTAGTTTTTGCCGTATCCCGTCGAGTACATTGGCAGATAGCGGTAATACACCTCCAGGCTCAGGGTCGAGAGGGCGGTCGATACGATCCGGCCCATGCGGTTCCCATGGGGGTCTCCGGTGGGATTCCAGCTGCCGCCATGCTTCCCGCCCCGGTCCTGGCTGTTGATCAGGATTTCCCGCATGCGTTCGTTCCACTCCTTCCAGATGGGGCCCTGGTGCTGGTAGAGGCTGAGGCAGCCGTAATACCAGTAGTAATAATCCTTCTGGCGGGCGTTCGGGAGATGGGCCGAGAGGTACTTGGCGCTTTCCTTCATTTTCCGGTCGGAAGGCGGAATGCCGAGTAGCTGCTGGCAGAACATGCCCTCGGAAACCATCGGTGGTTTCGGGCTCTTGCTTTCGTAGCCGTAGTGTCCGCCATGCTTCCCGCCGCCCACCTGCTTGAGCCACCGGGAAGTACGCTTGAGGACCCCGTCCTCGATCTTGACCCCCCCGAGTCGGGCGCTTTTCAGGGCCATGACCTGCCAGCCGACCACGGAGGTATCTCCCGGATCGCCGGGTTGATAACGCCATCCGCCCGTCTTCGGGTGCTGGGCGCGGATGATATAGTCCACCATGTTCTCCACGTGGGGGAGCAGTTCCGGGTCCTTGGTCAGGGCGTAGGCTTCCGCGATGGCGATGCCCGCGATGCCCTGGTCGTACATGTCCTTGGCCTTGAAGCGGCCCTTGTCATCCAGTTGATCACACAGCCACCTTACCGCCCGTGATGCTACGTCGTGGTAGGGACCCGACTCGGTATGCTTGGCACCATGCCCCATGAAGCAAAGCAGGGCCAATCCCGTCGCGGCCACATCATGCCCCTGCTCCCCCCCCCATCGATGGATATTCCAATGGCCACTCGCTTCCTGGGCCTGGGCCAGGAACTGCAGGGCGCGATTGATGGCCTCCTCGGTCTGGTCGTTGCCGCCCAGTTCCTCGATGAAGTTTTCCCGCAGCGCCGGATCGCGCAAGGCGTAGGTCATGTGTTCCATCGGTTTCGATTCCATGCTCACGGATCCGCCCAGTTCGAACTCCGGCAAGTCCGAAGCCCACTCGGTTTCTTCGCCTTCGCTATCCAGGGGCTCGGGAATCTCGTCTTTCAGGGATAACAGGGTGCCACTGAGCGGATCGGGTACCGGCAAGGGGGCCGACCGGATCTCTGAATCCAAGGCGAGGGGACTTTCGGTGAATGGCAGGAGGGGCCGGGGTTCCAGCTCGCCCGTCTCCGCCTTGTGGATAACCTGTTCTTCCTGCGGTGCCGTCTGCGCGCTTGTTGCCGGGGCTTCGAGTGTGCGTTCGCTGGCCAATTCCAGGGCTTCGAATACGGGTTGGGTGGACGGGATCTCTGCATGGGGTGCATCGGCCACGAGTTCCGAGGTGGAGGTGCTGCTGGAAAGGGCGCTTTGCGTGACGACCTGGGTGACGATAAGGGCTGGCGGGACCGGTTGAGCAAGATCCTGCACGAGGGCCTCAATGGGCGTGTAGGCCACTTCAAGGGCCTGGGGTTGAACGGCGACCGCGCTTTTCATTGGCTCCGGCACGGGCTGCGGCTCACGTGACTCCATGTGTTCCGGGTTGTTGACGAACTCCATCGTCGGGAGATCACCTTGCAGGTCAATCTCCGGGATCTCCATCATGGGTACCGTCGGTGCGGCGGCATCCGGCTCAAAGCGGGTGATCGTGTCCGGGATCACCGGCGGTGCGAAACTCAACTCGGCTTCGCTGGATTGGGCCTCTTCCTTTGTCGATGCAAGCTCCTCGATGCGCGTGAGATCCAGTTGCTCGGGTTGTTTGGCGGGCTTGCTTTGATTCGCTTCAACGGGTTTGTTATCCGGCGTTTCCATCCGGACCGCCATGGCTTCCGACAATTTCAGGGCTTCGAATACGGGCTGGGTGGACGGGATCTCTGCACGGGGTGCATCGGCCACGAGTTCCGAGGTGGAGATGCTGCTGGAAAGGGTGCTTTGCGCGACGACCTGGGTGACGGTAAGGGCTGGCGGCACCGGTTGAGCAATATCCTGCACGAGGGCCTCAATGGGCGTGTAGGCCACTTCAAGGGCCTGGGGTTGAACGGCGACCGCGCTTTTCATTGGCTCTGGAACGGGCTGCGGCTCACGGGACTCCATGTGTTCCGGGTTGTTGACGAATTCCATCGCAGGAAGGTCGCCTTGCAGGTCAATCTCCGGGATCTCCATCATGGGTACCGTCGGTGCGGTGGCATCCGGCTCAAAGCGGCTGGTCGTGTCCGGGATCACCGGCGGTGCGAAACGCACCTCGGCTTCGCTGGATTGGGCCTCTTCCTTTGTCGATGCAAGCTCCTCGATGCGCGTGAGATCCAGTTGCTCGGGTTGTTTGGTGGGGTTGCTTTGGGTTGCCTCAACCGGTTTGTTGTCCGGCGTTTCCATCCGGACCGCCGTGGCTTCCATGGCAAAAGCAGGGAGATCGGTTTGGATATCCGGAGCATCCGGGGTTTCCGCAGGGACTTCGCTTTCCTTTACGGGTTGGTAGTCGACGACAAAGTCGTGGGGAACCGGCGTGTCAAAATGCAGGTCCGTCAATTGCCTGGCCGGCTCGAAGTCCGGCAGTTCCATGCGCTCGATCTTCTGCTCCATGGGTACGTCTGAGCGGGCGGACTTCAGCTTGGTGACCTCCTCGCGCAGGGCAAGCGAGACCTTCTCTTTCGCCAGGGCTGCATCGTTCACCGCGAGTTCCATCGGGCCACGGGTAGACTCGACAATAACCTGGCTTAGAAACCAGAGGCTAAGCATGAAGAGCAGGATAAGGTGCAGGAGCACCGAGGCGAGGACGCACTTGGTCAATAGATCCATGGACTGGCGTTTAGCGGGGTCGATGAAGAGTTTGGCTAGCCACCACAGGGCCGCCAGGCCCAGTGCCATGAGCAGGAGGATCCACCAGTTGACCTTGATCCATTCCCAGAGTGCGGCGAGCCGGGCGTTTTCAAACCGGGCGAAGACCTCGCGGCTGGTGCTCTGGTAGAGCACAAAATCCAGGCCGGTATCGGATGCTCGATTTGAACTGAACACGAGGCTGTGTCCCTCCATCCACAGGGCCGGGTCCATGTCGTCTGCCGTACTGCTGATGGGGCGGCCCACGCGTTCAACTTCGACGAAGAGGCTCTCGAGAATTCTACTGCGGTAGATGTCAAAGCCGCCCAGCCCGCCTTCCCGGTTGGAGCTGAAATAAATAAAGTCGCCTCGCCGGGTGAAGTCGACCTGGCCCTCGTCATGCCCGGTATTGAGCAGGGCAACGCGCTCGGCGGGATGGAATTCGGGAATGACCCCGCCAAGGCTGCGTGGATCCCAATCCGCATAGGCGACCGCGTTTGTACCGGGGGATCCCTGGTTGGTGAGGACCTGACCCGCCATGATCTGTGCCCGGAAGATGTCGTAGTCGGCCTGGGAAACGAGTTCACGCAAGGTCGCCGGCCAGGACTTTGTCATGGCCTCATCCGGTAGATTCCGCGGGCGGTTGGAAGAAAAGAACAGCCGGTCGTCCCCCGGGGCGAGTGCGGGGTCGTATTCGTTGAAGGGCGAGTTGACAGCGGGGCCAAGGTTGACGGGCTTGTCCCAGTAACTGCCACCCCATGCGGAAACCCAGATGTCGTAGTTGCCCAGGCCGCCTTCACGGTCAGAATAAAAATAGAGCAGCGTCAGGTCATCGCTGAGTTCCGGCCCCAGTTCATCGAAGGGGGTGTTGATATCGTCGATCGGTTCCGGCTTGCTCCACCTGCGCCCGTCCCACTTGGCCGTGTACAGGTCGGCATTCTTCTTTGCCCGGCCGCGGGCGAAAACCATCATCCGGCCATCGGAGGACACGACGGGTTCGATGTTGTTGGTCAAGGTGTTGAAGTCATGGACGAGTTCCTCCGGCTCTTCCCACAGCACGATCCGGACATCGGCCTCGCGGGCGGATTGGCGAAGGGAAATGCCGTCCGTATAGTATTGCCAGTTATTCGGGTGGAAGACGAAGGCCAGGGCGGCCAGGGTCAAGGCGACCAGGGCGATCCAGGTACAGCGTATGAGTGCTCGTTTCACGATTGTTCACTGCTGGGGGAGCTCGTAGCCGATATGGGCCTCGTGGATGCCCGAGCGTTTGCAGGCGAGCATCGCGGCGGCGACCATGCCGTGCAGGGCGTGCTGATCGCCGCGGACCAGGACCTTCTGCTGGTCACTTTTCTTGACCGCGGCGATCAACTCCTTCTGCAGGTCCGGGAGTTCCATGACGCGGTTTCCGAGCAGGTAGGTCCCGTCGTCCCGCACGTTGATGACGATGACCGAGGAGGATGCGCTCAAGGTCGTCTGGCCATCGGTGGAATCCGGGAGGTTGACCTTCTGGTCCCGTTCCTCCTGCTGAAAGGTCGTTGTCGCGAGGAAGAAGATGATGAGAATGAACATCACGTCGAGCAGCGAAGAGATGTTGATCAACTCGCCGTCTCTATTTGTATCACGTCGAATTCTCATGAGGCATCTCGCGGGTCGTTCGGGGAGGAGGACTTGAGCTGCTGGTGGATGTGCTCGATAAAGTCGATGCCCATGTCATCGATGTCATCGACGATGGCGTCCACGCGGGCGTTGAAA
>JAYGFS010000173.1:0-13215 GCA_046581765.1 Verrucomicrobiota bacterium
CCTATTGCACGCACGTGGTTTCTGCGCCTACTGACCTGGACGCAGCAACAGTCAATCCAGCTCTTTGCGGCTCAAGCGTAGTTGCCTTCCCGGGAAGGTAGAAGGCCGCTAGCCGGGAAGGTAGAAGGCCGCTAGCCGGGAAGGTAGAAGGCCGCTAGCCGGGAAGGTAGAAGGCCGCTTTCCGGAACCACTCGTTAAAACGCCTTGCCGGCGAGCGGACCGTCACCGGTCATGATGTCACGGACACCCAGATGACCGAGCAACAAGGCAACTTTCAGGAAATCCCAGTCGAGTTTGCCGGCGAGTTCATCCATGGCCGTTTTAACTTCGTTCGGTATGCGAACGCTTAACCTGGTATACGGTCCCGGGATATCGGCTTCGCATTCCCCGGGTAGTTCGTCGGCTTCCAGCATGGCCGAAAATTTAGGCAGGTAGCGTTCGGTGAACTGGGTGTAGAGAGCCGCCGGATTCGCATGGCGGCCCAGTCGCTTGGCGATTTTACCCAGGAGGATATAATCATCCTTGGTGATTTGAATGTCATATTTACCCGCGGGCCTTCGATCAATACTCACACTCATGACAAAACCACGTTTAAATCATAGCCGCTTTGTTATCAAGTTCTTTTTGCCCTGCCGAAGGGGATGCTGTAAGAACAGGGCCTATGAAACGCTGTCGAGTGGAGGTGCAGGTATCGGGTCTGGCCCGCAACATCCATGCGCTGCGGGATGTCTTGAAACCCTCGACGGAAATTATCTTCGTGGTGAAGTCCAACGCCTATGGACATGGCCTGGAGCCCGTGGTTTCCGAGGCTGCTGCGCAAGGCATTCGCTGGTTCGCGGTCGCGTACCTGCACGAAGCCCTGGCGGTGCGTCGGCATGCGCCCGACGCGGGGATTCTCGTATTGGGCGCTATCGACGCGGGCGATGTGTCGCAGGCCCTGGCCCATCGCATCACCCCGGTCGTCATGAGTCTCCGGCAAGGGCTCATGCTTGCTGAGGCCGCAAGGGCCTCGCGTATCGTGCTTCCGGTTCATGTGAAGATCGACACGGGAATGGGTCGACTGGGTCTTAGCACCGATGACCTGGACGGGAAGATTCAAAGGCTTTCCTCGGAAGAAGGACTTCACCTGGAAGGCCTGTGCAGCCACTTTGCTACCGTCGAAGCACGACGCCCGGAGTTGGCCCGGACGCAATACGAACGCTTCATGGCGGCGGTAGCCATCGCGGAAACGGCCTGCGGGAGGCGCTTGATGCGGCACCTGTCCAGCAGTCGTGCGATCCAGTTTCATGAAGAATGGGACCTGGATGCGATCCGGCCGGGCATTCTTCTCTACGGCTATGGCAGCAGCGAGCTGGGCATGCGCATCCGCACGCGGCCCTGGCTGACCTGGAAGGCCTACCTGATGCAGGTCAAGACCGTGGCCGCCGGCGTGCCCGTGGGTTATTATTCTTCGTATCGTACCGAGTGCGAAACCGACATAGGGACGATCAGCGTAGGGTACGCGGATGGTTTTCTCCGCTCCCTCAGCAACAGGGGATTTGTGTTGGTGCGTGGCACCCGTCGTCCCGTCGTTGGGCGCATCAGCATGAACTGGGTGACCCTGGACCTCGGGCCGAACAGTGGGATCCTTGAAGGAGAGGAGGTCGTCATCATCGGTCGACAGGGCGGGGATGAATTATGGGCCGATGAAATTGCGGGCTGGGCGGGAACCATTGCCTACGAGACGCTGACCGCCATCAGCCATGATGTCGAGCGCGCATACGTGTAGGTGCCTTCCACGGCCACGAGACCGCGCGCGGGGACTGCTTGCGCAGCTGTTTAGCGCCGAAACCACAGGTGGGCCGTCGCGGAAATCGTGCAGAACCCGACCCCGATCCCGGCGACGACCAGGGCGATAATGCCCTTCATCTCGCTGTTCGCGGTTGGATCGAAGTCCACCTCGGTGAAATAGTAGTACAAGGCACCGCCCCCCGCGGCGAATAGAAAGGCAATCCACCAGAGCCAGGCCCGTGGCCGGTACTTGGGGTTGTGGTATTTGCTCTTCGTATAGTCGATTTGTTTATGCGTTTTAGCCATCTCGCGTCATCAGCCATCCAAGGTGTCACCAGGGGATTGTGGCTTCACAGGTGTGGGCCGGAATCCAGCCGCGGTCCTTCCCGGACCGGATCTTCACCCAGCGCTCACCCTGCTCAAGCATGGTGGCCAGGGAGCCCTCGGGCAAGCTGAAATGTGCGACGCTTCCGGCATGTGGAGCGAAAAGGGCTTCAACTTGGTCGGCGAGCACGACCACTTCGCGTTGCCGTTCGATTTGTGCGCTGAGCATGAGGCCGGATCCGGATACGACGATCAGGCAACCGAGGCTCACCCAGATGTGTTTGAGTCCTGCAGCGCTTCTGCCTGTCCACAACCAGGCACTCAGCACAAGCATACAGGCCCACCAGGCAGCGACCAGGCCGGTGAGCCAGGTCCCTGGTGAAACCAGCCGGATCGGCACCTGCCAAATGGGCGTTTTGGGTATCACGGCGCCCGTCTGCTTCTGGGCGAATTGGATATTCGCCTCGACCGCGGAGTCCATGGGCGCGAGGCGTTTGGCCCGGCGGTAATTTAAAATAGCCCGGCCCACATCGCCGGTGCGAAAAAAGGCATTGCCCAGGTTGTGAAACAGCTCAGGCGCATAATACCCTGACTGCAGAATCGCCTGGTATTGCTGGATCGCCTGTTCGAATTCCTGCGCCTCGTAGTGCTGCGTGCCTTCGATGAAATGGGACCGGGCCTGATCCAGGCTCAATCCCGCGGAAACGCCTGTGGCGATCAGGAGACCGGCGAACAGAGGTCGAAGGAGGCCGCTCATCGCAACTTCACCTTTTCGCAGGCTTTTAGCGCGGTGGTTAACCGTTCGAGGTCCTTCTCCAGTTCGCGGGTGTCCACCCCGGAAAGCCCGACGGGGCTAAAGCGACGCGTCTCGTAGGACTCGTAATGCACCTGCAACTGATCCAGTAGGGCGGTGTGACGTGCTGCGTCGACTTTTTCGCGCAGCTTTGCCGGGGTGACTTCACCGGCTCCCAGGTTCAAGCGGTTGGCAAGATAGCCGATCAAGGCCTCGGAGGCAGCCTCGTAGTATCCCGCCACATCGTGGTCCTTGATCGCTTGCTGGGCTTGTTTGATCGCCGTGCGTGCGACCTTCGGGGCCTCGATCTTGCGTGCTTTTTCCACGTCGGTGCGCAACCGCTCACGCCTCCGGCCCAGCACCAGGCAGCACAGGGCGAGCAGGGGGGGGAGGGCCTGCGCGCCCAGGACGGCGGGTGAGCTCAGCCACTTGGCCTGGCCGATGCGCTGCCAGTGTTTTGGAAGTGGCTTGAGGTGTTCGATGTACTCACCGAGCATGAGCTTGTCGTTCGCGGTATGAATCATGGGGCCCACCATGCGCGCTACCTGGTTGGAGGCGGCGGTAATGGTCATGGGAAAAGGTCCGCGCGTGACCTCCTCATAGCGGGCGGTTTCGGGGTTGAAGTAGCTGAAGATGAGTGCTGGAAGTTCCGTGACATCCGGATTGCGGGGGATCACAACCTGTTCATAGATACGCTGGCCGGCATCCTTGCTCTCGGTGAGTTTGTCATCCATCAGCTTTACGTCGTAAACCTTGAAATTGGACTCATCCTCGATCAGTGGCGGGCGGGCTGTATCCAGATTGCCCTTGCCCTTAAGTATCATGCGGATGGTTACCGGGTCACCCTCGTTCAGTTCGAGGGGTTGTACCTCCGCGGTAAAGATGAACGTGCCCACCGCTCCCCGGTACGAGTCGGGCCGACCTATCTCCGGTGGGGCTTGAATGGTGACGCTCACCGGTTGGGTGACCAGTTCCAGGGATTTCTGTTCACCGAAAAAGGAAAACTGGCTACTGACCAGGATTTCGAGCCGGACGGTCGGCCTCAACTCAAAGGTACCGGCTGAAATCGCCTTGGCTTTGCTCCGGAAACGGGAAACGCTGTACCGATGGCCCTGGATCATTTCCGGCGCGCTACGCAAGCTTCGCCAGCCACCGAAATTGATCCCGGGAACCTCGAGTCCAACCAGGTCGATCTCGCCACTCAGCCGGAGTGAGCGGTAGTAAATGGTCACGTCCACATCAAAAAATTCATGGGTGTACACGTTGGTGTTGCTCAGGGTCATGCGGGCAAAAATCAGGTCGGAATTCTTAATCTCCAATCCGGTCCTCTCGCCGACGCCCACGACTTTCAAGGGACGCGCAGGGAGTTCCACCACTTCGCGGCCATGCCGGTAGGTGAAGGGACCGATCGTGAACGACCCCTGTTTTCGCGGCATCAATTGGTACATGTAGGTGTAGGAAAGTTTGCCGTTGATGCTGGTTCGCTGGGAGCGCAGGGTGCGCACATCGAAATCGGTGATATTTTCCATCATGCGCGGCGGGGTCGGGTTGAAATTTCCATAAATCTTGAGCGTCGCTATGGCAGATTCGTTCTGCCGGATTACCGGGGGTTCCACCGCGAATTCCACCTCCAGCCCGAAGGTGGTGGTCACCGAGAGGAAGCTGAGAAGGACCCAGCCATTGGGAAAGCGGGGCCGCATGTCAGTAGGGCTTTTCCACGGGGTAGTTGGGCGGACTTCCGTACCGCATCCGGAATCGAGCGCGATTGGCCTTCTCCTTTTCCCGCAAGGCATCCAGTAACATGTCCGCTTCTTCCGGGGTCATCTTTTGTTCTTCACCTGGCTGGCCCTCCTCGGGTTGGGCTTGACCCTGTGGGTCCTCTTCCCCGTTCTGATCTTGATTCTGCTCGTCCTGGGAAGGGTCCTGCTCGCCCGGTTGCTCCTGGTCTTGGTTATCCTGGTTTTCCGGGTCCTTGTTTTCATCCTGCTTTTCCTGATCCCCCTGTTCGTCCTTGTTTTCCGGATCCTGATTTTCCTGTTTATCGTCCTTCTTTTCTTCGTCTTTCTTTTCCTGTTCCTCCTGCGCTTTCTTCTTTTCGAGCAGGGCCTCGTGACGCAGGTAGGCGAGTTCGAGATTTGTTTTCGCGTCTCGCCCTTCAGCGTTCAACTCCAGCGATTGCTCGAACATCCCCATCGCGGTGCTCACCTGCATGATCGCCTCGTCGAGCTGGTCCGCTTCCTCGGTGGCCTTGGACTGTTCAAACAGGCTCAGCCCGCGATTGTAAAAGGCGTCCGAACGTACATATGCGTCTTCATGGTTGAGGGCATGTCCGTACAGCTCTGTTGCATCCTGGTAGTTGCCCAGGCGATGCCGGGTGTTGGCGAGGTTATATTGGGCCAGGTTGAGTTGCTGCGTCTCGTTGGTCGCCAAGGCCATGGAGTTAGCGAAGGTTTCCTGGGCCTTCTGCAGGTCGCCGCTTTTATAATGCCCCGCCCCTTCCTTCATCAGGGCATAGAAGGACTCTGCGGCGGTCGATCCTGCCGATCCACAAATCAGGATAGTGGCTATGAGCTTACGCATGATAGGTTTAGAGCGGTCTCCGCGTACGTTTGTTCATCATAGACTCAAAAACGAGTAAGATAAAGGCCCCGACCAGGAAATAAACGAAGCGTTCGCTGTAACTCTTGATTACTCGGGAACTCTGCTCGTCGCGTTTCAGGTTCAGGATGCCCTGTTCGTAGATGCGATCAATGCCGAAATCTCCCGGGAGCGAGCGAATGTACTGTCCCCCGGTTGCCACGGCAACGCGTTCGAGGTAGCTCTCGTTCAGGGAGGTCTTCACCACATGGCCGTTGGCGCCCTTCAGGAATTGCGTATTTCCATCCTTGCCCTCAATGGGGATCAGTTCGCCATCCAGGGTGCCGACCCCCAGGCAGAACACCTTGATGTTTTTTGCCTTCAGTTCCTCAATCACCTTTTCGGGGGAGGCCTCATGGTCTTCACCATCGGAGATCAGGATGATGACCCGGTCATAACCCTTGGCCGTGTCGAAACTTTCGTGCGCGGTGCGCAGTGCATCGGCGATCGCGGTCCCCGGGTGGGGAATGATCCCCGCATAAATGTCGTCGAGACTCATGCGGAATATATTATAATCGGTTGTCAGTGGACACTGTTTGAAGCTGCGTCCCGCGAATGCCACGATGCCAATTCGGTCGCCATGCAGTTGCTTGGAAAGATCGGCTAGCCCGTACTTGGCCAACTTCAGTCGACTGATGCTCGCCTTGGGCTGGATGTCCGTCGCGAGCATACTGTTGGACGTGTCGAGCGCGATCATAATGTCCAGGCCCCGTGACTTGAGCTCTTCGAGATGATAGCCCCACTGCGGGCGCGAGAGGGCAAAAACAACCAGGCCGACCGCGAGGAGCCATACCGCGTTGCGGCGACCTTCGGCCTTGGGGTGATACAGAGGCATGATCGTGCGCAGGATTGCTGGGTCGCCGATACGCTTGAGCAGGGTTGCACGTCGCTGGATTCGCCAGAACAGGTAGAGAGCGAGCGGGATGAGCAGCCAGAGCAGGTGCAGGAGTTGTGGGTTGGCAAATTGCATCAGGGCAGCCTTCCCAGTCGCCCCAAGCCCAGGATACGCTCAAGGAGCAGCAGGATTATCCCGATGGCCGCGAAGGGCAGGAACTTTTCTTCGTACCGCGTGTACTGCTCGATCTCAATTTCCGTGCGCTCCATCTCGTCGATTTCGCGGTAGACTGATTTCAGGGAATCCCGGTCGCGGGCGCGAAAATATTTACCTCCCGTAAGCTCGGCCATTTTCTTGAGCGTTTCCTCGTCGATCTTGGATTCTTCCCACTGGTACCGGGTCCGACCGAGGATATCCTTTACCGGGAATTTTACCCGGCCATCCGCGCCGGCACCCACGGTGTAGACCTTGACGCCCTTGGCCTGGGCGACCTGGGCCGCGTTCACGGGTGAGATCGAACCGGTATTGTTGATGCCGTCGGTCAGCAGGATGACGATCTTAGTCAGGATTTCCTGATCCTTGAGCTGGTTGACGGCTGAGGCGAGGGCGACGCCTATGCCGGTTCCATCGTCGACCATGCCGATTTCCAGGCGATCCACCTGCTCCTCCAGCCAGGCATGATCCAGGGTGAGCGGGGCCAGGGTGTAGGGGAGGGCCGCGAAGCCGATCAGGCCCAGGCGATCGCCCGGGCGCGTCTGGATGAATTCCCGGATCACCTCCTTGGCCGCATCGAGGCGATTGTCGAGCTTGGTCGTTGTCGCAAAGTCCATGGCCTGCATGGACCCGGAAACATCGACCACGAGCACGATGTCGACCACGTCCGTTTCGGAGCGACTCTCCTCCAGTCCGCGTCGCGGGCGGGCGATCGCGAGGATCAGGGCGCAGAGGCCAAGGATGTACAGCACCGGCAGCAGGCGGTGCAGCGCAACGGACCAGGTGGCGGGCATTCGTGCCAGCATGTCGCCTTCGCTATAGCCCGCACTGGAATGACTCGAGCGGCGGTAGCGCAGCCAGGTCATCAGGGGCACCAGCAGGAGCAGCCCGAGCAGCCATGGATACATCGGCCTCATGATTTGGCTCCCGGGCGTGTTTCCTCGACAAAATGTTGCGCGGATTCGAGCCCGCGGTGCATGGCTTCCTCCGCGGGCTCCATCCGGGCGAATTTGACCAGGTCACATTCCCCGAGGAACTGGTGGACCAGGTGCTGTTGATCCGGGGAAAGGATGAGTGATCGACCGGCCTCATGCATGAATTCTTCCGTGGTCATGTCCGGTGCATCCAGGCCGAATCGCCGCTCGATATAGGTGCGCAGGATATCGGATACCTTGACGTAAAAGGGTTCAAACGCACGCTTCTCGATCAAGCCGCTGCCCTTCAGCCGGATCAAGGCGGCGATGGCCAGTTCGTGTGGAGGCGGGGAGGGCGGTGGCGTGAGTTCCGAGGAGGGCTTCTTGACCAGGAACGCGATCGTGACCGCGAGCAGGATGGCCACCAGGACGATCGCCGCGATCGCGAGCAACAGCCAGAGCATGGGGGACTTGGGCTGGTGGATATCGCGGAGTTCGGCCGGGGTTTCCTGGCCATCTGCGAGTACGCTGTTCACTTGGATGTACTGCTCGGGAAAATCTGCCTTTAGATGTGCGTTTCCACTGATCACACAGGTAACCGTACCGGTGCTGAGTGCATGTTTGCCGACCCGGTAGGAGGTCAGGGTGTAGTCGATCTGTGTCACGACATGCTGTTCGTCGAAGGCCTGGGTACTGGAGTTCCGGCTGCGAACGACGAGTTCCGGTGGGTGGTCTATTTCCGGGATGGTAATCAAGCCTTCCGGCGGGTGGTATACGGATACGCGCACATCGATGACGTCCCCGACGGCGATGGCTACCTCGGGGGCGGTGATCTGGATATCCAGGTCACCGGCCGGGATGAAGGGGGCTTTCTCGTGCTCTCGGTCACAGGCGGAGAGGCCGAGCAGGCCGATCAACAGGATAAAGCGTACACGAATGTTCATCGTCTCTTCATCCTCGCGGTACGCATGCGAAAAAATTTAACGAAGACCCGGTCGTATTCCGGATCGCTGGCATCGATTTCGATTGCGTCGATGTTGTTGCGGGTCAAGTTGCGGAGCAGGTGATCCCGTTGCTGGGCCTGCAGGCTTTGAAAACGCTTGCGGGTCAGGCTGTTTGAGGTGTCGATCAGGTAACGCCTGCCGTCTTCCATGTCCTGCCACTCGATCAGGCCCACTCGCGGAAGGCTTTCCTCGTGCTTGTCACCAAAGATAATGCTGACGACATCGTGTCGTCGGCCGGTCACGGTCAGTGGGCGGAGGAACGTGTCCCCCGCGAGGTAATCACTGATCAGGAAGACAACGCTCTTTCGGTTCGAAACGCGGTTCAGGAACTCAATGGCCGGTTCGATTTTCGTGCCCCGGCTCCTGGGTGCGTACTCCAGGACCTCACTGATCACCCGCAGGACGTGTCGCGCGCCCTTGCCCGGCGGGACGTACTTCTCCACTTCATCGGTGTAGAGAATCAGGCCCACCTTGTCGTTGTTCTTGATCGCCGAGAAGGCCAGCAGGGCGGTGATTTCAGCCGCGACTTCCTTTTTGCTTTTTCCGTGGCTGCCGAAATACATGGAGGCACTGACATCGACCATGAGAAAGACCGTGAGCTCGCGCTCCTCGCGGAATTTCTTGATGAAGGGCTGGCTCATGCGCGCGGTGACATTCCAGTCGATGTCCCGGATATCGTCGCCGGGACAGTATTCACGGACCTCCTGGAATTCCATTCCCTGGCCCTTGAAGGCGCTGTTGTATTGGCCCGCGAAGACGTCATCCACGATGTGCCGGGTGTGGATCTCGATGCTGCGTACCTTGCGGATGATATCTTTCCGCAGCAGGGTTTGGGTCGTGGTCGGCAAGGGCAACTCGTCGCGGTCGTGCCTGCGCCCTCGACGGTTGAGCAGCACCAGCAGCATCGCTGCGAGGATGAGTAGCACCAGTCCTGTAGCGATCAATACCAGAGACGCGTTGTCCTGGATCCATTGCATGGTTCAGGGAACCGGTAATTCGTTCAGGATGCGGGCGATGATGTCATCGGAGGTCAATTCGTCCGCTTCGGCTTCAAAGGTCACGATGATACGGTGGCGTAGCACGTCGGGTGCGATACTTTTCACATCCTGGGGGGTTACGAACCCTCGACCCATCATGAACGCGTGCGCACGGGATGCGATCGCGAGGTGGATGGTGGCCCGGGGCGAACCGCCGTAACGGATATAATCGTGGAGGGGCAGGTTGTACTTTTCCGGTTCGCGGGTGGCGAAGATGATGCTGAGGATGTACTCGCGAATCTTGTCGTCGAGGTACACCTGGTCAACGACCTTGCGTGCACGCATCATCGCCTCGGCTTCGATGGTCGGGCTGATGTCGAATTGCTTATCCGTTACCGCCATGGCATCCATGATCTGGCGCTCCTCATCCATCGACGGGTAGGTGATGCGCAGCTTGAGCATGAAGCGGTCTACCTGGGCTTCCGGAAGCGGGTAGGTGCCTTCCTGCTCCAGCGGGTTTTCCGTGGCCATCACCAGGAAGGGCGAGGGAAGGGGATAGGTCTGGTCGCCGATGGTGACCTGGCGTTCCTGCATCGCCTCGAGCAGGGCGCTTTGAACCTTTGCCGGGGCGCGGTTGATTTCGTCGGCGAGCACGATATTTGCGAAGATCGGCCCCTTTTTCGTGGTGAAAGTGCCTTCCTTCGGGTTGTAGACCAGGGTGCCGATCACGTCGGCGGGCAGGAGGTCCGGGGTGAACTGGATCCGGCTGAAGTCAACCCGCAGCAGGGTCGCGAGGGTCTTTACCGAGAGGGTCTTGGCCAACCCGGGCACCCCTTCCAGCAGGAGGTGACCGTTGGCGAGCAGGCCGATGATCAGCCGGTCGACGAGATATTCCTGTCCCACGATGACCCGGGCCATTTCCCGGCGCACATCGGTAACGAAGGAAATGTGCTCCTGGACCTGTTCGTTGATGATTTCTATTCCTGTTGTGGACATCGCGTTACACTCCTGCGTTATGCTGCATTGTTGGGACTGTTTTCGACCTGTTTGATCCGAAATTGTTCAACTTGCGGTCAAATTTATCTGGCGGAGTGCCTCGTATAACACGATCCCACTCGCCGTGGCAAGGTTCAGCGAGCGCACGTGATCGGTCCGAATGGGGATCTGGATGATCGCCTCCGGATACTGCTCCATCAGGACCTTGGGCAGGCCCTCCGTTTCGCTCCCGAACAGCAGGTAATCCCCCGCCGCATAAGCAACATCGTAGCAGCTTCTTTTGCCGGTGGTGCTCAAGAGGTGCATGCGGGTTTCCGGGGTGATGACCTGGCCGGCAAAAACCTTCCAGCTATCGTAGGTCTTTATATCCACCGACGACCAGTAGTCCAGTCCTGCGCGTTTCAGGTCCGCGTCGGCCAGGCTGAAACCCAGTGGGCCGACCAGGTGCAGGGTCGTTCCCGTCGCCGCACAGAGTCGGGCGATGTTCCCGGTGTTCGGTGGAATCCTGGGTTCCACCAGGACAATGTTTAACCGGGGACTCGGCCAGCGTAGCGGGAGCTCAACCTTCCCTTCGTGTGTGTTTGTCATGCGTTATAAATCCTCTATCCCGGGGTGGACACCCCCGTCAACTACGCGTACGTATGGTCCTTCGCTTTTCGCGAAAAATAAGTCCTCAAGGTGGGGGATTAGCTCAGCTGGGAGAGCGCCTGCATGGCATGCAGGAGGTCATCGGTTCGATCCCGTTATCCTCCACCATTTTTACCCCTTATTTTTTCCTCCGAAAAACCCGCTGAATCTTTCAAGGCGAGGTCCACCGGGTCCCGCTCTTCCCGCTCGGCCCCGAGGAGTTTGAACTGCGCTTCGCCGAGCATCCGGCCAAGCAGGCGATCCGGGAAAATTTCCTGGCGGGTGTTATAGAAGCTGGCGATTTCGTTGTAGTAGTTACGGGCGAGGGCGATGCGGTTCTCGGTGTCGATCAATTCCTGGTGAAGCCCGAGATAGGCCTCGCTCGCATGGAGTTCCGGGTACGCTTCGAGCAGGCCGGTGAGCAGGGGTTCGCTGTCTGGAAAAGGGGTCGCCCAATCAAGCTTTTGTTGATAGCGGAGCTCGGCAAGGCGGCTTTGCAACCCTTTTTCATGTTTCGATATCGCGTTCACGCATTCGACCAGTTGAGGAATCAAATCGTGCCGGCGCAAGACTTGCACGTCGATCAGGGACTTGGCCTGTTCGGCGCGGTTCTTGAGGCTGATCAAGCTGTTGGTCGCCATCCAGATCCAGCTGATGAGCCAGATGAGCAGGTAGCCTCCCCCCGCGAGCAGGTATTCCGGGATGCGACCTGGATTGGCGTAGCGCCATTGGTCATGCAGCATGAGGCCTCCCACGGTGAAGACCAGGCCGAAGATCGAAAGGCCCCAGTACCCGCCGCGTTTTCGCTCGCGAAGCTCCTCTTCGCTTCGGGTTGAAATCAGGAAATGCGGGGCTTCACGATCCGCCGCGATTTCCGCTGCGACCATGTCCGAGCGCTCCCGTGCCTGGCCGAGCACGTAGATCGGGGTATCGAGGGTGATGCCGTACTCGGTGAAGCGCCGCCGGTGATCGGAATCTGACACGGCCCGGCGCGGACCTTTTCCATAGTACAGGGGGTTGCCGCGCCCACAGGTGCGGGAAAATATCCGCGAGGGGTCAATCTTTGCCCCCTGGGGCAGGATCCGGATCTCCCCGGATTCATCCTGCAACCGGAACCGGACCATTTGCTCGTCATCGGACACGGTTTTCCATCCGCTTTCCCGCCGGGTGCGGGTGCGGCGCTTGCCCTTGCTGTCGGTATAGGACTCGGTGACCATGCGCGACCAGTGTTCCTCGACCGAATAACGATAGTGCACGCAGGCGGCCTCCGCGAGAAAACTGGTGAGGGCCCGGTCACAGCGTGTCTTGCCTTTCAACTCGTTGAAGCCGATGAACACCCCGTCGGTCCTGGAGGTCGGCAGGTCGGCCATCAGGCGCTGCATGCGCTTTTTGTTGATCGCAATGCAGAGCATGATCGCCCCGGCGCCAAACCCGCCAACGAGGAAGAGCTCCGGCGGGATGTCCGGGCTGCTGCTGGCGAGGATCCTCTGCAGGATCATTTAAAATACCTTTTCCGCATGGATTCCTGTTCCGCGGCCGTGATCAAGTCGTATGAAATCGTCTCCCACCGATTGCTTGTCCCGCGTACGGTCAGGGAGATCCCGTGGGTCTCGAGTTCGAGGTGGAGGATATCCTCGATAGCCTCCGCATCCTGAAGCTGCCGCCACAGTTCGCCCCCGTTGTCGAAGAGACGGGTTGCAAAGGGTTGAACCATCTGGCGGAGGAGTTCCTCCGCCTCCTGCTCGCTATCCTTGTTGGTGAGGTATAGTTTCAAGGCCCGGAAGGGCTGATCGGGAAGCGAAGCCTCGTAGATGTTGATTGCGACAAGGACCCCATTCGTCTGCAGTGCGGCGTATTGCAGCCGACCGATTTCCCCGGCGTCCTGCAGTTGGAATTGCAGCCCCGGGAAGTGGGCTCGGCTGAGGGTCATCGCCTCCGTGGTTGAACAAGAGCTCTTGGGACGCGAACAGGCGCAGAGAACGATCCCACATGCAGCGACGATGAGCCCGGCTTTCATCCGGTAAAATGTAGCCCTGCGAATGCGCGCCTGCTACAGAAATGTGGCAGAACTTTGTCCATCCCCATCCATTTAACGATGGACGCGTATCTTGCATCTGCTATCAAT
>JAYGFS010000185.1:0-6940 GCA_046581765.1 Verrucomicrobiota bacterium
AATTCGCAGTGCCAGGCAGGCGGATGATCCATCCGCTCGGGGGAGGTCCGGGCAAATTCGGGTACGGGAACTTCCGTGCGATCGAAGCTGAGTTTTTCGTTCTCGGCGACGAGCTTTCCTCGGGTGGTGTTAATTTCCAGGCGGTTGGATCCCGGGGATTCCCCCGTGGTGGTGACGAACACGCCGGAAGCGCCGTTTTCGAACTCGATGTAGGCGGTCACGTCGTCTTCCACCTCAATGTCATGGTATTGGCCAAAACGACAGAAGGCGTGGACCTTCTTCGGCATGCCGCAGAGCCAGATGATCATGTCCAGCTGGTGCGGACATTGATTCAATAGGGCGCCACCGCCTTCCCCGGCCCAGGTGGCCCGCCAGTCCCCGGTGTTGTAATAGGTATCGCTGCGGAACCAGTCGGTAATCGTCCACTGCATACGCGTGATTTCACCCGCGTCGCCGCTCTGCAGGACCTGGCGCAGTTTTTTATACATCGTGTCCGTGCGCTGGTTGAACATCGCTCCAAAGACCAGGTCCTTGTCGCTGTGTGCGGCGATCAACTTTTCGCAATCGGATTTATGCACACTGATCGGCTTTTCCACGAGGACATGATGCTTGGCCTCCAAGGCGTCGATGCCGATGCTGGTGTGAAAAAAATGCGGGGTCGCGATCAGCACGGCATCGGCCACGCCGTCTGCCAGCAATTGTTTGTGATCGGTGTACCCCGGGCACTCGTATTGCTTGGCGAGTTGGTCGACCACCCCCTGGTTTATGTCGCATACCGCGCTGACACAGGCGTGCTCAAAGTCAGCAATCTTTTCCATGTGCTGCCGGGCCATCCATCCCGTTCCGATCACCGCAATGCGTACCTGTTCCATAAGTTTTTCTCCGTAAAATACGCGATATGCTCTAGCGCTTTAGGGCTGGAGTGGCAACCCGTTTATATGTTGAGGGTGCGGGCACCCGGTTGAGATCCGGTCAACATGCCTAAAATGATCCCGGATTGCCCGGTTGGGGGGATCTCCTCCCTTTTCCTGCGGAGAGGGATGCGCCGGCGTCGGTCCCCGCGTGCCAAGCCTTTACCAATCGCCGAGGAAGACGTTCATGCCGTTGATCGAAGCTTTCTTGTATACAAGTTCCAGGGCATCCAGGAATCGTTCTTCTCCCCGCCACATCGGGAAGTGACCGAGGTGTTTGGAAAGGGCACCGGGGGTCGGGGGAATCCGTACATCACCCAGGTGCTCTTCGTATACCGGGCTGGCCCCGGTCCAGAACAGCACGAGGTCTTCGGTGAGCGCGACATCTTTGTTCATCGGCTTTTCATGGAAGTCGCCAATGAGGTAATCCGCCTTGTGTCGCACGGGCTTCTTCTTGCTCGCACCGATGGCGGCGATGAGCTTTCCCCGGTCCAGGCCGCGAAGTTTCATGAACAGGAAGGGATCCCGGTCGAATTCTTCGGCGAGCAAGTAGTAAACGGCGATAACCGATTTGTCGGGCGTGACCATCTTCTTGCTGTCGACGGTCATCTCGAGGTCCTTGATATCTTCAGGGAAGAGCGACATGCCGAGCTGGGTGAATACCTCCTCAATGTACTCCGGCATTTGACCCGATAGCAGCTTGGCTACATAGATCGCTTCACCGGCGAGTGTCTTGGCCAGTTTATCCCATGTGGCTTTGGATGCGGGCTTGAACTTGATCGTGATCTTGTGCGGGGTTTTCCGCGTGCCTTGCACGACGGCAGAAACCAGTCCGTGGCCGATGTCGATTTTCAGCACCTGGCCCGCCTGGGCATAGGCCCGTCCGCGCGGGAGCTCGGCTCCCATGTAATAGTTCTCCAGGACACCCATCCAGCGCTTGGTCCACCAATTCTTTCCGACCTTGCGGCTTTTGGTTTGGGCGCGGATGCCTCCCTTGGCGCTCAGGGGCTTGCTTGCACTCTTATCAATTTTTCCAGATGGCATAACGATGTCTCCTCTCGATTATTCGCCGATGGCTTCCTGCTGGAGGCTGAACAGGTTCTTCAGTTCGCTCGTGGATAGCTCGGTCAGCCAGGCTTCGCCGGAACTGACAATGCTTTCCGCGAGACCGCGCTTGTGCTCGATCATGTCATCGATCCTTTCCTCGAGCGTACCCGCACACAGGAACTTGTGGATCTGCACGTTCTTGGTCTGGCCGATTCGGTGGACCCGGTCCGTCGCCTGGTTTTCCACCGCAGGGTTCCACCAGCGGTCGTAGTGGAATACATGATTCGCCCGCGTCAGGTTCAAACCGGTCCCGCCGGCCTTCAGTGACAAGACGAATACGTGCGGGCCATCCTCGTCCTCCTGGAAGGACTCGACCATGTCGTCGCGCTGTTTCTTCGGCACGCCACCGTGCAGGAAGATAACCTTCCGGCCAAATACCTCCTGCACGTGTTGCTGGACAATCTTGCCCATCTCCACGAACTGGGTGAACACGAGGGCCCGTTCGTCAACCTGGATGATCTCCTCGAGCATCTCGGTCAGGCGGGCAAGCTTGCCCGAACGTTTGTCCAGGGGGCTCGGCTCGCCCAAGTATTGGGCGGGGTGATTGCAGATCTGCTTGAGCTTGGTGAGCGTCGCCAGGACCAGGCCTTTGCGGTGCATACCGTCGCTACTTTCAAGGGCGTTCTCCATATCGCGGACCAGGGCCTCGTAGAGGGCCGCCTGCTCCTTGGTGAGGGTGCAGTAGGTCTTCATCTCCATTTTGCCCGGGAGGTCTTTGATGATGTTCTTGTCACTCTTCAGGCGACGGAGAATGAAGGGTTCGGTCAACTTCTTCAGGTTGTCCACCGCCTTGGATTCGCGGTTCGCCTGAATCGGCATGAGGAAGCGACGCTTGAAGTCCGCCTGGGTGCCGAGGAAACCCTGGTTCAGGAACTCCATGATCGACCAGAGGTCGCCCACGTTGTTCTCAATGGGTGTGCCCGTGAGCGCCATGCGGAATTCGCCTTTCAGCACGCGGGCGGATCGCGCCTGCTTGGTTTTTGGATTTTTGATATTCTGGGCTTCGTCAAGTATGATGCCGCCCCAGTCGATCTTCTTGAATACGTCGATGTCGCGGTGGAGGAGGGAATAGCTGGATATAACCAGGGTATGCTTTTCCACTTCCTCTTTAAACGCATCCCCCTTGGGGCGATTGATGCCGTGGTGAACCATGACGGGAATATCCGGGTTGAAACGTTGGGTTTCCTTGTGCCAGTTTCCCGTCAGGGAGGTCGGGCAGATCACCAGAATCGGCTTCTTTGAGCCGCTGTTGTGCTCGTGCTGGACCAGTGCCAGGGCCTGGATGGTTTTGCCGAGACCCATATCGTCCGCGAGGCAGGCACCCAGGCCCCACTGGCGAAGAAAGTGCAGCCAGGAGAAACCCCGAAGCTGATAGGGCCGGAGCTTGCCCACCATACCCTCGGGCTTCCCCAGTTCTTCAAAAGAAGCTCCGCCTTCCAACTGGTCGAGGAAGTCGGAAACCCATCCGGAGGATTGCACTCCGTCAAAACTAAACCCGCCGGGCGCCTTGCTCGAGCCAAGGGCCATCTGTACGATTTCACGGAGGGAACCTTCGGTCGTCCCCTTGCGCTTGGTAGAGGTCAGGTCGAGTGCGTGCACGATTTCGTCCTCGCCGAGTTGAATCCAGCGCCCCCGCATATTGACCAGCGGGATCTTCTTCTTGGAGAGGCTGTGCAGTTCCTCGCGGGTGACCTTGTCACCGCCCAGCGTGATCTCCCAGTCAAAGTGGAGGATCTGTTCCAGCGAGAAGCCCGCTTTGGAATCTCGTTTCACCGGGCTCTTCACGTTGGCGCGGGTGCCCAGGCGGTGCTTCGATCCGTTCTGGGTCCACCAGGGGGGGGTCTGGGTGCCGAAACCGGCCTGCTCCAGGGCCCACACACGCTGGGTGAGGAATTCATAGGCGCCAGCCGTGTCGACCGAATAGCCTGTAGGCGCCACCGTTTTCAGGCTGTCCTCAATTCTTGGGCAGATCGTTGAGGCTTTTCCCAGGGAGGAGAGCAGGTATTCCTTGGCATTGAACTTCTTGCTGTTCAGCACCTTTACTTCCTCGGCGGTTGGATTCCACACGTGGTCCGCGGGGATCATCAGGCTCGGATTGGCAATGGATTGAAGATGGAAATGGACGAACCACTCTTCCTTCTTCCGTTTACCTTTCGCAGGCTTGCTTTTTTCCGGGTCTGGCTCCTCAAGGCTGAGGCACAGCTTGAACGGTGTTGCCGTCGAAAGCGAGATAGGACGGCGCCACTCCGTAATCTGCGCATGCAGGCCGTCGAGCTCTTTCAGTCCATCCCGCATCCGGCTGGACGGGCAGACCAGCGCGTTTACCCAGTGATCGTGAATGCTGTCAAAGTCGAACTCCTCGTCCGTGCGGAAACTCTTCGGCCAGGTCGACTGGGGCTGCGAGAAGATGGAATAGCGGGCGAGGAAATCCACCACGGCAACGATATAGTTCGACACCTGGGCTGCGGGGGCCGTCATCGGCGCCGTCTTGGTGTCCAGGTCCACTTCCACGCAGCGGCAGGCGTGGGGCATTCCCTTGATCATTTCATCCAGGTAATCGGCATCCGATCCGAGGAAAATCGGATCCCAGAGTGCGCGATATCCGTCGCCGTAGTCGACGAGGTCCGGCAGGTATTCCTGGCGCGCCACCAGGGCCCCGGCAAAACGCGTGGCTTTCGTCCAGAAAGCGACGTCCGGCCCGGCCAGCACTCCGGGGGTGAGCAATTCCTTGTCCACGCAGGCAGCGAGGAAACCGATGGCATTTTCCAGGCCGATGTTGACCGCACTGACTTTCCAAGGAAAGAGCTGTAGAACTGTGGTTTCGGGGGGTGCGCTCGCCAGCAGGGTGCTGCTGGGCGTAGCCGTACTTCCGGCCGTTGGCAACCAGGCGGCAATTTCCTGGTGTGGCTGTTTGCGGATACTCCCGTCAAACAGCGTTTCGGCCAGGATGTTCTTGATGGTTTCAGGCCCGGCGTCGTAGGGAAAGAGGGTGAGGCCCTTGGCCTTTGGCCCTGCTTCTAAGGCGACGTCGCTGTCGATGGGCTTTTCGCCCCAAAAGTATAGTTCCCCGCCTTTATAAGCGGCATGAAGAATAAGCATAACCGGTTAAACGGCTCCTCTTTACAATTAAAAAGCCGCACTCAACGGCGGTCTCGTTCAGAAAATGTGAACGGGGGGGAGTCTATCATACTTATATCGGTTGAGCGCGATCAAAATTTAACTATTTTTCACTTGTAAGTGAACGATCGTTCTACTATATAGTATGAAAATTAAGCCGGAGTTCACCCCCTATGCCACGCAGGACAGATATTGAAAAGAAGATCAAGGATCTCAAGGCCTTCTATCGCGCCAACGGCCGGATGCCGGGATATACGGAGATGCTCGACATCTTCCAATACCGTTCCAAGAATGCGGTTTATAAACTTTTGAAACGCCTGCACGTACTCCAGGTCGTACGAAAGGAGGCCTCCGGAAAAATTTCCCCCGGGCCGCGGCTGCTGGGAGCGGTTCAGCTGCTGGGGACTATCAAGGCGGGCTTTCCCGTAGAGGTGGAAGAACAGCAGGTCGAGATGATCAACCTGGACGAGTTCCTGGTGCGGAATCCGGATGAGACCTTCATGCTGGTGGTGAGCGGGGATTCCATGGTGGATGCCGGTATTTATGAAGACGACCTCGTCCTCGTGGAACGCCAGGACACCGCCCGCTCCGGGGACATCGTGGTCGCCCAGGTCGATGGCGAATGGACGCTCAAGTATTTCGTGCGCAGGAAGAATGAGAAGCCCTGCCTCGAGCCTGCCAATAAACGGTACAAAACCATCCATCCCGGACAGGAGCTCCTGATCGGGGGTATCGTGAAAGCCGTGATCAGGAAGTACCGCTGATGACCAGTACGCTGCATCGCACCCAGTCCGTGGTTCAGCAGAGGGAGGGCTATACCCTGCACATTCTCCCGGTCCTCGAGGACAATTATGCGTATATCATCGAGTGGGACGGGCGGGCCGCGGTGGTGGATCTGCCGGACGGCGATCCCGTGCTCAGGTATTTGAAGCAACAGGGGCTGTCCCTTGAATTGGTGCTGAACACCCATGCGCACTTTGATCATGTGGCGGGTAATCTCGAGGTAAAGGAAGCCACAGGCTGTACGATCGTCGGCCCGGCGACGGACTGCATCCCCGGACTTGACCGACCGGTGCGCGAGGGGGATGTCGTCGTCGCAGGCCCCTTGCAATTCACCGTACTCGAGACGCCCGGACATACCCGGCATGACATTGCATTTTACGCCACATCCGGGCATGTGCTCTTTTCCGGGGACACCCTGTTTGCCGGCGGTTGCGGGAGACTCTTTGAATGCCCGGAAGACACGATGTGGGACTCGCTGGTCAAGTTGCGGGACCTCCCCGATGAAACGGAGGTTTTCCCCGGTCACGAATACGCGGCCGACAACTTGGCCTTCGCGCATCAATACCTGCCCGAGCACCACCAAATAGCTGAGCGCCTGAACGAAGCCTGTGCGCTGCGTGCAAACCAGTTGCCCGTGGTGCCGACAAGTATCGGCCGGGAAAAGGCGACGAACATTTTTTTCCTCGCGGATGATCCCGAGATCCAGGCTGTCCTCAACCTGGGCGGCTGCGAACCCGCTGTCGCCTTTGGCGAGATCCGGAAGCGCAAGGACCGCTTCTAATTGGCGGGCATCCGGCCGGATTGGTTTCAAAGGCTTTCGCCCTGCGATAACGACTTGCACCTCGGAGGAGTAGTACGAAATGTTCGGGCAAGGGGTCACAAACGAGGTGGCTTCTGGACGGAGGAAACGCATGTCGCATGGGCTTTCCGCCCTTCCACCCAGCACCTTCACCTGCTATCCTCCTTACCATGACCCGATTCGCAGCCCTGATCCTGTTTTGCCTGTCGTTCCGCTCGCTGGC
>JAYGFS010000318.1:0-3815 GCA_046581765.1 Verrucomicrobiota bacterium
TTGCCCGCTTGGAAGCCTTTTGTCAGTTTAGTTCCGGATCAACGTGCGAACAAGGCTAGTATGAGCCTTTCGAGGGGTGATGGTTGCCCAGCGGTTGTAGACACTTTGTAATCCATTATTGTGCCCGTATTGGATTACACAGGGGTAACATCAGGGAACACGAGCGGACACGCAAATGATAAAAATGATAAGCTTCTGAAGGGGTTGTGGGAAAAAGATGGCGCCCTGGGCAGGATTTGAACCTACGACCGTCGGATTAGAAGTCCGGTGCTCTATCCAGCTGAGCTACCAGGGCTACAGGGGGCAATAAAGCCCCGGATAGGGTAAATGGCAATCGCTAATTACAACCCAGACGGGACGAGGCGGTGCTTAAAGTGATCCATGAGACGCTCGGGATCAAACACGACGCCATGACGACGGATTATACCCACCACATCCACCCCGGCATCGTGGACGGTTTCTCGACCCGGATGATGGAGCTCGTGCGCCAGGTCGTGTGCGCAATGGAGACGGGATGAACCTGCGCAGCTACGTGCTGGTGACCGCCTCCTACTGGGGCTTCACGCTGACGGATGGAGCCCTGCGTATGCTGGTGCTTCTCCACTTTCACGCCCTCGGCTTCAGTCCCCTCCAGTTGAGTTACCTCTTCCTCCTTTACGAGGGCTGCGGGATATTGACCAACCTGTTCGGCGGCTGGATCGGCTCGCGCACGGGATTGAAACGCACCCTGTTCGCGGGCTTGTGCCTGCAGGTCCTGGCCCTGGTCCAGCTTTCACTGCTGCAGGAAGGCTGGGGCCGATGGATCTCCATCATCTACGTCATGGCGGCCCAGGCCCTGTCCGGCATCGCCAAGGACCTGACCAAGATGAGCGCCAAGAGCACGGTGAAGTTTCTCGCGCGGGACAAAGCCGGGGTGGAGAATCATTCCCGCCTGTTCACGTGGGTCGCCGTGCTCACCGGCTCCAAGAATACCCTCAAGGGCCTCGGCTTTTTTATCGGGGCGCTCCTGCTCAGCCAAGTCGGCTTCCAGTGGGCACTCTGGTCCATGGCCTCGGCCCTGGTCCTCGTCCTTGTCACCGGGCTGGTCGGCCTGCGCGAGGATATCGGCAAGGCCAGGGAGCCGGTACGCTTCACCCACCTGTTTTCCAGGTCCCGCGAGATCAACCGCCTTTCCGCAGCGCGGCTGTTTCTCTTTGGTTCCCGGGATGCCTGGTTCGTGGTGGGCCTCCCCGTATTCCTCAAGGAGGTGCTCGACTGGTCCTTCAGCGGTATCGGCGCCTTCATGGCCGCCTGGGTGATCGGGTACGGACTGGTGCAGGCCGCTGCACCCCGCCTGCTCCGTCGATCCGGGAGCCTCGCCGACGGGTTGCGTGCAACCCGCACTTGGATGGCGGTCCTGCTGCTCGTTTCCCTCGGTCTCGCGTCCGCGGTCCAATGGCTTGTTTACCCGGTACTTTCCGTCCTGGTCGGCCTGGGTCTTTTCGGTTTCGTCTTCGCGCTGAATTCGTCCGTACATTCCTATCTCATCCTCGCCTTCACGGATGAAGACCAGGTGGCGGTCAACGTCGGATTCTACTACATGGCCAATGCCTGTGGCCGCCTGCTGGGAACCCTGGTCTCGGGTTGGGCCTATCTCAATGGCGGCTTGGCGCTGTGCCTGTGGGTGTCATGCGGCATGGTCGGTATTGCGTTCCTGGTCTCCCTGTTGCTTCCCCGTGTGAACGGGCATGTCCAGGGAATCCCAGCCCGGGCCTTTGATGGGTGATTGTTCTTCCGCTGCATCGTCCGCTTGTTTATAGCATCTCGGTGGATCACCGGTTAAAAGGAGCTACCTGATGGAACGATGGATATGTATGTTGTGTGCGGCAGCCTGGTTGCCTTGGATTTCTGCACAAGCGACGTCGCCGAACATCGTCCTCGTCATGGCCGACGACCAGGGCTGGGGCCAGACGGGCTACTACCAACACCCTGTCCTGAAGACGCCGAACCTGGATGCGATGGCCGCGAACGGCTTGCGATTCGATCGGTTCTATGCCGGGGCACCGGTCTGTTCGCCCACCCGGGCGAGCGTGTTGACCGGCCGGAGCAATGACCGCACCGGCGTCTTGAGCCACGGCTATCCCTTGCGCCTCCAGGAGAAGACGATTGCCCAGGCGCTTAAGGCAAAGGGCTACGCCACCGGGCATTTCGGCAAGTGGCACTTGAACGGGATACGGGGGCCCGGCGTGCCCATCCTGCGGGAAGACGACCACAACCCGGGTGCCTTTGGCTTTGATACCTGGCTGAGCGTTTCCAACTTCTTTGACCTGAACCCGCTGATGAGTCGCAAGGGCGCGTTTGAGGACTTTAAAGGCGACTCGTCGGAGATCGTGGTCGCCGAAGCCCTGAAATTTATCCGGCAGCAGGCCGCCGCCAAGGTGCCTTCCTTCACCGTGATCTGGTACGGTACGCCGCACAATCCCTTCATGGCCAGCGACGCGGATAAAGCCCCCTTCGCCGCCTTGAAAGGCGGTTCCAGGGATCATTACGGTGAGCTGGTCGCGATGGATCGCAGCATCGGCAGCCTGCGCAAGGGCCTCCGGGACCTGGGAATCGCTGAAGACACCCTGGTCTGGTTCACCAGTGACAATGGGGGCTTGCCCGGCATCCAGCCGGGAACGGTGGGCGGCCTGCGCGGGTTCAAGGGCAGCGTATACGAAGGGGGCCTGCGCGTGCCGGCGATCATCGAGTGGCCGGCGGGGATCAGGCAGCCCCGCGTGACAAGTTTCCCCGCCTCCACCATGGATAATTTCCCGACCCTGGCCGAGCTTAGCGGGCTTCCGGATTCGGCGCAGTTAAAACCGGTGGACGGCATCAGCCTGAAGGCCCTGTTCCAGGGGGAAATCGGGCCGCGGGTGAAGCCCATTCCCTTTCGGCACACCGGCCGGGCCGCGTGGATCGATAACCGTTACAAGCTGGTGAGCGAAAAGGGGCGGTACGCGCTCTACGACCTCGAGACGGATGAAAAGGAGTCGCGGGACCTGTCGGACAAGCACCCCGAGGTATTCCAGCGCCTGCGCGCAGCCCTCGAAGCCTGGGAGAAGACGGTGCTTGCCAGCCAGGCTGGCAAGGATTACCCCGAGGGCCGGATCAATCCCGGCGAGCCCCCCTCCCGTTTCTGGACCGCGATGGAGGCCTATAAGCCCTATTTCGACGCATGGAAAGATCGCCCGGAGTACGCAGGGCGGCTGAAGGCCCCGGGGAAGAAGAAGTCGGGGGGGAAGAAGAAGCCGGGGAGGAAGAAGCCGGCGAAGTAATGGCCTGCCGGTGATCCCCGGTTGGCGCGCGGATACCCGCCCTAGTTCCCCAAGGCGTGAATCGTATTGTGGATCGTCCCGCTCAGCTCCCTGCCATCCGCACCCTTGGCCGAGTACTTGATCTCCATGCACCAGGTCGGCTCGATGCCGGGGATCTCCAAGGACACTGTGCGCCCATCAGCTGAGATGCGCACGGATTTTACCTCGCGCTTCTCGGTGTTGTAGTGCTTTGAGCCGTAGCTTCCGCTGCGCTTGAGGTCCCAGGTGCTGACTTCAAACCTGGCGTGCCGGGCCAACTCGGGATCAAGGGCCTCGGAGAAGGTGATCTCCATGCCGGTTTTTTTCGCGTGCAGCTCGACCGGAAGGTGGGCGGGCTTCCCGGTATAGCGCATGCGGTAAAATCCGCCGGGCTGGTTCTGGGTTCCCGCCCAGGCGAACATGCCGCAGGCGTAGAGTTGGCCGTTGCCGGGATGAAAGCGCCCGCGCATCACGCCGGTGGGGAACTTCGCGATGGGCAGG
>JAYGFS010000458.1:0-12611 GCA_046581765.1 Verrucomicrobiota bacterium
TAAAAGTGAACCGCGAGGTGCCGGAATCATTGGTCGACGATATAAGCGCCTCCATTCAAGCGACTACCGGGTTTTATCTTCATCTGTGACAGATTTTGATCCCGGGCTTACCCTTTATATGGGATGTTTTTATTGACGATACCGGAGTGGCCCCCTAAAACGGCAAGCCCGTTCAGTGCCCTGCGGGATGGATAGTTTTCGTGTGTAAGATGACGATTTTTAAACGCTTAACAAACTGCAGCCTGCTCCTGGCATTAGGCGTTTCGATGAGTGGCTATGCCCAGGATGACCACGGCAACCCGCCTCCCGACCGGGACGAGTGGGGCTTCGCGACCGAATTACTGGACATCTATGGCCTTCCGGAATACTCGGAAATCGTCGTCGGGCGACTGCGGACCAGGTTTCCCGGCCAGAAGGATCGGGCGAACTACCTGCTCGCCCGGATCCGCGTACGCCAGGGCAAAACCGAAGAAGCCGAGAAGATCGTCAACTCGTTTAAGGCAGGCAACCCCAAGGCTCAGGGCGTTAAGCTCGAGCTCGCGATTTATTATCACAGCAAGGGTGAAAAGGAACGGTCCCAGAAGCTCTTTGACGAATTCAACGCGATCTATAAGGACCAGCCGCCCACCGACCCGGATGTCCTGCTGACCTACCAGACGGCCGCCTATACCCAGGCCGAGATATCCAAGAGCGAAGGCAAGTTCGGCGCGGCGGTGAAGTACTACCGGATGATCATCAAGGGTGCGAGGGACAAGACGAAGAAGCGCACCTTCATGGTGGAGGCTGCGAATACCCTCGTGGACCATGCGAAAAAACAACAGGGCGATGCGCGAAAGAAGACGCTGGCTGAAGCGGAGAAGTTAGCGCGAGACGCCATGTGGAACTACGACATCATCTTTGGCCGGGCGGTGGTTTCCCTCGCCTACATCCAGATTGCCGGGGGTGACCGCAAGGGGGCGCTGAAACTGATCAAGAGCTACAAGAACGATATCATCACCATCGAGAATGAGATTCGCAAGAGCAACCCCGGCATGCTCTGGATGAGCCCGCGCTGTCACCTGCGTTTCCTGACCGGTGAAGTCCTCTGGGAGGACACGAAGCGGGACCACGAAAACAAGGAGCCCAGGAAGAAGGTGATGGCCGGTATCGGTCGCTCGGCTACGGAATTTATCAATGCCTTTCTGAAGTATGCGGGGAACGAATACAGTGACAAGTCCGGCCTGATGTTCAACGAAATGGACAAATGGGCCCAGGATAATGGCTATGGGGAGCTCCAGGCCCCTGCCGGGGTCAAGGGTGCGATTATGAAGCGTTACCTGGACCTGGCGGATCGCTTGCGCCAGCAACGCAAATTTTCCGAAGCCATCCCCAAGTACCTCGATGTGCTGAACCAGTACCCGGAAACCTCCGTTTCTGGCGAGGGCTTGGGGAACCTGGCACTATGCTTCGCGGAAAGCAAAGACCATCTATCCACCCTGGCCACAGTGGGGTACATGGCCGACCGCTTTGCGGATGACGCCGACGCGGCCAAGGGGATGTTGCGCGTGCTGGCCCGATACGGGAACAAGGTCGACGGTGAAGAATACCGGACGATCCTGGAGCTCTTTGGATTGAATTTCCCCTCCCATCCGAATGCCGCTAAAGCCGCCTTCAATATCGCCGAGCTCAAGCGTAAAGACGGCCTGGATGCCGAGGCCATGGCTGTTTACGAGACGATCATTGAAAAGTACCCCAAGGACAAGGTTGCGGTGCTCTCGGCGGAGCGTCTCGGGTTTTTCTATTTTGATAACAAAGATTACCCGAACGCGGAAAAGTATTTTAACACCTATGTCGAGTTGGCCCGGCCCGGGCCGACGAAGGCTGACGGCTGGTTCAAGCTGGCCAATACCCTGATAAAGATCGGCAAGTTGCCCAGCGCGATCCAGGAGTTCAGCAAGCTGAAGAAGGAGCTGGATAAGAAAGGCCCGAATCGTGCGGTGTACTATGGCGATCCGGATGATGCCAAGCGCAGTGAACACTTGATGGAGCAGACCATGTTCTTTTTCGGGCAGAGCCTCGCGCAGCTTCCGGAAGGGGCACCGAACCGGGACAAGTTTTTTGCCAGAGCCGTCCAGGAATTCAGCGACCTGCTGGAGAACTATCCCAAGTCGACATTCGCCCCGAAAGCCCTCAAACAGATAGGGATGATCAACCTCAAGTTGGACCGCGTCGATGAGGCGGTGGTTGCATTTGAGCGGATCGCCAAGGAATATCCGAAGACCCCGGGTGCCGACGATATCACCTACCTGATCATCGACACGGCGGGGAAGGCTGGCTTGAAAGGCCTGGTGAAGACCTATTCCCAGAAAGTCGTCGGCAATCACGCGTCCTTCAGCGCACAGAAGTTGATTCGTATCGGTATGCGCCTGCTCGATTTTGAACTCTACGACGAGGCCGAATCAATCATGGGCATTGTTGCAAAGCATCCGGACGCCCAGGCCGACGAAAAGATCCTGCAGCGGGCCTTGAACGGCCTGGCGCGTTCCGCCTACCAGCGGGGACGGTTCCAGGAGGCACTTGAAGCGGTGAACCGGCTCCTGGAAAAATACCCTAGATCGCCCTATATGCTGAATGCAACCTTCCTCAAGGCCGGGAGCCTTCGCGAACTGGGCAAGTATGATGAAGCGGTCGCGGTGCTCGGCGATGTTACCAAGGACATCGGTGATCTCATCCGCCTTTACCCGGATCGCAGGGAGGAGTTCCGGTTGGCCGAAACCCGCAAGGAAGCTGAACTGGCGACGACCTATGCTGCGGCCGGAGACACGAAGAAGGCCATCGCCACCGTTTACCGCATGTCGCTGGGCGCAAGTACACCCGCGAAAAAAGAACTATTCAAGCCTGCCTGCCTCCTCGCCATGCAGTGGTGCATCGACGAGGGCAAGTACGATGCCGGGCTCGAGTTCTGTACCACCTTCATCAGTCTATACGCCCTGGACAGGGAGAGCACCGCCAAGGTCAGGGAAATGCGTAAAGTACTCCAGCAAAAGAAAGCTGCCGAGGGCGCATGAGTTTCTCCACTACAGGTACCATTATGAAAAGATCCATTATTGTCTCCATGTTGTCGGGCCTGGTGTTGGTGGCGATTGCCCCAGCCGGTGAAATCTACCTGACCAGCGGCCAGATGAAAACCGGCAAGCTTATTCCGCGGGGGGATGGATCGATCACGGTAAACAGCGATGAGGGCACCTTTACCTACCAGTTATCGCAGTATACACGGGCCGTGGGCGATCGTCCGCCGGAAATTGATGCCGCGCGAAGCGCGCTGAACCGGAGCGATTGGGCCGGGTTGAAAACCAACGCCGAAGCCGCCATGAAGAGAGGGGCGTTCCTCGAGTGGGACGCCCATGCCGCCTCGGTCCTGGCCCAGGGCTATATCCGCCAGAAGAAGGGGCTGGAGGCCAACCTGGTGATCAAAACCGTTGTCGACCGCTACCTGAAGTCCACGAAGACGGAATCCGCGGTATGGGAGCGTTTCCCGAAGCTGGAAAGCATTTCCTGGCTTGCACAGACCCTTCAAGCCAGCAAGCACGGAGCCCTGGAAAAGAAACTGGATTCCGTGATCAAGAGTGCCAAGAACCGGAAACGAGCCGCTTTTGCCCAGATGGTGCGCGGCGATCTCCGCCTGCAGCAGAAACGATCGAAAGAGGCCGTGCTTGACTACTTGCGAACGGTATATTTCTTTTCCGAGATGGAAGAGGTACACCCCGAGGCCATCTATAAGGCGGGAACGGCTTTTGAGGCCATGCAGAATACCCGGCGCGCCAGAGAATTTTTTAACCGGCTGATCAACGAATACCCGGACAGCCCCTATGCCGCGGAAGTCGCGGGCAAGTAAGTTTTCAATCAACCAAAATCGGCGAAGGAGAATACTCAATGCTCACCAATATGTTTAAACGTTTGATCGCTCTCATGATCATGCTGCTCGGACTGGGACTCCAACAGCCCCTTCTCGCCCAGGACGAGGATGCCGGTGCGGCTGGAGCCCCTGCCGCCGCCGCGGGGGATATCGTCGTGGCAGAGGAGGCCACGATCGACACAGGATTTCTCGATGTCGTCCTGGGTGCCGGCTTCCTGGGTGTTGTCCTCTGGTTGTTGCTCCTGCTCACCTCCATCGCGGGCATGGCGCTCATCGTGGACTCCTTCCTGACCATTAAACCCTCGCGGATTATGCCGGATGATCTCGTGGCCAACGTGAAATCCGCGATGGAGCAGGGGGATGTGATGAAATCCCTGAAATACTGCGAGGCGGAGCCCGGCCCCCTGGCCAATATTCTTTCGGCCGGGTTTTCAAACGTGGAGGAAGGCTATGACGTCATCCAGGAAGCGGTCGGCATTGCGGCTGACCTGGAGTCTGAAAAGCTGCTTCAGCGGGTGAACTACCTGAACGTGGTCGGGAACCTGGCCCCGATGCTCGGCCTGATGGGTACGGTTCAAGGCATGATCAAGGCCTTTAATACCCTCGCCTCCGCCGGCGCCTCCGCGGCCGGACTGCTTGCCCTTGCGATCTCCCAAGCCTTGTACACGACGCTCTTCGGCTTGTTCATCGCGGTGCCCGCCCTGGCGTTCTTCTACTTCTTCCGGAACCGGGCAACGAATATCATTCTCAACATGGAAGGGCTGACCATGGACGAGATCAAGATCCTGCGGAACGTGGAGGTTGTCGAGGAGTAGGGTTCCCCCTGCGGTCATCCCCACCGAGACCACCCAGGTATGAGAAAAACCGACGAAGTTGAACAGGTCAACTTGACCCCGATGATCGATATCGTCTTTCAGATGATTATCTTCTTCGTCACCACCGTCGACCTGGACAAGGACAAGTTTGACAGGGAGATGCTGATACCGGAGGCTCCGCATGCCCGGGAGGCGAAACCCGAGCCAGCGACGATTTATATCCAGGTGAAAAAGAACGGCTCTATCTGGATCGGGTCTACGCCTCTGCCCAGTGATGCCTTCCTCTTCGGGATGTTGAAGAAGGCGATGTCGATTCACGGACAGAACATTCCCGTGGTGATTCACGGGGACGGGCGCACTGAACACCAGCATGTGCGCCGGGTGATGGATGTCGTCGCCAAGACGGGTATTTGGCGTATTAACTTCTCCGCCGTACAGAAGAAGGGAACCTGACATGCCGATTTCCCGAAAGAAGAAGAAGAAGAGGCGCCCGACCCCGAAGATGGAAGATATTCCCTTGACGCCCATGATCGACGTGGTGTTTCAACTCCTGGTCTATTTCGTGTTTACCTTCGAACCCATTGACCTCTATGCCCACCTGCAGGTCTTTCGACCGGCTTCGGACAAGAACGCAACCTCCGAGTCTCAACCCGAGGTTGTCCGGATCAACGTTTTCCCCGATGGCTACACCATCAACGGTCGTGTGGTCAGCAAGGAGACCCTCCTGAACATCCTGTTTCGCATGGCGGATCTCGATCCCAACCAGACGGTTATTATCCAACCCACGATGAACTCGCCACATGCCCACCTCATCGAGTTGCTCGATATGTGCACCAACGCGGGCCTGAACAAGTTCTCGATTATCAGCGCAGACTGAATCGGGCGCGCTTGCGGATCGTCCGCTCAGCCATGGTGGCATGGTCGATCCTGTAAGCTGGCTCTTGCGTGTCATTCGTCAGCCTGCTAGTACAGGGTCGTGGAAGATACCCCGACCATCCAGATACTCTCCGACCACGTTGCAAACAAGATCGCCGCGGGGGAGGTGGTCGAGCGCCCGGCCTCCGTGTTCAAGGAACTGGTCGAGAATGCCATCGATGCGGGGGCCTCGCAGATCGACGTGGAGGTTGTCATGGGCGGTCGAAAAGCCCTCATCGTATCCGACAATGGCATCGGAATGACGCCCGATGAGGCACTGCTCAGCCTGGAACGCCATGCCACGAGCAAAATTCGGGATGTCGATGATATCGAGGAGGTCTCAACCCTTGGTTTTCGAGGGGAAGCCATCCCGTCCATTGCCTCAGTCAGTCGATTTACCCTAAGGACCCGCCAGCGCGACGCCCTCGGTGGAACCGAAATCCTGATTTCCGGGGGCAAAATCCTCGAGGTCAATGAAGTCGGCTGCCCGCCTGGAACATCCGTGGCCGTGCGTAATTTATTCTTCAACGTGCCGGCCCGACGCAAGTTCCTGAAGGCAGAGCAGACGGAGTTAACGAATATCCGGCAGGCTTTTCTCGTAACCGCTCTCGCGTATCACGAGGTTGGTTTGAAGCTGGTTTCCGACGGGCGCGAGCTCTACAACCTGCCGCCGGCGGCTTCGCTGGAAGAACGGATTACCGAGGTCTTCGATCCGAGCCTGCTCGAACAGGTCTTTCCCGTGGACCTGGAGAACCTGGGCGTGCATGTTAGCGGGTATACGGGCCTGCCGCAATTCGCACGAAATGATCGGCGCGACCAGTTTATCTTCGTCAATCGCCGGCCCGCGAGTGCAGCACTCGTGCATTATGCAATCAACCAGGCCTACCAGGGAACACTGGGGAAAAATAAACACCCGGCCCTGTTCCTGTTTATCGATCTCGAGCCGGGCATGGTCGATGTGAATGTACATCCCGCCAAGCGCGAGGTTCGTTTCCGCCAGGGGCATACCGTTCGCGACACGGTGATCAAGGCCCTGCAAACGGCGCTGGATCCGGATAGCCGAGATCCGGGGAAGGCGGGGGACTCGCCTGTGGGTGGGCGCGATTCGCAGGCATCTCCATCCATGCCTGCGCCCCAGGCCAAGTCGCAGGCGGCTTTTGATCTGCCCGGAGCACGTACCCGCAACCCCCTTAAATATCCCCATCAGCCGCTTCCAAGCCGCGACCAGTTGATCAACGAAGCCCCGGACGCACACGCTTACCCCACCGAGCCCTTGCCCGCCGGGAGTCCGTGGGCCTGGTGCCGGGTGATCTCTCGTATCGGCGATCTTTTTGTCCTCCTGGAGACCGAGGAGGGCCTGGGGATTATGGATCCCCAGGCCGCACACGAAAGGGTGATGTTCGATCGAATGATGCGCGAGGTACGCGAGCAGGTGCCGCTCTCGCAAGCCCTGTTGCATCCGGAGACGGTGGCTCTCGGTCCGCGTGAAGCGTTTGCGGTTCGGAAGAACCAGGAATCCTTCGAGAACATGGGCTTCAGTATTTCCGATTTCGGCGGCGACATGTTCATGGTCGATGCCTTGCCCGCCGCCCTCGGGGATGTTGCCGCCTCTGCGGTTTTGGCCGACATCGCCTCAGCCCTGGAGCGCGGAGGACGGAACGCGGGGGGCGAGTGGGTGCACGAACAGATTGTCAAAACCGCCGTGCATACCTGCGTACGTGCAAAGGATGAACTATCTCGCCCGGAAGTCGATCAACTGGTGCAGGACCTCGCCCGTACAGATATGCCGTATACCTGTCCCCACGGTCGACCGACCCTGATCTTCATGGGATTTAATGAACTGAAGAAGAAGTTCGGTCGATCCTGAGCACCTGACACCTCCGTCGTGCGCCCGGGGCCCGGAAGCGATCCGTACAGGCCCATCCCCCGGTTGAACGCGGCTTGATAATGAAAACGGATGAGCTAGGCCGCCCCGCGACTGTGGGGCGTCTGCCGCATCATGATGTCGATCGCGATGTGTTGCGATCGCAGGCTGGTTTCCATGTGATATTCCATGAAGCGGCTCATATGTGCGGCGATTTCCTTCGCCTGCTCCGGATCCGTCCGCGTGTTACGGACTTCCTCCGGCGCTTGGCATTTCTCCAGGTTCAACATGATCGCCCGTGCTGCTGGTGTCAGGATGCCGGTATGTGAATAATCAGACTCCACGCATCGCGGACAGAGAATCGCTCCCCGTTCATAGGCCAGCACAACCGGCTTGACCTGGAGTGCTTGCTTCTCCTGGCAGTCGATGCAATGCGCAAGCTGTGGAGCATGTCCCAGGACCTGGAGCAGCCTTAGCTCAAACCAGAAGAAGATGGCGAAATTGACCCCGTGTTGATTGATTTCGTCCAAGGCCTGGTCGAGCAGTTCGTAGATGTCCGAGTGGGATGCCCGGGGTGGGCACACGCGCAGGACAATGTCGGTAAAAAACGACGCCGCGGCGGCGGCACGCCAATCGTTGCGGAGATTTCCGCGCAGCTTAAGCGGCGAGCATTCCCGGGTGTGGTGCAGGTCATTTCGCTCATGGGTGTAATAGAGCAACTCGCAGGTGTAAAAGAGGTCGTATTGGCCTAGGAACAAGCTGTTCGGCCGTTGCGAACCCTTGATCATGGTCGTAACCCGCCCGTGATCCCGGGTGAACCAGCTTACAATGCGCGAGGTGTTCGTGACCGGGTGCCACTTGAGCACAATCGCTTCCGTTTTATCAATCATGGGAGCCGGGAGGTGCGATACGAGGCTTGCCACGGGACTCGAGCCAGTGCTCGACCTTGTCGAGCAGGGTGGGGTGCTCCTCCCCGCCAATCTGGTCGGGGTTGGCGGCTCCAGCCGATACGATGATCTTCATGGCGTCAGCCGGGCTCATCTCAAGGGAGCGTAGTTCCGAGCGCTGGGTCGCGATCAAGACGCCCGAGGTCGGGTTGGGGGTGGTGGGCACGAATACGTAAATGTAGTCATCCTTATCATCGAGTTGCCCGGCAATCTCCTTGGAAACCGGTGAGGTCACGAAGGCGAATGCCCAGAGTCCATCCCGGGGGTATTGGATAAGCACGACCTCCTGAAACATCGTGTCCCGTTGGGCCACGACCGCCTCGCTGATATGGCGGACAAAAAGGTAGATCTTGTTCACCACAGGAATCTTGCCAATAACCTTGTCGCCGAGGCGATAGATTTGTCGCCCGATAAAGTTTCTGACCAATAAACCGATGAAAAACAGGCCGGCAAGCACGAGAAGAAAAACGATGATACTCCAGAGGAAGTCGGGGATGCGTTCGCGGATGTCGATCGGCAGGCGATTTAGAACCTTTTGAAAGGCTTTCGAATCGTTGAAAAAGGTAAACATCGCGTTGACGACCCAGAAGGTGATCACGATCGGCGTGACGAGGATCAGCCCGACCACGATATTTGTCCGTATACTTTTTGTGATGGAGGTAAACATGGATGAATCCATACGTTCTGGGGCTGTTTATCACAATTACAATTACGCGCAGCTTTGCGGTCGAAGCAGGGCCAGCCTAATCCTGTTCCAGCGGCATTCCGCCCGCCCGCGCAGGGAATGCTCCCGTGTTGCCTAACAGAAACGGCCCAGAGATCTTTAAATTTCATTTGCATTTTTCCGTATAGGGGAAAGGTTTAGCCTGCTTAAACCGAGAAAAGGATCACACCATGAGCGAACGAACAGCCACGATTCAACGCGACACGAGCGAGACCCAGATCAGCTTGAGCCTGAACCTGGACGGAACGGGTAAGGCGAGGATTGAAACAGGGGTTCCGTTTTTTAACCACATGCTGGAATTGTTGACCAAGCACGCCCTCATCGACCTGGAGGTCCAAGCCTCAGGGGACCTTGAAGTCGACTATCATCACACGGTTGAAGATGTAGGCCTCGTCCTCGGACAGGCCCTCAACCAGGCCCTCGGTGACCGTAAAGGCATCCGGCGTTATGGATATTCCCTGCTTCCCATGGATGAGGCCCTGGCCCGGGTTGCCATCGACCTGGGTGGTCGTCCCTACCTGGTGTTTGAGGTAAATCATGCTGAACGCAAGATTCGGGATTTTGATCTTGGCCTGCTGGAGGAGTTCTTCCGTGCCTTTACAACAGAGGGGCGCTTGAATCTCCATGCGGCCCACCTCTACGGCAAGGATGTTCACCACGCTTACGAGAGTATCTTCAAGGGCGTGGCCAAGGCGCTGGATATGGCCTTGTCCCTTGACCCCCGGGTGGCAGGTGTCCCGTCCTCCAAGGGCGCAATATGATCGGTGTCATCGATTACAAGATGGGCAACCTCGGCAGCGTAATGAACGCGCTGAAGTTCATCGGTGCCGAGGCCCGCTTGTATGATACCCCCGATGGCCTGGAAGATTGTGACGCGGTTATTTTCCCCGGGCAGGGAGCCTTTCGCGACTGCATGAAAAATTGTGAGCAGCACGGCTTTGTCCCGACCTTAAAAGACTGGATGGCGGGTGGGCGGCCTTTTCTGGGTGTCTGCATGGGCTTGCAATTACTCTTCGAGGATAGCGAGGAATCGCCGGGCACGGCGGGTCTGGGTGTATTCCCGGGTCGCGTGAAGCGATTTCCGGGAGGATGCGGCATGAAGGTTCCGCAAATGGGCTGGAACACCGTGCGGCAACAGCAGGTCGAAAGTCCTCTATTTCAAGGCATTGCAGATGAATCCTGGTTTTATTTTGTCCATTCCTTCTACATCCCCTTCGATGGGCAGGAATGGGCCGCTGGCCTGACCGATTTTGGATTAACCTATACATCCGTCTTATCGTGTGATAACATTCTGGCCTGCCAGTTCCACCCGGAGAAGAGTCAATCAGTGGGTGTGCAACTCCTCCGGAACTTTGTGGATTGGTCCCAGCAGCGGGTGGAGTAGTGGTGTATGAGCAGCCTTACGATCTATGCAGCAATTGACATTAAGGACGGGAAATGTGTCAGGCTGGTCCAGGGCAAGGCTAACGATATGACCGTCTACTCGGACGATCCCCTTGCCATGGCGCGCAAGTGGATCGACGAGGGGGCGGACGGCCTGCACGTGGTCGACCTGGACGGTGCATTCAAGGGTATGCCGGTTCACATGGACCTGATCGAACGCCTGGTCAAAAGCGTGGACGTGCCGGTCAGCATTGGGGGTGGACTGCGATCGGTCGAACATATCGACCGGGCCATGGCGACCGGCGCGCACCGGGTCGTGATCGGCACCGTGGCCATTGGGGATCCCTACTATATGAAACGACTTACCGCGCGCTACGAGGAACGCCTGGCCGTGGCCATCGATTCGCGGGACGGGTTTGTCCAGGTCCGCGGGTGGATCGAAAATACCAATTTGCGCGCAGCGGATCTGGCGGCATCGGTTGCTGAATTTGGGGTCCAGACCATCATGTACACCGACACCTCACGAGACGGCATGATGCGGGGTGCTGATTGTCAAACCATCGGGCAGTTCTGCGACGAGGTGCCCTGCAGGATTGTTGCCAGTGGAGGCGTTGCCTCCCAGGCCGATATCCGGGATCTTCAGGCACTGGAAAAGCCGAACATGATCGGCGTGGTTGTCGGCAAAGCCCTCTACGAAAACCAGGTAACCCTTCGCGCCTTGCAGGAAGCCTGATACCGTGAACGAATCCCTGCTTAAGGAGCTGAGCGAGGCGGCGGGGATTCCCAGTCGCGAGGAAGGCCTGCGCAGCATCGTGCGCCGGGAATTGGCATCCGTGGTCGACTCGATGGAGGTTGACGACATGGGCAATCTCATCGCGCTCAAAAAGGGCAAGGGGCAGAAAAAGCTCATGATTGCCGCCCACATGGATGAAATTGGTTTCATTGTGAAGTACATTGACGAGCGTGGCTTCATGACCCTGCAACCCCTGGGCGGATTCGATCCCCGCCAGTTATTTGCCCAGCGCCTGCATGTCCATGGTTATGCGGGCGAACGCCTTCCCGGCGTCATGACCTATAACACCAAGCCCGCGCATTTGCTGACACCTGAAGAGGCCCGGCAGTCGCCCACGATGGAGAAATTCTTTGTCGACGTGGGGATGAGTGCCGAGGAGATCAATGAGAAGGTGCGGATTGGTGATATGGTGACCCTGGATCGCAATGCCGAACGCTGTGGAGACAACTTCATCGGCAAGTGTCTCGACAACCGCGTGGGTGTGTTCGTGATGATTGAGGCCATGAAGGCCCTCGGTGAGCACGAGCTCGATATTTATGCGGTGGCTACCACCCAGGAAGAAATTGGCCTGCGCGGGGCAACCACTGCCGCTTATGCGATTAACCCGGATATCGGGATCGCACTCGACACGACCCTGTGCTGCGACTATCCCGGTTCGGTCGATGCGGATGCGGTCACCCGGCTGGGTGATGGTGTAGGGATCAAGATCATGGACTCTTCGATGGTTTCGCACCCGAAGTTCGTGAGTTTCTGCCGCGATCTTTCCGAGCGGGATGACATCGATTACCAGATGGAAGTTCTTCCCCGTGGCGGAACGGATGGTGGCGCGATTCAACGTGCGCGGGAAGGAAATGTCAGCATCACCTTGAGCGTTCCCACGCGCTACATCCATACCGTCAACGAGATGATCAGCATTTCAGATGCCGAGGCGGCCATTCAACTTTTGACGACCCTTCTGCAGGAAGTCCACTCCGCCGATTTCAGCCTGGAATAGGTGGGTTTCGCCTCCCGACCGGGGAGCGCGAACATGTGCAAGCGGATTACAATATTGTAATTTGCAAAATATTGTATCTGCTCGACCGTTTGCCTATATCGTAAACATAGGACAAGTATTATGCGGCTAAAATATCTGATATGCTCCCTCGTTTGGTTCACCACGGTAGCACTCCACGCACAGGATGAACCCCGGTGGGCCTCCTGGTTGACCAATTATTCCGGAACGTATGCCCGGACCTATATCTCCGATGCGGCAGAAGCCAGCCTTAACGCGGTCAC
>JAYGFS010000585.1:0-10522 GCA_046581765.1 Verrucomicrobiota bacterium
GGACGATCAACATCGAATACCTGGACCCACTCGACGGGAGCCATACTTCCCCGGAGGCCCAGGCGTCCCGGTTGTTCAGGAAACCAGATATTCCGTGGCAATGTGTTTTCGGGGAACAGCAGGTCCTGGTCCGTGGAGAAATCATTTAAGCGGGCAAAGTTGTCGGGACCTTCAAGGTCCTCTGATTGTGCTCGCAGGCGCTCAACCAACGGATATTCCAGCACGTCCTGGAACGTCATGTCGTCCGGGTAAACCCCAAGGCTCGGCTCACGCGCAAGCATCTCCCAGAGAGGACGCGTGACCAGGTCCCGACGGGTCAGCCTGTGCGAGATATTCACCCCCAGGCATGATATGAGCAGAATGCCCATCACTCCGGCGAAATGGTTTTTTGCCCTCTCGGTCAGGTGGGGCCAGCCGCTTGCCACCAGCAGGATGGTAATAGGCGCAAGCCGCGAAAGGTGGCGCAATATCGATCCTTGAATGATGAAAACGGCAAACAGGCTATACAGGCAAAAATACGCCACGAGGAGGAGAAACAATGTAGAGGGTTGCCGAAAGACATGGCGTATTCCAAACAGGAGCCCCGTGCCGAGCAACAGCGCAGACGAGACAACGGCAAGCACTCCCCCGGGTGGGAAGGTGTGGACCAACGAGAGAGCAAGTTGCCCCAGCCAGGCCCCGGGATTTTTTTTTCCAACATTTAACCATGCTTTTATTTTTTCCCCGGGAAGCCAGGCCCACGCCGGGGATGAGCTTTCCCGCCCCGGCGTTTCCACCAATGGCCTGAAATAGCCGAGTACGTCCACCAGGGGTGGACGAGGCCTTGATACCACTTCATCGTACACGGCCTGGATACGTTCACGCGCAAGGGGTATGGCCTTTTCCGATGTGGGTAATTTCCAGTGCTCCATGCGCTGGGGTAAAATTTCAAAGAAGCGGTCCAGCTCAGCGGTCAAGTCCGGCCGATTCAGCTCCGCGTTCATGCGAATCTTATCATTTGCCCGCTCCCGGTTGAGCATGGCAAAGGGTACTTGCATCAACACGGCAAGGATGAGCCCAAGACTTATCCATTTCCAGGGCCGTTGCCCGGCCCGGATCGTCATCCACAGGGCAAAAAACACCGCCAGTACGCTGAATAGTATGGCATCGTATCGAATCAACAGGAGCCAGGATAACGCGGGCAAAAACAGGGCCCAGCTCCGCGGATTCGTTTTCACCCGGACAAAAATCCACACGACCACGAGAAGGAAAAAGACAAACAAGGCCTCGGTCAGGGGCCGGTTGACGTAAAACTGCTGGACTGGATACACGATCAACAGCACCCCGGCCATGAAGGCGTACCGGCCTCCCAATCCAAGCCGCAGCGCAATTTTCACCAGGAGCACCGGAGCTGAAAAGGCGCAGAGAAAGGGGGCGAAGTGTACCGCAAGCAAGGTCTTGCCGAAGACCAGGATGGAAAGGGCGATCAGCAGCGGATAGGCGAAATAATTGTTGTCCGTTGGATAAATATCCCCCTCGAGAAGGGCTACCGCGCACCGATAATACCCACCGGTATCCTCAACCCAGATCGCACGCGACCAGGAGGCCGCCACCAGGCTGAAAACAATGAAAAGAATCCACGCACGCCGCGACAAGATGGGTCGCCGCTTTGTTAGATCATCCATGCCCTGCTCCTAGCATCTGCGGTGCAAATAGGCAAATACCGGCGGAGTCAGGTATGGGATTCGATGAAAGTGCGGACGGCTGATTCTTCCGCGGGACAATCACTCTGGCGGGTTTCGGCATGCGCGAGGGCATCCAGGATCGAATGGTGCGACTCCGTGCCGATTGCAGACACGATCGCCGCGGTGAATTTTGCCGGATGAGCCGTGGATACACAAATCATCGGCACCTCGGACAGGTGTTGCTCTCCGACATAAACACCCACCGCCGTGTGTGGGTCCATCAGGTAGTCGTGCGCGTCATGATAGCGCTTGATAAGCGCCGTGGTCTGCTCGGTGTTGCCCTTGTCAGCGATAAATAAATTTTCGCTGAAGCCGGGCACGGTAACCGACCCGCCTTCCTTGAACGTCTGCAACAGTTTTTCAACCAGGGCTCCATCACCATGAACCTTGTAATAGAGATAGCGCTCAAAGTTACTCGCAACCTGGATGTCCATGGACGGGCTGATAGTTTTATATACATCGCCCCGGGCGTAAACCCCGGTCTTGAAAAAGCGGGAAAGGATGTCGTTTTCGTTGGTCGCGAGCACGAGTTTATCCACCGGCAGGCCCATCCGGTGGGCAAAATAGCCGGCAAGAATATTGCCAAAGTTTCCCGTGGGCACGGAAAAACGGACGGTGTCAGACCCGGTTTCTTTCATAACCTTCAGGCCGGCCCAGAAATAATAAACGATTTGTGCGAGCACCCGGCACCAATTGACCGAGTTTACCGCGCCCAGCTTGTGCTCGGTTTTGAAAGCTACATCCGCAAAAATCGATTTCATCATGTGCTGGCAATCATCAAAGGTTCCTTTAACCGCGAGGTTGAAAACGTTGTGGTCGAGCACCGACGTCATCTGTTTTTCCTGCAAGTGACTTATCCGTCCCTTTGGATGCATCATGAATATTCGGATGCGGTCTTTGCCGCGCACACCATGAATAGCCGCGCTGCCGGTATCCCCGCTCGTCGCACCGAGAATATTGATCGTCTGGTCGCGTTGTTCGAGCACGTAATCGTAGACCTGGCTGAGGAACTGCATGGCCAGATCTTTGAAAGCCAGGGTCGGTCCATGGAAAAGTTCCAGCACATGTACATTGCCGACCTTTACGACCGGGGCAATTTCGGGATGACGAAAGACCGCATACGCACGGTCCACAAGCCCTCGCAAATCTTTTTCAGGAATGTCGGTAAAGTGTTTGAAAATCTCGAAGGCAAGCTCCGGATAGCTGAGATCCGCCCACGCATCGAGCTCCGCGCCCAACTCCGGCAGGGACTCCGGGATCAACAGTCCACCATCGGGTGCGAGGCCGACTAACACCGCATCCATGAAGCCCATGGGCTCCGTTTTTCCTCGGGTACTAATGTAATGCATGCTATTTTCGTGAACGAGGTACGGCTTCAGCAAGACCCGCTATTACAATTTCCCCTGGGACTCGCTTTCAAGAAGTCCTCAACTTCTTTAACCCGCCCAAATCCCAGAAGCGTTTCTGCGATTTTTTCCGCCTCGACGATGGAGGTTTTTTCCACCACTTCTTGCACCATCGCAATGGAACGGGGATCCACGCTGAGTTTTCGTATGCCGATTCCGAGTAAAAAAGGTATCAGGTCCTGATCGGCCGCCATATCACCGCAAACGGATAAATCCACCTGGTCCTTTACCTCGGCAATGCGCTTTAAGGCCCGTAAAACAGCCGGATGGTGCGCAATATACAGGTGGGAAACGCGCTCGTTGGTTCGATCCACCGCAAGCAGATATTGAATCAGATCATTTGTCCCGATGCAGAGAAAATCCGCAACCTCCGCAAGTTCCGACACCACTTCCACCGCGGCGGGTAGTTCTATCATGCAGCCGATCTTTGGCGTGGTACAACATTCTATACGCTCCCTTTTCAATTCCTCGATGCTTTCTCGAACACACTCCCTGGCTTCTATAAAATCATCAACGGAAGAGATAAATGGAAACATGATATGGATCGGCGACTCGAAACCCGCACGCAACATTGCACGTAATTGCTGGCTGAATATTTCGGGATTCTTGAGGGTAAAACGAATGGCCCGTAAACCAAGAAACGGGTTCGTCTCATGTGCATGCGTGGAATAGGGAAGCATTTTATCCCCACCAACATCAAGTGTTCGCAAGATGACTTCCTTGCCTTCCATTCCCTGGATAATTCGTCGATAAATCCGATACTGCTCTTCCTCGGAAGGAAAATCATTTCGCACGATAAACGGAAATTCGCTGCGGTATAAGCCTACCCCCTCTGCCTTTAATTGGATGGCAACTTTAACGTCACTGAGCAGGTTGATATTGCTTAAAAGAAATACGCGTTCGCCATCTCTCGTGTACGTTTCAGGCTTAATCGTCTCCGCGATTTCCTCCAGGTTCTTGCTCGCTTTAAGCAAGGGTTGGTAGTTGATCAGGACCGTTTCATCGGGTTCTACGAAAACCGTGCCTTGATGGGCATCCATGAGGATCTCTGTGCCATCGGGGATTTCCAACAAGTGATAGTTGTCGAGAAAGATCAGCGGCACCTGCAACGAGCGGGCGAGAATTGCAATGTGCGCGGTACTTCCCCCGCCACTCAAGATGACAATCCCTTCAACCTTCTGGGTGGCCAGTTTTACGAAATCTGATGGCATTAATTCTTCGGCGATTATAATCTGGCCCTGGTAATCACCGGTATGCACCAGGTCTCGTTGCTGAATGTTTTGCATGAGACGGTGACCAATATCTTTTACATCCTGGACCTTTTCCGCGATCCGAGGATTTTTGTGTTGAGAAAAGATGTGGATAAAATCATTCACCACATTGGTCACCGCGCGTTCAGCGGAATACCCTTTCTCCACCAACTCCCGCATCTTGCCAACAAAAGCCTGATCCTGGAGAATCAACAGGTGCGCGCCGAAAATAAAGGATGCCACGTCGGCCATCTGTTCATCCAGGTGGGTTTGCAAAGCTGTCAGCTGGTCACGGGTTTCTATCAGTGCTCGATCGAAGACTTCGACAGAACTCGTGTCGTCGTCTGCAGGTGCGGTCAGCACGTCAAATTCCGAGCTGGCAATAATCTCCGCCTTGCCCACGGCCACGCCACCCGAAACCGGTTTGCCCTTTAGAAAACGAAGGTCTTCATGTTCCACGCTTTCCGGAACGGGTTCTTCAGAAGGATCCCGAAGGTTTAATAACGCCCGCGTATCATCAATCACCTGCGCGAGCTGACCCGCTATCGCGCGCAGGGCCTGAACGTCTGTATCATCAAAGTGATCCGGGTCCTCGTCCTGAATTACCATTACCCCCACCCGAGTAAGGCCCCTGAGAATCGGCACGGCCAAAATCGATTGATATTTATCTTCATCGATTCCTTCAACGAATTTGAATAATCGGTGTTTTGAGCGGGTGGATTCCTTGATCGGCCTCAGTTCCTTCAGCGCCCGGCCGGTGACTCCTTCGTCCAAGCTGAGTGAAATCGTGCCGACCGCTTCCTGCCGCAAGCCGTGCGTCGCGGCCATGACCACCGTGCCCCGAATCGCATCGTAGATGTAGATGCTGCAGACATTGGATCCCATGTGTTTTGCCACGATATCCACAACGGATTGAAGGAGGGAATCCAGGCCATCGGTGGTTTCAAAAACCGCGATCTTCTCCCCCACGTCAAAAATTAAATCTACGGAATTCTTAGGCATAGAAGGTGATTTCTATCAGAATTCTATCAGGGTGGCAAAGACGGAAAACCCGGCCCCAAAGGCCAGGAGAACGGCCTTTTCACCCGACTTTGGCTGCTTTATATCGATGATTTCCCGCAAGATAAACAATACGGATGGAGACGACATGTTTCCGTACCGCCGAAAAATTTCATGCGAAGCCCAAAAAGCATTCGGGGGGAGCTCAAGTCTTTGTTGCACCTTCTCCAACACCTGGGTTCCGCCCGGGTGCATCACCCAATGATCGATATCTTTCCGTCTCAGTTTATTCCGGACTAACAACCGGTTTAAGACTTCTTCAGCTTTTTCAGCTGCGATGACGGGAACTCTGCGACTGAGCACATTTCGCAAGCGGTGTTGTTCGGTACGATAATGCAAATCTTTGCGATATTCAGGATAAATGCCCGTCTCGAAATCCAAATAATGCATTTCTTCTGGTAGACCCTCCTGGTCATCCTAGAAACGCAAGACACTTGCCCCTGCACCATCAGCAAAGATACAATTGCTGATTACGAGATCCGGGTCCGGACCCATGAAGAGCGTAGCGGTGCAAATTTCATAACTCACACAGAGAACAATATCCTGTGGAGAACGACTGATCATGCCTACCGCCGTATCTAAATTTGGCAAGGCTCCCCCACAACCCATCCCGACCAGATCCCGAATTTTCACCCTTGCGGATAAACCAAGATCTTCCACCAGGTGGGAGGTCATGCCAGGACAGAGATAGCCGGTGCAGGTATTCACGATCAGTCCCGTAATCGTTTCGACCTCGATTTTTGCCTGGCTTATCGCATTCCGGGACGCTTCGGCCGCAATTTTGCGTCCATGCCGGGCAAAACGTTCAATGAGCTGGTCCTGGTCGAGATTTGCCACCTCGGATTTTTCGTCCATCCCGATATATCGTCCATCGATTGCATCACTCCCAAGCAGGACCCTGCGGTAGAGTGCCTTTTCACTTTCCCCCATGGAAAAATGCTCGATTAATGACGCATACGCTTCCTCCTGGGTTACGTAAAGCGCAGGGGTGGCAAGACCAATGGAACTGATAACGACAGGCATGGAAACCATTCTTCCGGAGGTATTATCTTCAGTCCGGCAATGGACTGTCTTTTTATCCAATTACCCTAATGCGTATATACGAAGCACTTACGCGGTTCGCATTGGCATAATTACATAAATAAAGGGATCATTGCATTTGAGCACGCCTGGACTGAGATCATCACTCAATTCCATATAAACTTCGTCGTCGTCCAGGACCTTGAGCGGACTCAAAAGGAACTCGGGGTTAAACGAGATGTTAATCTCATTTCCACTGTATTTAATCGGAATTTTTTCCCGAGCCTCGCCCACATCCGGAGTTTGAGTGATTACTTCAAGGCGGTTTTTCTTGAAGCTGAATTTGATCGAATTGGATTGCTCGCTTGTCACCAAAGCTACGCGTCGTACCGCTGCCATCAGGCCTTCCCGCTCCAAGGTCACGCGTTCTTCACACTGGGACGGGATTACCTGCCGAAAATTAGGAAATTTTCCTTCGATTAATTTTGAAAGAATCAATATGCCTTCGAACTCAAAAGCCACCTGGTTCGGTGTCGCCCTTATTTTTACCGCACCTTCATCACCCAGGATTCGAATCAACTCATTGATCGTTTTGCTCGGGATTACCATCTCATTTTCTGCGTCTTTGGGAAAATCAAGCTCCTGTTCGACAATGGCCAATCGGCGACCATCGGTAGCGACAACAGCAAGCTTGCCCTCCTTGAAGCTCAGGAGCGTCCCATTTAGGATGTAGCGCGTCTCATCGGACGAAGCCGCATAGGAGGTCCGCTTGAGCATCTCGCGAAACGTCGGCTGTTCCAGGGAGTACTGGGTGGCCGCATCCAACACCGGCATGGGCGGGAAATCTTCGGGATTAATTCCCACAAGCTTGATAAAAGAACTTCCGCATTTGATCGAAGCCGCATGCTTATCATCGACTTCAATCTCCACATCGTGCGAAGGCAATTCGCGAAAAACACTGAAGATCCGTTTCGCCGGCAAGGTGGTGGACCCTTTTTTGGCTACATCCGCATCCACTTCGACTCGTACACTGACTTCAAGATCGGTAGATGTCAGAATCAGCTTCCCTTTGTTCGTCTCGAAATGAATGTTTGAAAGGATAGGCAAGGTGGTGCGGGGACTGACGATTGATTGAACCTTCGACAGACCGTCCAACACAGCATCGCGATTTACGGTAAACTTCATACAGCCTATGCTCCTTTTTCTGCAGGGATAAGAATCATGGCAACCACCTCAAAGCCACCTCGAAGACTCATGGGGGTTTGTGCACTACCCTGCAGGGAAACTACTACTAATATATTATAAGTATATATATATTCGTATTATTATGGGGGGGCAATAGTTTTAATAAAGCCCGAAATGGTAAAGCCTGGTTAGATCAAACGGTCGTTTTAGCCTGTGGAAATCGCTTTGCATAAACTTGGATAAGTCGGTGCTGCTGGTGATAAGTCAAGGTGGGCGGTTTGTTAACAGCAGGCTTCACAGTTTATCCCGGTGATTTCAACAAGCTGAGGGAGGATGAAAAGGAGGAGCCTTGTCGATGAATCTAACGCTGTTGAAGGCGGTGTTTAAGCAGGGTCAGCGTTTGGTTAATCGCTGGGTTATCCTGCCGCTTTTTGTTTACGCTGCGCCAGGCGTGGAGAACCGTAGCATGATTTTTTCCAAAGGCTTGGCCGATTGCAGGGAGGGAGAAGTCCGTGAGTTCACGGGCAAGAAACATAGCAATCTGCCGAGGAAAAGCGATATTCGCAGGCCGTTTCTTGCTCATCATGTCGGTAAAACGAAGATCGTAGTATTCGGCAACCGACCGCTGGATGCGCTCGATGGAAAGAAGCTCTTCTTCTTTTGGATCCAAGGTGTCGTGTAGCAGTTCTTCCAATCTCTCGAGCGTGATTTCGCGCTTGGTCAAGCTGGTGAAGGAAGAGGCACGTATTAAGGCTCCTTCGAGGCGTCGCACATTGGAGCTGATACGTTCAGCGATAAAGGTGATAATTTCTTCGCTGATATCGAGGCCCGAAATATTGGCTTTGTGCTGAAGAATTGCGATTCTGGTTTCCACGGAAGGTATTTCAAGTTCGGTTGCCAGTCCCCACTCAAATCGACTTACGAGCCGCTTTTCCAGCCCGGGAATCTGGTTGGCAGGACGATCACAGGTCAGCACAATCTGCTTATGGCCATCGAACAACGTATTAAAGGTGTGGAAGAATTCTTCCTGGAACTGGTCTTTCCCACCAAGGAATTGAATGTCATCAATCAGGAGGAGGTCGACATTCCGGTATTTCTGTCGGAAATTCACCAGGCGCTGTTTCAACAAGGCGTCGATGTATTCATTCGTGAATGCCTCGGAAGAGAGGTAAGCGACCCTGTATTTACCCGTGCTTAAGGCATGATTGCCAATGGCCTGCATGAGGTGGGTTTTTCCCAGCCCAACCCCGCCGTACATAAAGAGGGGATTGTACGCTTTCGCAGGACTCTGAGCCACGGCCCAGCAGGCCGCATGCGCAAACTCATTTGATGAACCGACAACGAAAGATTCGAAGGTGTACTTCTGGTTCAGGGTAAAATCGGTTGCCCGCACCTTCTTGTGCGTGTGAATAGGCACGGTGTGTTCCGCGGCTTGTTCTTCAGGCAATTCCTGATCGGTATGTGGGTCTGCGGGGGCTTCAGCTGGTGCGCTGGTGGTGTCCTCCGGGGGAAAACCCCGGTCTTTAGAAAAGCATTCGGAATCCACGGTCAAGGAGACCCGCACTTCCCGTCCGGTTACGGAGGTGAAAGCAGATGAAATCAACGGGATGTAATTGTCTTCCAGCCACGTGTGATAAAAGTCGTTTGCCACCCCTAGCGCGAGGGTTTTTTCCGTGAGCTTGAGCGGTTGGATCACGGAAATCCACCGATCGAAAACATCCTTGGAAAGTGTACCTTTAAGAACCGCGCAGGTGTCCCTCCACACCGTCATTATATCTACTTGCTCTTCCACTTCTATCCCCTGGGTTCGGCCGGAGCCGAGATGATACATTATGTCTGTTTCCGCACCACACAAGGTCCGCCCACAGCAGTCGGTCCTTCACCGGAAAAATGCCGCCATAATTATCCACAGGCATGCAACAAAGTGTTGATAAGTGTGGGTCAACCCGCGAGCGTTTTCGGTTCTTAGCCCGAGCACACCCCGCAGTTTTGCACAGCTTATCAACAGCCTGTTAATGACTGTATCAGCAGCGAATTTGGATGTTAGTTGACATTACCTGCAAGCACAAGCGATATGTGAAGATTATGAAATAAAAGGATAAGACTACCACTTGTTGTATGTTTGTACGCGTGTCCTACTATATGTAGACGAGACTATTTTTTTCGAACTTTTTTGCTTTTTTCCCTTCGGGCGAGAGCAGGAGATGATTTTTCGGGCCATTTTTTTATTTTGAACTTGTAATCAAGACCGCAAAGGGTCCGCACCATGCATTCATTAACAGGCACCCGGCTTAAAATCGGCGCTACAGCTAATACCAGCGATGCGCACGACCACCCCGGCTCTTTAGCTCCTGACCCCTATCTATTGATCACCCATCAGGATGGGCAGCGTCTCGTGGTTTCAGACCTGGAATACGAACCGGCACGGCAACGAATTGTGCAGATAGGGTGTCAGAGGTAAAATATCAAAAACCCAACTGATTCCACAACGGGAGTTAAAAAAGAAAGCGGAAATTTCCTTGCTCAAGGAGTTCCCGGCCGCTGCGATGTTAGGAAAGAAAACCGCCGCGAAAATTTTGCGAACTTCGAAACCGAATGCCAAAGAGACCGTGATGTTGAAAAGAAAACCTCTCAGGTTTGAACGCGTGCGTATCGCGGTTGAACAGATGAAGAAAGAATGTACGGCACCCTTGCGTACGATAGTCGCGGGGAACAAACGGGCAGCCGATAGACACGAGTTCGGTTCGGGTCCGCGGTACGTGAATGTCAAGCAGGCGCGCAGGGGTGCACGGGCAATAGTTCGTAAGCGAATTACGGTAAATAGCATCCATCAACATGTCCTTGATGGATTAAAATATGCAGGGTATAAAAGAGCGAA
>JAYGFS010000640.1:0-3299 GCA_046581765.1 Verrucomicrobiota bacterium
ACCCTGGGCTTCCTCTTCTCCTTCTTCGTCTTTCGTCTGTATCGTGGGCTCTGGACCTATTTCAGCTTGGACGACATCCTCCACACCAGCCAGGCCGTCTTGTTGGGGACGATCTTAAACGCGGGTATGATCTACTTTGCCCGTGGCAATACTTTTGATTTATATCCACGCTCGGTATTCCTCAGCACCTTCCTTTTTCTGGTCCTGTGGGAGGCGGGTGGGCGCTTCGCTGTCCGGTGGTTCAAGAAGCACAGAAACCTGGGAGAAACCGAGGTGGACACATCCAAGCGAAGCATTCTGATCGGCAACTCCGAACAGGTCGACATCCTGCTGCGCAGGCGCCAGTTCATCCAGGGAAGCATCGGTGAGGTCGTCGCCATCGTTACCAACGATGTCACCCAGCAGAACCTCACCATGCACGGGCTGAAAATCAGCGGCCCGATAAGCAGCATCGGCCAGATAGCCCTTGCCCGGAAGGCCACGACGCTGGTGATTCTTCCCCCCTACACCGGGCCCAAGGAAATCCGCGCCATTCTCGAATCCTGCAGTGGGGCCGAGACCACACCGGATTTCCGCATCGTGCCGTCCATCGATGACCTGGCTACCGGTCGCCTCGACATTTCCGTCATCCGAAAGGTCAAGATTGAGGACCTGCTCAATCGTGAACCCGCCCGCTTCGACCGGAAGATTATCGCTGACTATATACGGGGGAAATCGATCATGATTACCGGGGCCGGTGGAAGCATCGGGGCGGAGATCGCCCGCCAGGTGGCCGCGCAACAGCCCTCCTGCATCATCCTTTTTGAAATATCCGAGTTCGCCCTCTACACCATCGACCAGGCACTGCTGAAGGCCTATCCAAACCTCCATGTCATCGCCTACATGGGAGACGTACGCAGCCGCAACGACGTGCAGGACGCCATCTTCAGCGCGGGGCGGATCGACGTGGTTTACCACGCAGCGGCCTATAAACACGTGCCCATGATCGAAAGGAATGCCAGCGCGGGCTTTCACAACAACGTACTCGGCTCCAACAATGTCGCGACCGTCGCACGCGCCCTGGGCGTGGAACGGATGGTGTTCATTTCGACCGACAAGGCGGTGCGGCCCACCAGCGTCATGGGGGCAACAAAACGCCTGGCCGAACGCTGCGTTCTCCAGCAACCCAGGGGACAAACCAGTTTCGTGACGGTTCGCTTTGGCAACGTACTCGGGAGTAGCGGCAGCGTGCTGCCGCTCTTCAAAAGGCAGATTGAACAGGGGGGACCCGTAACCGTAACCACTCCCGATACCCGTCGGTATTTCATGACCATTCCCGAGGCCGTGGAACTCGTTCTGATGGCGGGCATTGTTGGTGAAGACCGGCAGATCATGGTCCTCGAGATGGGAGAACCGATCAAGATCGTGGATCTCGCACGGCGCCTGGTCGAGCTCTCCGGCTTTGTGCCGGACAAGGATATCCAGATCGAATTCATCGGGCTGCGTCCCGGCGAAAAGGAATATGAGGAATTGATGACGGAGGACGAGAACGTGGTCGAGACCCCGTATGACAAAATATGGGTCCTGGCCAAGACCACGGACGACGACCAACCCATCGAACTGGATCGAATCGAACAGTTGATCGGCGAGAAGGATCATGATGCGCTTCGCAGGTTGATCGCGGATCACGTCCCGGAGAGTTATTTTGCGACCACGGATCTGCCCATTCAAGAACGCATTCCCTCTCTCGAGGAATAAGCCGCATCATTCCCCTTTCCATGCAAAAGCCCCTCCAGAACCTGCGCACACTTTCCTGCACGACCGCGCTGCTGCTGCTCACGGGATGTGCCCAACTCCTCGGGCCCACGCGCAAGGTGCCCTTCTTCAAGCAGGAGGACGGGCATTGTGGCGACAGCGCCCTCATGATGGTCCTCCGCTACCACGGCCAAAAGATCGACGAGGTCGCGGTGAGGGAAATGGTTTACTTGCCCGCCTTGAAAGGGACCATCCCTGAAATCATTGCGGATACCGCACGGAAATTGGGGTTTGAGTCCGAGGTGACCCAGCTGGACATCGCCGGGCTCAAGCAGCTGGTCGCCCGGACCGGGCCCACGATCGTCTACTTCGGGGCGGATGCCGCCCCCGGCAACGGCCACTTCCTCGTCGTCAACGATATCAGCTCCTTTCCACCGCGGATATGCGTGCATACCGGTGAACATGCCGACCACTGGATGGACACGAAGGAATTCGCCCGGCGGTGGAGGCTGGGGGACCATATCGTCGTCCGGGTGAACCCGGTCGCAGGTCCTGAGGCAGACACGGTCATTCCCCGCTTCAAGTCACCCTAAAAGCCGCTTGCGCTTGGCACATATAATGCTACATTTCACCTGAGTTTTTAGCGAAACTATCGTGGGCTACCCGGGACCAGAGAAAACATGCTGAAACAATGTGCGATCATCGGATGCGTCTGCACCTGTTGCGGCCTGGCGCAGGCACAAAGCGGGGTGCGACTGGGCAAAACGATCGACAGTGGAAGGATAACCCAGACCCTGCAATCCGGTCGCATTTCCGGGGCCAGCAACATACTGAAAGAAACAAAGCTCAGCGATATCGTGGTTTTGGGTGAAATCCGGAACGAAAACGTGAGGCGGCGTCGCAGTGAACGCGTCAAAGTCCGCCGGATGACCACGGAGCGCATCCACCGCAAAAAGAAAAAGAACAATTTATAAAGGGAACTAGTTGACATTTTGGCGATTACGAACGACTAATATTCCCTGCCGATCGTAAACGAGCCAGGGAAATAACCACATAAAGGACCCCATCATGAGCAAAGCACGTCAATTCAGCGCAGGATTGTTAATAAGCCTGGTGAGCATCGCAGGAGCTGCGGAACTGCCAACATCCCTGGTTAAAATGAAATCCGGCGAATGCGCCTTCACGGTTGTTCAAGCGGACGGCGTGAAAGCGGCCAAGGGCATCAAGATTTCCATCACCCCGGTCGACGGCAAACAGGTCCAGGCCCTCAAGACGACGATAACCGACAAGGCGGGCAAGTGCTCGCTGGGCGTGGTCGAGGACGGCCGTTTCATTCTCGCCGTGAACGATGTGAATGTGGCCATACTGGAAACCGCTGAGACCTTCAGCCTCGCCCATTACCGGCTGGTACTGCCCTCTTCCGGCCTGATTGTGGGCGGACAGGCAGCCGCGGCAAAAGGTGCGGCCGCGGCAAAAGGTGCGGCCGCAGCGGAAGGTGGGGCAGCAGCAGCAGCAGCGGGTGGTGCAGTGGCAGGTGCTGCGCCGGGTGCTGTAGCGGCCGGTTT
>JAYGFS010000266.1:0-10802 GCA_046581765.1 Verrucomicrobiota bacterium
GTCAGGCCGCAAGATGGCGGCTCACGAGTTCGAGGAAGGCTTGCTCGGTCTGGCTTTCCACCCGGACTACAAGACGAACCGCAGGTTCTACATCTATTATTCGCAACAGGATCCCAAGCGGAGCGTGATCAGCGAGATGCATGCGTCCACGAGTGATCCGGGTAAGGCCGACCCGACGACCGAGCGGATCCTGCTCCAGATCCCGCAGCCCTATTGGAATCACAACTCCGGCAACCTGCTCTTTGGTCCCGATGGCTACCTGTACATCTCCGTTGGGGACGGTGGAAAGCGCGATGATGTCACGCGCCTGGCCCAGAACCTTTTCGCCCTGAACGGAAAGATCCTGCGAATCGATATCAACACGAGGACCGGTGCGCGTGCATACGGGATCCCCGCCGACAATCCCTTCATGGACCGGAAGGAAGGCGTGCGCTACGAGATTTTCGCCTCCGGCATGCGCAATCCCTGGGGCTTGTGTTTTCACCCGGACACGGCGAAGCTCTGGTGCGCGGATGTTGGGCAGGACCTCTGGGAGGAAATCAACATTATCGAAGCCGGGGGGAATTACGGGTGGAGCTATCGCGAAGGCGCCGTTGCCTTTTACAAGCGTTCGGATGCCCCGCCAGAAGGGACGGTATTCAAGGAGCCCATTTTTGTGTATGGACGGGGTGATGGCTTGAGCATCACGGGCGGCTTTATTTACCAGGGGTCCCGGTTGCCTGCCCTGAAGGGCTATTATATTTACGGGGACTGGCGCATGGGCACCGTGTGGGCACTCAAATACGACCAGGCGAGTGCCAAAGTCGTCGAAAATCGTACCTTGTACAAGCTTGGCAAGGGGAAGGCCACGTTTCGGCCCAGTGCCTTCTGCCCCGATGCAGATGGCGAAATCCTCGTACTTTCCTGGGAGGGAAAAGTGTACGAGGTACATGCGGCTGAATAAATCCCTGGGTGACCAGGCATTTTCTGTAATCGCTTCGCGGAAAATCGAGTACATTGCCCACATGTGATTGGTTGCCGAGGGAACACCGACATGAATGAGACGCCGCGAAAGAAACGTACCTGGAAAGTTGTGTTACTGGCTGTCCTGCTGGGCCTTGTGTTCCTGCTTGCCTTGATGCCGACGATCGCCTCCAGCGCCTTCGTGCGTGGCAGGGTCCTGGCCAGGGTGAATGCCTCCCTGGCTGGAAAGGGAACCCTTGGGATAGCCGACTGGTCCCTGTCCTGGTTTGGTAAAAACAGGGTTGAAGGAATTGTTTTTTCGGATGCCGCCGGGCAGGAGGTGGCCGCGGTAAAAGAGCTTGAAATTTCCAGTGGCTTGCTGAGCATCGCCCGTACGCGTGACCTGGGCCTCGTGCGGATTGTCGAACCGGTCATCGACTATGCCATTCCCACGGATCCGGCAAGCGGGGAAGCCCCTGCGAATCCAGGTGAACGTATACCGGATTCCGGGGCAGCGGACCCGAAGGCCCCGTCGATGGCGACCGAGAAGGTCGAAGCGGTGGAGCTCCCGGTCAGCGGGGTCCTCCAGGTTGAAAAGGGCCGGGTGAAGCTTGCGCCGCCCGGCGACCAGGCGCCCGTGGTGTTGCGTCAACTGGCAGGATCCATCATCCTCAACCGGGCCCTCGGTGCGATTGAGCTCACCATAAAGGCCTTGAATGGTGCCGAGGCTGCGCCCCTGGAGTTGATCTTGAAGCTGGCGCCATCGGATGGAAACAGGATCGATCCGGCGGCGCTTAAAGTTTCCGGGGGCATACGAATCAAGGCCCTGGACCTCCAGCCGATCCTGGCGCTTGCGGCGGGATTCAGTGGGGCCGTGCCGACCGGCCAGGGCCTGCTCACGACCGATGTGAACTTTGAGGCTACGGGAACGGAGGACGCGAGCTTCAGCGGCTATGTCAGCACGGATGGACTCCAGCTGGCCGGGGGTGCCCTGGGCGGGGATGCCCCGGATATAGGTGCGGTCAAATTGGTCTTTGAAGGTGCGTGGGACAAAGACGGCCTGCGCTTCAAGCAGACCACCTTGCGCTCCTTGTTTGCCAACATCAATGTCGACGGGACCCTGCCGCGTGCTGGGACCGGGGCCTTGAAGATGACCGGACAGGTACAGTTGGTCAGCGTGGCGGCAGCTTTCCCGCAGACCCTGAAGCTCCAGGAAGGACTCGCGCTCCATTCAGGCGTGTTGGATATACGCGTGGACCTGGACAGGTCGGGAGAGACCCTCGGGGTCGATGCCCAGGTAACGATCGACCAGTTGGCGGGGACGGTCGCGCTAAGCAACGGCCAGGCCCGTGCGGTTTCCCTGGAGGATGCCGTGACCGTTTCGGTCAAGGGGACCGTGACGGACAAGGACCTGGATATTAAGGTGCTGAAGCTGGAATCGTCCTTCCTGAACGGTAGCGGGTCGGGCAACCTGGATAACTTGACCGTCACGCTCAACGCAAAGCTGGCCCCGGCCCTGGCGGAGCTTTCTAAATTTGTCGACCTCGGCCTGTGGCAGGCCCGGGGCGATGCGCAGCTGACCCTGAGCGTGGAGAAGCAAGCGGACGATGATCGGAAACTGGACCTGACCCTTTCATCGGAATCCCTTTTCCTTGCAAACGGCGAGCAGGTCCTGCTGCCGCAACAGCCTGTCGAACTCGGTGTCCTCGCACATGTGGATATCCCCGCGGAGGGATTCCTGGACCGGGTGAAGACCCTGGAAATCACCCTGCAGTCCCTGGTGGCCAAGGGGCGCATCACCGGGAAGGACATGGTCCTGCCCCGGGGTAAGGGCGATGCAAAGGCACCCCTGACCATTGGATCGCTGGATATCGGAACGACGCTGAACCTCGGGATGCTTTCTGCGATGATACCCCCACCCGAGGAGGGCGAAGGCCTGGTGCTGGGAGGGATGGTGACGATTTCCGGCGGGCTTCACCAGGATGGAGCCGCGTGGGTCACGGATAAGCTGGAATTGCGTGCAAATAGGTTTCGGTACCAGAAGGGTGAGCAGCACTACGAGCAGGATGAGCTGGCCGTGAGCAGTGGGATCTCTGTCGACCTGGAAAAGAAACAGGCCGTGCTCACCAACTTTTCCACCACCCTTGGGGTGGGAACGATTACGCTGCCGACACTGAGCATTGCCAACTGGGAAGATGTGGTTAATACGCTTGAGGGGAGCGTGAATGCCCAGGTTGACCTCCAGAAGAGCATGGTGACCCTCGCGAGCTTTACCGGTGCAGAAGACGTGGTCCCGGTCACCGGTGCAGCGGTGCTGGACCTCAAGATGCAGCCGGTGGAAAACGGCTCGGTAATCGGGATGGACCTGGCGGTCAGCGATTTCGCCTACCGGATGAAGAACGGCGAGGTTATCCGGGAGAAGTCCGTGAAGCTGGATGGGCAACTGGGCCTGGCGAAAGATCAAAACACGGTCCAGGTTCGCGAGATAAGCTTCCAGGCGGATCCGTTTTCACTCTCGGGCACAGCCGTACTCACGGACCTGAAGTCGAACGGCCGCTTGAAAGCCCAGGGTACCTTCGCGTACGACCTGGTTAAGCTCAGCCCGTACATCAAGTTGATCACCGGCCAGGACATCGCGCCGACCGGGGCCTATGACCAGCCCTTTGTCCTCGATTTCCCCCTCGGATCCAAGACGGGAGAGGTGCAGGCGCCAGGCTATTTCAAAAGCGGGTTCAAGATGGATCAGCTGGTGATGTACGGCCTGGATATTCGGGATCTCACCATCCCGCTGGTGTTGAGCAATCAACAATTCAGCACCTCCATTGAGGCGGACATTAATGATGGCACATTGCGCTTTTATCCCACCGTGGTCCTGGATGCGCCGAAGCCGACCCTGACGATCCCGACCAATTCGCTGGTCCTGAGCCAGATCCAGCTGAACAACCAGGTGTGCAACGATCTCCTGGGGAGGATTCATCCCCTGTTCAAGGGTGCGAGCGTGGGTGGTGGAAGGTTGTCCCTGAGCATGGATTACCTGGAGGTGCCCACGGGTGACAAGGTCACCGAGGAGATTCGTTTCGCGGGAACGATCACCTTGCAGGACGTTCAATTGACCACGAGTGGGATGCTGGATATCCTGATGAGCGTGATCAAGGTGAAGGAGCGGGCCTACACCCTGGAGGAGGAGGTGGTCACCTTTGTTGCCGAGCAGGGACGAATCACCTGTTCACCCTTGAAGTTCAAGGCCGATGGGCGCGATGTGGTTTTACATGGAAGCATCGGTTTCGACCAGAGCCTGGCGTATAAGGTTTCGTTGCCGGTGACCGAGGACCTGGTCGGGAGGGACGCGTTTAAGTTCCTGGAAGGCCAGTTGATTTCCGTACCCATCGGCGGGACGGTTTCCAAGCCGAAACTGGATCGCAAGGCCTTTCAGCAGGAGGTCGGGGTCCTGGTCAAGGGGGCCTTGAAGAAGGCCGCGACCGATTTGCTCCAGAAAGAGGCGGGCAAGCTGCTGGAAGGCTTGTTCAAGTAAGGCGGGTTCTGCAGGATATCCGGCCCCGGGGGTTCCCTTGCCGAGCGTCCTGAATCGAGACCGCTAAGCTAAACAAAATCCCCGATCGACCCGAAACCGGACTCGCACAGGCGCTGGTAGGTTTTCTGGGTAAACGCATCCGACATGCCCGCGACGTAATCTGCAATCAGGCGGGCCTTGGCCTGGGTGCTCCCCTCGGCCCTTACCTGCTCCTCGAGTGTCGTGGGCAGCAATCGAAAGGGACTGTCACTCTTCTCGAGGTAGTTTTCCACCAGTACCTGGAAAATCTGCCGCAGCATATGGTCGCCCTTGTACTCAAGCTGGTTGATCTGGGGGCTGCGGAAAACCAGCTCGATGGCAAGGTCCTTATAGACCTCGCGCTGCGCATGGACAGCGGGATCGATTTCCAGGGAATAGCGGTGGCGTTGCGTCCGGTCGGACATGAACCCGGTGCGCTCGACCAGGTGTGCACCATGGATAAGCGTGGAGATGGCGAAGCCGAGGTGGGCTTCCACCTTTTGCTCCCGGATAGCCTTCATGAGGTCTTCCAGGAGTTTCTGTTTCCCGGGGCTGAGGTCTTGTTGTTCTGCCCAGCGCTCGATTCCTTCGATGGTGATGTAGCCGGCGTTGATTCCATCCACGAGGTCGTTGGTGGAGTAGGCGGTGTCATCGGCCCAGTCCATGATTTGGCACTCGATGCTGTGGAATCCGTTACGGGCTTTCCCGGGTGGCAGGTCGGCGGGGAAAGGGACCTTGTCGTAAACGAAATCGAGAATAGCTTCCTGGTCGTCGTAGAGGAAATGGTGATCCTTCTCCAGGTGGTCCCGGTGGAGCGTCTTGTACTTCAACACCCCATCGATGAAGGCGCGGGAGGGGCTCATGCCGCGCCGAAGTCCGCCACTGGCGTAGATGGTCTTGGTGATGATACGGAGGGTTTGCGCGTTGCTTTCAAAGCCCCCGAATTTCGCCAGCATATGGTTCAAGGATCGTTCGCCGGCATGGCCGAAGGGTGGATGACCGAGGTCGTGGGTGAGGCAGATGGCCTCGACCAGGTCGGGATCGATGTAAAAATCCGTCCGGAGGAGTTCGGAGGCCTGCTTCAGGTAGTAGCAGATGGAACGCCCGATCTGGGCGACCTCGATGGAGTGGGTGAGCCGGGTGCGGTAGAAATCGTACTCGCCGGAAAGAAAGACCTGGGTCTTGGCCTGCAGCCGTCGAAAAGCCGAGGTGTGGATAATGCGATCCCGGTCCTGTTGGAAGGGGCTGCGGTAGTCGGCCTGGCGTTTTCCATCCAGGTCGGCATAGTCAAAGTCGGTATAGAATGCGTTGTGGTCCACGGGGTCCTGATTTCTTTCGCGTATGCCTAGCAGGCTGGAGGGGAAGGCGCAAGATCGGGTACGCCCTGTGCCTTTGTTCTTGTGCTCACCGCGCTCCTGCCCGGGTGGGCGTTGTCCAAGACCCGGGGTGTCGGTAGGTCGGGGGCATTCTCTTGAAACTGAGTATGTGGCAGCGGACGTAACGAACGAGCTGCGGGCCTTGTGGGGACGGTGTAGGCTTTTAAAGCCTTTCCTCTTCTGGTATGCTCGTGCCCGTGAGGTCCATCGATTATATCGCTATTGCCGCGGGCTATTCGTTGACGCTTGCGGCCGCGGCGGAGGATATTTCCTTCAACCGTGACATTCGTCCCCTACTTTCCGACCGTTGTTTCGCTTGTCATGGCCCGAATGTGCACGACCGGAAAGCCACGCTTCGCCTGGATAAAGCGGATGGGCCGGACGGCGCCTATCGAAGCCATGAAGGATCCACCGCGATCAAGCCGGGTTCGCCGGAGGGGAGTGCCCTCTGGTTTCGAATCAGCACCGGCGATCCCGATGAGGTGATGCCCCCGCCCAAGGCGCACAAGAAGCCCTTGAACAAGGCGGAACAAGGGCGCATCCGGCAATGGATCGAGGCGGGGGCGGTCTACGAGGATTTCTGGGCCTTCGAGCCCGCCCGCCTGCCCCCGAAGCCACAGGTGAGGCATACCCGCTGGAGCCAGCAGGTGATTGATTTGCACGTGTTGAGAAAACTGGAATCCCAAGGCCTCCACCCCTCCGCGGAGGCGGATAAGCGTACCCTCATTCGCCGGCTCAGCTTCGACCTGACCGGCTTGCCGCCGACCCGGCAGGAGGTGCGCGGGTTCGTGGAAGATACGCGCCCGGGGGCCTACACAGCGCTCGTCGACCGACTCCTTTCCCGGCCATCCTATGGCGAGCACATGGCGCGGTACTGGCTGGACCTGGTTCGCTTTGCCGACTCCAACGGCATGCACAAGGATTTCTACCGGAACTTTGTCGCCTACCGCGACTGGGTGATCCGCGCCTTCAATGACAACCTGGGCTACGATGATTTTGTTCGTTACCAGCTGGCCGGGGACCTTTTCCCGGATGCCAGCAAGGATCAATTGGTCGCCTCCGGCTTTAACCGGCTTCACCTGATCATCGATCGCGGTACCGCCTTGCCGGAAGAAAGCTATACCAAGAACGTGGTCGATCGGGTCACCGCCGTGGGCACGGCCTTCATGGGGCTCACCGTGCAATGCGCCATGTGCCATGACCACAAGTACGACCCGATTAAGCGGGAGGATTTCTATGGCTTGTTCGCCTTTTTCAACAACATCGATGCCACGCCGGAAACCTCCGGCCGGCCGGCGAATGGGCTGCAGCCGCCCTTTATTTCCCTGCCCGGTCCTGAGCAGGTGGAAAAGCTGAAGGATTTTGACCGCCAGCTGGCCCAGTTGGATGAAGAGGAGAAACACGCCGGGAAAGCGGTGGACCCGGAAGAGGATCCCGCAGAGCAAGAAGCCCGGGCCCAGTCGGCAAAGGCGCGCGAGGGGAAGCGAAAAGCGCTGAAGAAACAGCGGGATCAATTCCGCAAATCCATTCCCGCGGCCATGGTGATGAAGGAGCGGGAAGATATTCGCCCGGCCTACCTCTTGATTCGGGGGCAGTACGACGAGCCCGGCGAGGAGATCGCCCGCAATACGCCGAAGTTTCTCCCCGCGCTGGAGAAAAAAGAGGCCCTCGCCACGCGCATGGATTTGGCCGAATGGATGGTCGATTCGCGGAATCCCTTGACCGCTCGCGTGGCGGTGAACCGGTTCTGGCAACAGTTTTTCGGGGTGGGCCTGGTGAAGACCTCGGAGGATTTCGGGGCCCAGGGTGAGGTGCCCAGCCATCCCGGGTTGCTGGATTACCTGGCGGTTTCCTTCGTCGATTCCGGCTGGGATACCAAGGCCCTGCTAAGGCAGATCGTCCGCTCGAAAACCTACCGCCAGTCGTCCGTGGCCACCCCGGAGCAGTTCAGGCAGGATGCCGAGAATCGCTTGTTGGCTCGCGCGTCCCGGTTTCGCATGGATGCTGAAATGATCCGGGACCAGATTCTCGCGACCAGCGGCCTGCTCTCCCCGACCATGTATGGACCCAGTGTCAAGCCGCCCCAGCCGGATGGGCTGTGGAAGGCGGTCACCATGACCGGCGAGCGCTTCAAGGCGGACACGGGGGAGGCGATCGTCCGCCGCAGTCTCTACACCTTCTGGAAGCGGGCGATGCCGCCCCCGCAAATGACCATACTCAATGCGCCCAATCGCGACGCCTGCATCGCCCGCCGCGAGCGCACCAACACGCCTTCACAGGCCCTGTTGTTGTTGAATGAAAACGAGTACCTCAAGGCGGCCCGGAGCCTGGCACAGGAGGTCCTCCGCCAGGAGGGCCTGGACGCGGCCCAGCGCGTATTGTTCGCCTACGAGGTGGTGACCTCCCGTCTGCCGGATGAGACGGATCGATCGATTTTTCTGGAACTCCTCAAGGACCTGGAACGGAACTATAGGGAAAATCCCGCCCTGGCGGAGGCACTTTGCGAGGGTATCGCACTGGATCAGGCCGAGGCGAAGGCGGAGTTGTCCGCGTGGACCCTCCTGGTCAACACCTTGTACAACCTCGATATCACCAAGAACCGCGAGTAATACGATGAGTCCCCTTGACGAAAACGCGATCCTTCAATCCCGCCGCATGTTCCTGCAGAACAGCGGCATGGGCCTGGGAGCGGCGGCCCTGGCATCGCTGGTGCCCCGGGCCGGCGGTGCCGCCCGGCCCGGCCCGCATTTTGCCCCCAGGGCAAAACGCATCATCTTCTTGTTCATGGCTGGTGCGCCCAGCCAACTCGATCTCTTCGACTATAAGCCGGAGCTTCACAAGCGATTCAAGACGGAGCTGCCCAAGTCCGTGAGCATGGGGCAGCGCGTGACCGCGATGACCCGGGGGAAGCAGCAGCTGGTCGCCCCGTCCAGGTTCACGTTTTCCCGGCAGGGGAAGAGCGGGGTGTGGATGAGCGAGTTGCTCCCCCACCTCTCGCAGCATGCGGATGACTTGTGCCTGGTCCACTCCATGCACACCGATGCGATCAATCACGACCCGGGAAAGACGTCCTTTTGTACCGGGTCGGAAATCCCGGGAAAGCCCAGCATGGGTGCGTGGTTGAGTTACGGCCTGGGATCACTGAATAAAGACCTGCCGGACTACGTGGTGATGCCCTCGGCCTTCTGGAGTGGCCGGGTGAATGTCCAGGCCCTGTATGCGCGCCTGTGGGGGAGTGGCTTTTTACCGTCCAGGCACCAGGGGACCTCCTTCCAGACCACGGGAGACCCGGTGCTGTTCCTGTCCAATCCAAAAGGGGTGGACGCCACGGTCCGCCGGCGGATGCTCGACGCCCTGGCCCACGCGAACCAGCACCACTATGCCAAGATCGGCGACCCGGAGATCCAGACCACGATCAGCCAGCAGGAAATGGCTTTTCGCATGCAGGCATCGGTTCCGGAGTTGACGGATCTCAGCGGGGAATCGAAGGAAACCCTGGCCATGTACGGGCCGGAGGTGCACAAGCCGGGTTCCTACGCCCGCAACTGCCTGCTCGCCCGCCGCATGGCCGAGCGGGATGTCCGGTTTATCCAGCTTTTCCACCGCGGGTGGGATCATCACTCCCGCCTGCCGGACAACCTGAAGGGCCAATGCCGCGATGTCGACCAACCGACCGCCGCCTTGCTCCGGGACCTCAAGCAGCGGGGTTTGCTGGAAGATACCCTGCTTGTTTTTGCCGGCGAATTCGGTCGAACGGTGTACGGGCAGGGTAAGCTCACGCCGGAAAATTACGGGCGGGATCATCATCCCCGGTGCTTTAGCGCATGGCTCGCCGGCGGGGGCATCCGGGGCGGTATGCACTACGGGAAGACCGATGAATTCAGTTATAACGTGATCGAGAATCCCGTTCATGTCCGGGACCTGCATGCGACCATGCTTCATTTGCTGGGTGTCGACCACCACCGCTTGACCTTTCCCTTCCAGGGTCTCGACCAGAAGTTGACCGGGGTTGAGCATTCCCGGGTGGTGAAGGCGATCATCGCCTAGGCGTGTTCACCCCGTGGCGGGCGGGTCCATCTAGGTCGCCCAGAGGGCGTCAATGAGCAGGGGGTAGATTTTTCCGGGCTCTCTCTTGGCCTTCATCGTCCCTTCAAGGGTATGCTCTTTCCCGTTCAGTTTGAAGCGGATCCGGACCTCGACCGCCTCATCTGCCACGTAGGGCAGGGGGTCCTCGCCTTGCTGCCAGAAGGCTGCTTTCACCGGCGTGTCTTCATCGATCAGGATGACCGGGTCCTCGCCCTTGAATTGATAGGAGAAGGCCTGGATGATGCAGGAGTCAATCCCCTTGCTGGAGTTGTATATCTCGTCCTGGACGTTCCGGATGTACACCTGGAACAGGACATGGTCGGCGGTATGCGACTGCAGAAAAAGGAAGGGAATGTGGAAGCCATCCGACCCGTAATCCGCCGGATAGGTGCTGATTTCAAGGGCCAGATCTTCTTCTATCGACCAGGTTGTCGCTTGATATTCGTACGAGATGATCCGGGCGCATCCGGCCAGGGAGGGCATGGCTAAAACCAGGCCCAGCTTGATGAGCCAGACTATCTTGGTTCGGATCTTCATGTGATGGGTCTTTCCGTGGCGGTTTCGGGCACACCGTGCGGCGGCAGACCCGGGATTTCAACCCGGGAGGGTAGGTTAATTTCTGGGGATTGCCCCATGAATGTGGTGTGTTCAGGGACGAATCATGCGAAACATCGAGAAGTGAAATGACATGTATACCGCCAAGGGTTGTGGGGATCCTTGCCATCATTCTGCTGGGTGGGGAGGTCCTTTCCCATGCGAGGGAAAGCAATGGCCCCGCCCCCGAGCTCACCGACCTGAATGCCTCGGACGTTTCCTATGCACGGGAAAAGAACATCCCGGACCTTGAG
>JAYGFS010000286.1:0-2919 GCA_046581765.1 Verrucomicrobiota bacterium
GCAGGAGCGGAAGATAAATCAGCAGGGCGATCCCGAGCGATCCCAACATGGCGCGCGGCACATTTCGCGCAGGGTCTTTTATCTCACCGGCCACCGCAGCGACCAGGTCAAAGCCATGGAAGGCGATAAACGTAAACCCCATGGCGGCAAAGAGGCCACCCATGCCCTCCGGGAGAAATGGGGTCAATTGCCGGCCGAGTTCGGCCCCACTCATGCGGGTGGCTGCCCAGCATCCTCCTGCGATAAGGATCCCGAAGAGCAATACCTTCCCGATATTCATCCAGGTACCCTCCGAGCGATTGGTAAACAACATGGTGATGCCGAAGCCCAAAGAACCGATGATGGCGAGCAGGTTGACCCCCCCTTGGCCCTGCAACCCTGCCGGCAGGCTGGCGCCCCGCAGATGAGCCAGTTCGCCCAGGATCATGAGGCCAAACTGGCCAAAGCCGATCGCGTACAATACCGCCGCCACGATACAGGCGAACCAGATGATCCAGCCCACGATGAAGGCCACTTCGACCGACAGGACCTTCTTGGCAAAGGTATAGGTGCCCCCTGACTGGGGAAATTTACTGGCCATTTCAGCAAAACTGAGGGCGGTCAGCAGGGCAATGATCCCGCTCAAACCAAAAGCGAGTACCGCGGAGGGTCCCGTTTCCGCAAAGGCAACGCCGGACAAGACGAGAATCCCGCCCCCCACGATAGCCCCCACGCCCAGGCTGGTGGCAGCCCCCAGGCCCATATGGCGCTGTGTCTCGCGGCTCATGCGGATGCAACAACAAGTCGGCGAACACATGCACGGGAAGGGTGAATTGAAGCGCAAGGACTCGCGGCGGGCAAAGGTGGACACCCCGTGCCGACCTCTCCAGGCCGGTCGGTCCACCATGTAATCATCCCCTGCTCAAGCATCATGGCGGACAGCATACGCACAGGCGGGGTGGACAGCAAGCGCCGCCGGTGGTAGCTACCGGGTGATCCGTTCGGTTGGGCCTTTGCAGGACAGCACAGCCCGGCTGGACCGCGGACCGGGAATACCTTCCTTAGCGTTCCTTCACCCGGATACGGCGGTACTCGATCTGGCCCCGGTCGCCCTCGAGCCCGATCGGCCCCTTCGCCGGGACCTTGAATGCTGCTTCCAATACCTCCCCGTTACAGGAGCAGTGAGCCGTCGTTCCCTCGACCCGGATCACGATTTCATTCCAGTCCTGCGCCCGGTAGGCCTTGAGTTCCCGGTACGGCCCGGCCAGGGGATAATCCCGGCATTGCAATTGCCTGCCACGAATGAAGATCCCGCTGTCCGCATTGGGCGTGGCCCGAAATTCCAGCTTGAGCGTGAAGTCCCGGGCAAATTCGCGGGTCGTCCAGAACTGCTGCACCCTGCGGCCTTCGGGCGGCATCTTCACCACGAGGCGGCCCTTGATCGCGGCGTAACGCCCGTCATCCGTGATCGTCTTCCCCTCGTAGGTCTTCTGGGTTTGCAGGGTCTTTTTAGCGCGGGTCTCCCAGCCGCTCAGGTCTTTCCCGTTAAACAAACTGACAAAGCCCTCCTCCGGGTTGAAGCTATCCGCCTCGGTTTCCACAAATCCAAGCGTTGCCAGGACCGGGCGCAAAGCGGCGCCCCACTTGGCATAGCCCAGCTTGTTCGGGTGCAACAAATCAGGGAATTCGGATTTCTTGGCGTCGCCTTCCGCGTTGGCGAAGAGGGTCCAGGTATCCAGGACGGTAACCTGCGGATCGCCTTTCACCGCGTCGGCGACCAGCTTGTTCAGCAACGTGATCTTCCCGGCCGGACGCGACTTCGAGGCCGAGCTCGGGAAGACATGACACCAGACAATCGGCATGGCCGGATCGGCTTTTTTCAACTCGGCGATGATCCGCTGCACGTTCTTGACGATGGTCCCGGGTTCACCTTTTTCCTCCAGGTCATTCGTCCCCATGAGCATGACCACGCCGCGCGGATGCAGGTCGAGTACATCCCCTTTCAAGCGGATCAACATGCCGCGCGTGGTGTCGCCACTGATCCCCCGGTTGGCGATCTTTGCCTCGGGAAACGCGCCTCCCAGGTTCGCACCCCAAGCCTGGATGATGGAATCCCCCAGGAAGACCAGGGCCTCCTGGTCTTTTTCCACGTCCCTGGCCCAGCCCGCCCGCTTTTTCTTCCACAGGTTTTTAAACCAGCCGTAGCGACGAATCGTTCCGTAGCCGGGCAAGCCATCATCAAGCTCGGGAATTTCCAGGTGAGCGGTCGCCTGCTGGGCGGAAAGCTGCGGGGTGAGGAGGCCCCAGAGGAAGACCAGGCAAAGTGCAAAAGACATGATGGAGGCAGGTTTTTTCATGGGGCCATGCTTGCCAATGTGCGGGAGGGATGCAAGGCCGATTCCACCCGGCAGGTGGGACGGGACACCCGCCGCACCGATCGCTTTCAGGGAGCGGGTTGCGCGAGCTCAATCACCTGCAGCCCCACGGACAGGGCCCGGTCAAAATCGGTTTCCGAGCCATCCGGCCAGCGTACAAGAATGCGCTCGATCCGCTTGGAAGTCCCGGCCCCGAAGAAGAGTTCCGGCACCGACTGGGACAGGTAGCCACTCCCGGCCTGGACCTCGGCCGTTTGCGGCGGCAGGCCATTGACCTCCACCGTCACCCGCGCGCCAATGGCCCGGTGATTTCCGGGACGGCCCTTGAGGCGCACCACGATGCCCCGGTATGCCCCCCGGTTGATGAACAGCCTCAGGGGACCGTTGTTCACCGAAGCCACCAGGTCGGGGCGCAGGTCATTGTTGACATCGCCACAAGCCAATCCGCGCGCATCTTCCGGAAGGCTCAACCCGCTCTCCAGTGCGCTCAGCAAATTAAAGGAACCATCCCCGCGGCCCTGCATGACGATACCAAGTCCCCCGCCGTAACGGGGCGTCTCCCGCT
>JAYGFS010000257.1:0-6380 GCA_046581765.1 Verrucomicrobiota bacterium
GGATTGCATTGGTGGCACGGAGCCCGTCCGCGGTGGTGAAGCGAATGGTGGGTTGACCGCCGATCGTGGATGCGTCACCCGCGTTATAGACCGGTCCACCGGCGATGAGGCTCGCATGGTTGCCTCCCACCAGGTCGACGAGGTTGGAGATCGTGGTTCCGTCGGCGGGCTGGATGCCGTCGCCGTTCGGGTTGTAGGCGTCCCAGTGATGGAGTGGGCTGAGGCTGGTGGGGAGCTGCACGGCCCCTGTCGGCACGACGAGGATAGCCATCCACGCTGCCGCGATTGCCACGATGCCGTACTTCATGTCGCTTCCTGGGTCCATGTTGATGACGGTTGTTCCGCCGGGAGTGGGCGATCCTGCTTCCCCGTGCGGGTAAATTCAAGGAAAAGCAGTCGGCCAGTGCGCAACCCGGGGGCAAGAGGGGGCTGCTGAAAGAGTCAGCGTCCAGGCGTTTCCGTGCCCGCAATTTAGTGTATGCTGTTTAAGTGCACCTTGTTTGGGCGGTTATTTTTATGCTTTGTCATTCACTTACTGGACGCGATGGGCTGATGCCTCAGCGGTCTATGCGGCTGGAGTGCTCATGAGGCGCATTTTCCTGCTTCCCATGGTCTTGCTGCTCGTGCTTATGCAGGTCGCCGCACAACCGGTAATTTCCGAATTCGTGGCCGCCAATGAAGCCAGCCTGCTGGATGGAGACGGGCAAAGTTCGGATTGGATTGAGATCTACAATGGAGGCCCGCCGATTGACCTGGTGGGTTGGCACATGACCGATAATCCGGGCGACCTGACCAAGTGGCAGGTGGCATCATCCCTGCCACTGGGAGCGGGAGATTTCGTGGTCGTCTTTGCCTCCGGCAGGGCAAGCCAACCGTATGTGGATGCCCTCGGGTATCACCATGCCAATTTCAGGATCGACCTGTCGGGTGAGTACCTGGCCCTGGTTGCCCCGGACGGTACGAATGTGGTGTCCGTGTTCACCAACGTGCCGGCACAGGTAACCGATCATGCCTTCGGCCTGGTCTGGGAGCCGGGATCCGGCACATCGAACCTGCTGGAGCATGCAACGATCACGGCCCTGGTGCCCACCAACGGGCTGCTGGGTTCGACCTGGACCTCTATCGCGTTTAACGACCAGGCCTGGTCGAACGCGCCCGGCCCGGGCATTGGGTTCGACCTTGACTCAACCAACTCCAGTGCGGGTTTGGTCGCGTCCTGGAATTTCGATGATGCCGCTGGTGCGGGTATGATCGCGTCGCAAACGGGATCCTTTGCCGGGGTGCCCAATGGCGGAGTGACCCCGGGCGACATCGGGGCGAACGCTGAAACCGGAACGAGTATCGCCTTTGCCAGTGGTGGGATCGATATTCCGAACGACCCGGCCTTGAATCCGGATAACTTCACCTTTGCGGCCTGGGTGCGGGTAGCGAGTGGAGGCTCGGGCCATCGCGCCGTGGTCACGTCACGCCAGGATGATGGCACGGTACGGGGGTACATCCTCTATGTCACGCCGGGGAATATCTGGTCGTTCTGGACCGGTGCCGGTGGCCCAGCCGGTTCATGGAACACGCTGAATGGGCCGGCGGTTGTATTGGATACCTGGCAACACCTGGCCATCTCCTGGGACGCCGCGACCGCTACCAAGGCCATGTATGTCGATGGCTCCGTTTCCGTCTCGACCACCAGCCAGGGGTATACCCCGAACCTCATTCGCGAAACGCACCTGGGCTCCGGAAACGATTTTGGAACCCAGTTCCGCTTCTTTGGATCTATTGACGAACCGGTACTCTGGTCGGAAGCGGTTCCGGTTACGGTGCTGCAGGAGCATATGGCCAAGGGCAACGCGGCGTTCACGGCGGTATCCTTTCATCCCCTGATCGACCTGGACCTGGAAGGACGCCTGCATCAACAGGCCCCGGGGGTATACGTCCGTCATGCCTTTCAGCTGCCGGATGCCTCGGTGTTTGACCACGTGACCCTGGATATTCATTATGACGATGGTTTTGCGGCCTATTTGAACGAAACGCTCATCGCTTCGCGCAATGCACCCGTTAATCCGGTCTTCGATGATGTAGCCACGGTACTCCGGGAGGATGAGCAGGCCCTGGACGTGGAGCAGATCGATGTTTCCCAGCATCTTGCCGCCCTGCAGGATGGAGACAATGTCCTTGCCATTCATGCCTTGAACCGGGATGCCGCCGAGCCGGACATGCTCATTCGCAGCCAATTGTCGGGAACCATCCTGGGTGCACCTTCCACAAGTCAAAATTACCTGCTCCCCACGCCGGGGGCGATGAACCCGAATGCCGCGGTACAGCCGGGACCATTGATTCATCCGCCGGAGCATCTGCCCGTGTTCCCGGAAATCACGGACAGCCTGGTCCTGACCGTTCGCATCGATCCGCGCTTGGCGCCGGTGCAGTCGGCCAGCGTCATCGTGCGACTGAACTATGCGGCAGAAACCCCTGTTGTGTTGTCAGATGACGGGGTGGGTCCGGACCTGGTCGCAGGAGATGGCCTCTACACGGCTGACCTGGCAGCCGTGTTGTCAGGGGCTTCCCCCCGCGACTTGTTGCGCTACCGGGTTGAGGCGACGGACGCACAGGGCGGTACCAGCCGCAGCCCGGCCTACCTGGACAACACGGGTAAGAACCAGACGGCCGAATACCACGGCACCATGGTGGTCGATCCCGGCTTCACCAGTACGCTGCCGGTCCTCTTCTGGTATACCGATGATGTGCCGAACAGCGACACCCGGACCGGCGCGCGTGCATCCGTAATTTTCAACGGGCGATTTTATGACAACATCTTTGTGCGTGAACGCGGAGGATTCACCTCGCATGGCTCACAGAAGTTTGATTTCAACAAGGGGGATTCCGTATATGTAAATGAAAAGCTGGGCAAGGTAGGGGAGCTCAACCTCAATGCCCCCGGGGCCGACAACACGTATGTACGTCAACCCTTGGCCTTCCAGCTATACGAGGTGGCCGAGGTACCGGCGCCGGATAGTTTTAACGTCCTCCTTGTTCGCAACGGGGCCATCCAGCGAGTGGCTCATCTCATCGAGCAGGTCGACGAGGACTTCCTGGATCGGCAGGGCCTTGACCGGGATGGTGCCCTGTACAAGTTCATCCAGCGCTCGAACCTGAACCCGGTATTCAATGACACCATCACCGGCGTGGAGAAGAAGACGCGCACGGAAGAAGACTTCAGTGACCTGGACGACTTTATCGATGCCATCCGCAATGGCTCTACAGCGGAACGGCGACGCGCCTTGTTCGACCGGGTGGACCTGCCGCGCTTCACCAATTTTATGGCGGCTAAAATGATCGTTCGGGATGTGGATTCGATCCGGAAAAACTTCTACGGCTATCGAGACACCCTGGGTAGCGGCGAATGGACGCTGTTTCCCTGGGATGAGGACTTCAGCTTCGGCAACACCAATCCCGGGGTATTCGCCAACCATATTTTCCTCGGAGATGAGGGTCACAAGCTCGCCTGCTGCGACCAGTGGAACGTGCTTTACGACCTCTATAACCAGACGCCCTACACGCGGGACATGTTCCTGCGCCGCTTGCGCACCCTGATGGATGAAATGATCCAGCCCCCGGGAACGCCGCCCGATGGATCGATTATTGAGCAGCGCGCAGACATGATCCTCGCCACGACCCAGCCCCATACCGGAACGAACGTGAACAACATCAAGAGCTGGGTGTCGTCCTGGCGGAATAACCTCTATGTCAATTTTGGCCCCGGGGGAATCGAACCCTTGATCCCGGCCGCCCAGCCCGTCCAGCCGGACATCCGTTTCGGCACGATCGAGGCCCGGCCGCCCATGGACCAGGATGCGGAGTACATCGAGTTGGTGAATCACTCGACCCATTCCGTGGACCTCAGCCATTGGAGCATCACCGGCGGCGTGGCCATGATATTTGTTCCCGGGACCGTGCTCCCGGCGAACACCAACTTGTTTGTCAGCCCCAACCGGGCGGTCTTTCGTGCACGCGCCAGTAGTCCGACCGGGGATGAAGGTCGCCTGGTCGTGGGCGATTATTCCGGGCACTTGAACAGTTTCGGCGAGACCTTGTACCTGGTGGATGCCTCGGGGCAGCCCATGGACACCTTGAGCTTCGCGGCCGATCCCAGTGATGCCCAGCGCTACCTGGTCCTCAGCGAGATCATGTATCACCCCGTGAGCATGGACGCGGAGTACGTGGAGCTGCTCAACATCAGCGACACGGTCAGCCTGCAGCTGGACGGTATGGCCTTCACCGCCGGGGTAAACGTGACCTTGCCGGCTCACCTCCTGGGCCCGGGTGAGCGCGTGTTGCTCGTGAAGGACATGGCTACCTTCACCAACATCTTCGGCGCAGGCCTGCCGGTCATTGGGACCTTCAGCACGGATACCCGCCTGGCTAACGAGGGGGATCGAATCAAGTTTGAGGATGCCGATGGGAATACCGTCCAGGAGTTTAGCTACGATGAGCAGGCTCCCTGGCCGGATGCGCGGGGAAACGGTCTCGCCCTCCACTTGCTGGGTCCCTTTACACGTCCCGATCACGATGAAGCCCACAATTGGTATGCGGACGCCCCCGGTCCGGGCCTGGCAAACGGTTCCGTGTTCGTCGGGGATCCACTGGAAGATTTTGATGGAGATGACCAGGTTGCCTTGCTTGAACACGCCCTCGGCGGGGATGACCACCTGGCCCAGGTACAGGCAGAAGGTATCATCCATCGCGATATCGCGACGCACCAGGTCTTGAGCTACGTGGTCAACACGGCTGCGGAAGACGTGGAGGTGATGCTTCAGCATGCAGCATCCCTCGATGGACCCTGGCTGGACGCTCCAGCGTTCTTAACCTTTGATGGTATCTATCCGGCCGGACCGATGCGCGGTCAGGTCAGGTGGAGGTTTACCGGCGCAGAGGGTCGCCTGGGCTACTTGCGCCTGAAAATTGTCCAGGCATCGCCCTGAACTATAGTGGCCCGGATTGCGGAGGTCGGTTATGCGCACGAGAAAAGACAGGATGGCATCTCGATGCTTCAGTACGCCCACCTGGCGCCTTGCCCTGGTGGCCTGCCTCCTGTCCGGGTGCGGCCGGGCCCGGAAGGAGCCCCTGCCGGCTGCGCTTCCCGCCCCGCCCGCGCCGGTGGCCCCGCGGGTCGCGCCGGTGGCCCCGGAAGCCGGCAAGGAGCTGTCCGTATCCCCGGTCGCCCTGGCCGCGCGCCAGCAGGTCGGCCAGACACTGCATTACGACCCGGCCTATGTCGGCTTGGCCTATCCCGGGGGTGATCTCCCCATTGAAAAAGGGGTCTGTACCGACGTCGTGGTGCGGGCGCTGCGGACGGCCCTCAACCTGGACCTGCAACAAGCGGTACACGAGGACATGCGAGCGGCGTTCTCCGCCTACCCGGATAACTGGGGCCTCAGGAAGCCGGACCCAAACATCGACCACCGCCGGGTGCCGAACCTCAGGCGGTACTTTGAGCGCCAAGGCTACGCGCTGGCCATCACGAAGCGGGCAGGGGACTACCTCCCGGGCGACCTGGTCAGTTGCACGGTGGGGAAGCGGCCCCATATCATGGTGGTGAGCGACCGGAAGACCCCCGGCGGCCTACCCCTGGTGATCCACAACATCGGCCGGGGCACCCGGGAGGAGGACCGGCTCTTTGCCTTCCCCCTCACCGGGCACTACCGGGTTAAGGAATGAACCCGGGTGCGGTGGATGGAGGGGGCTGGGGTGGCCGCGTATCCGCTTGCGCCGGTGCTCATCGCTTCCTTTACTCGGGCTTAAACCGGCTATCGGCGTAGTGCTCCAGGTACCCGCATCCCGGGCAGCGGAAGGTGGCGATGGGTGTCCCGTTCCGGGCCTTTACGCCGAAGAAAAAGGTCTTGGGTGGTCCCTTGAACCAGTGAGAAACCCCCACGGAACCATGTGCAAAATCCGCCGTGAATCCCTGGACCATTGTATCGCTGCATTTTGGACATGGATGCTCACTCATGGCTGCGTCTCCTCGTTCATTCGGTTGCCGGCCCGCGCACCAGTATGGCCGTTTCTATCGGCAGGGCGTTGTGGGTGGCTGGGCGGGGATCGACTCACTTCGCCTCGCTTATTTTCTTGTGCAGTTCCGTCGAGAGCTCCTGGGCACGGGTGATTTGCTCGGGGGTCATTTTTTCGGCCCGGGCATCCTTGTGCAGTGTTGCAGAGTTGTCCCCATTTGCGGCCGCAAGGCTGTACCAGGCATAGGCTTGTACGTCGTCCGGAGGTACGCCCTTGCCCTTGGTGTACATAAAGCCCAGGCTGCGCTGCGCCATGGTAGACCCCTGGTCCGCCGCCAGACGATACCACCTAATCGCCTCCTTGTTGTCCTGGGGCAC
>JAYGFS010000291.1:0-5164 GCA_046581765.1 Verrucomicrobiota bacterium
CGTGTGCTCTTCCGATCTCGGGTCGCCAGGAGACGAGATCGTTACTGAATGGAACATGGAGGAACGGCTTGGGCGGAATCTTCTTCTGACAAACGGCTCCTACAAATGCCCCGGATGCAGAAAGAAGACGCTTCGTTTTGCGTTCAGCGGACTATGGGATTGAAGAAATCCCGAACCACGCCATGAACCTGACGCAAGCCCGGCGGCCTGGCGTAGGTTATGGCTATCGTTATCTTGCAGGATGATTGATCAAATGGTGAAAAAATTACCTACGTTGACATGGACAATGTCCCGGTCGACCTCCCTTCTGCCTTTTGTCATCTTGATGCGGACACCCCGGGCATATGCCGTAGCATGTACTAATTTAAGGAATGTGCCAGGCCGGAGAAAACAGGCTTAAACGCCTTGTTTATTAGTAAAACCCTGGAGCCAGTGGACGGATTCGAACCGCCGACCGTCGGATTACAAATCCGGTGCTCTGCCAACTGAGCTACACTGGCATGTCCAGGGAGGCCCTACAAATACTGCATCGGGACGGAATGACAACCCCTTTTCCGGCGCTTGTACCTCGCGCCCTGCCGGGCCTGGCCCGGCACGTCATCCGGGGTCGCGGAACCGGACACATCACCGTTGACGGCGCCGGGCCTCCCGGTACACCATGGGCCAATGATGCGACACGCTTTACGCAGCCTCCCCCTGCTCCTCGCCCTGCTCCTCTGTTCCTGCGCAAGCAGCAAGCGGATGATGCGGATCTCCCCCTTCTACGAGCGGGGGCAGATCCTCACGGACCCGGACCGGGTCAATGTCTGGCCGCTGGCGTACAAGAACAAGGACCGGCTCTCCCTCCTCTGGCCGATCGTGGACATCGACGAGAACGGCTTCGCGGTGCGCCCGCTCTTCAACAAGGAGAAGGACGATTACTCGGTGCTCTTTCCGCTGTCGAGCTACAACTCCAGGCGCAAGGTCGGCTGGCTGGCCACGGCCTACTCGTACGAGGACTACTTCGGCGCCTTCCCGCTCTTTCATGCCGGGAAGGATTTCGACTACCTCGGCCCCTGGTGGCGGGCGGACGAGGGGAAGTCGCACGGCGTCTTTCCCCTCTACGGAACCGGCCCGGAATTAACCCACATCGGCCCCGCCTGGCGGATCGTGGACGAGGACACGAAGGACTGGACCTCCCTTGGGGTCTTCCCCCTCTTTTCCGCGGATACCGATGGGCAGGCCTTCTGGTCGCCCCTGTACCGGCACCGTTTCACGGACAAGAAACGGGAGCACTCCGCCCTGCTCGGCATCGGCAAGTGGACCGACCGGGCGGACGGGCGATTCGACCACCACCTGCACCCCGTCTGGTACCACAAGAAAAGCAAGGACCGGGAAGTGAAGGCCCTCGTGCCCTTCTGGTACGACCTGGAGGAGGCGGGACGGCACATATCGATCAACCCCCTGTACGGGCGGGGGATCGATGCCGCGGGCGAGCAGTTCATGACGAGTTACCTGGGGCCGATGTATATCGAGACGCGGAAGGGCGAGACCCGGGACCTCATGCTCGGCATGGTGTACCACCGGCAGCAGCGCGGGGAGCAATCCTCCTGGCGGCTCTGGCCGCTGGCCGCCATGTCGAACCAGGAGCAGTACCCGGATTTTCTCTACTCCCTGACCCTCGCGGGGTACCGCCGTACCCAGCACGACCTATCCTGGTACCTCACGCCCCTGGTGCACTACAGCGCGGATGCGGAAAGCGTGGAGTGGGGCGCATGGCCGCTGGTGCATATCTTCCGCAGCTCGTCGGTCCGGAATTTCGACACCCTGGTCTTCGACTGGTGGCGGCGCTACGAGGAAGAGGTGCTCACCATGCAAACCTTCCGCATACCCCTGGTCTACCGAGATTATGCCGACCTGAAAAACGAAATCCGGTCGGCGAAACTCCTGTTCGGGCTGGTGCATTACCACCGGGACAAGGACCGGAACCAATTCAGCGTGCTGAAGTACCTGTACCGGCGGGAACAGACCGGGCAACGGGTGGCCCGGGATATTTTCCCGTTTATCAAGTGGGATTCCGGCGAGGACAGCTACCGCTTCTCCTTCCTGTGGCGCCTGCTGAGCGTGGAGCGGGAGGGCGAGCAGCGGAAGGGCCACGTGCTGTTTATCCCGGTAAACTGAGCGGGCACGGCTCTCTGCATCCCGGGCTCGGGACGGGGCCTAGAGCGGAAAGAACTGCAGGATGACCGGGATGGACACCACGACGACCAGGACCGACAGGGGAAGCCCCATGCGCCAGTAGTCGTTAAAGCGGTAACCGCCCGGACCCATGACGAGGGTACAGGACTGGTGGCCGATCGGGGTCAGGAACGCGCAGGAGGCCCCCACCGCGACGACCATGAGAAAGGGGTCCAGGTTGGCCCCGAAGCTGGTGGCCATGCGCTCGGCCAGGGGGGCCATGACCAGGGCCGTCGCGGCGTTGTTAATGATATTCGACAAGCCAATCGTGATAATCATCAGCAGGGTCAGGATCACCCATGCGGGTGCCCCCCCGGAAACCCGGAGCATCAGGTCAGCCACCACGTCGGCACATCCCGTGGTCTTGAACGCGTGCCCGATCGGGATCATGGCCGCGATCAACACGATGATCGGCCATTCGACATCACGGTACAGGTTGCGCGGCTTGATAATCCCCAGGAACACGTAGGCCAGGATCGCGGCCCCGAAGGCATAGGCCACCGGCAGGAGATTCAGGGCGCTCACCCCGATGGCGAGGGCAAAGATACCGACCGCGAGCCCCATGTGGTGGGGCTTGGTCAGGACAAAATCCCGCTCGGCGAGCGGCACGAGTTGCAAGTCCTGCACCGCCAGGTCGATCACCTCGTTGTTTCCCTGGACCAGCAGGACGTCTCCCGCAGCGATGCTGCGATTGCGCAGGCGTTGGCGAATCGGGGTTCCGTGATGCGCGAGGGCGAGCAGGCTCATGCGGTTCGACGTGCGACGGCGCAGGTAGTTGGCCCGGTTGCCGATCAGGGGCGAATCCGCGCCAACCAACAGCTCGGCTACCCGCACGTTCTCCGACTGGAGCTCGTCGTGCGTCTTGCCCGCGGCGGTCACCATCTTGAGCTTGTAGGTTGAAACCAGCTCCCGGAGATGGTGCGGATCCGCCTTCACGATGAGAATATCACGCGCCTCGAGAACCCGGCTCAGCGCGGGCTTGGCGACCTCATCGTTCCCGCGCACCAGGCCCACCGGAACCACGTCTTCCGTCCGCAGTTCCTGGACCTGGCCCAGCTGCTGGCCGACCAGCACACAACCCTCTGGAACCATCACCTGGGAAATGTACTCGTGGATTTTAAACAAGCCGGCCTGGGCGGTCGTACGACCGCGCACATTCGGGATCAGGCGCCACCCCACGAGCGATACGAAGGCCACGCCGATCAAGGCCACCGCGCTGCCCGCCGGCAGGTAGTCGAACATCTTGAAGGCTTCCCCGGTCAGGTCCGCCCGGTAAGCGGCGATAATGATATTCGGCGGCGTGCCGATCATGGTCATCAGGCCACCCAGGATACTGCCGAAGGCCAGCGGCATGAGCAGGATAGCGACGGAACGATCGCGCTTGAACGCGGTCTTGAGCGTAACCGGGAGCATGAGCGCCAGGGCACCCACGTTGTTCATGAACGCCGAGCACAGGGTGACCACGCTGGTAAGCGTTCCCACGTGCGTGGCCGCAGTATAGGTCAGGGGATTGATCTTGCGGGCGATGAGATCCACCACGCCGGAGTTGCGAAGGCCCCGGCTGATGATGAGCACCGCGGCCACGGTGATCACCGCGGGGTGGCCAAAGGCCGACAGGGCCTGGTCGGGATCATCGATCACCCCCGCGAGCACGCAGGCCAGCAGGGATCCCATGGCGACAATGTCGTATCGAAAACGTCCCCAGGCAAACATGACGAGGGTGCCCGCCATGATGAGGAAGGTGTAAAGTTGTTCAGGCGTCAAGTCCATGCACGTGCGTCTCCTCGGCCTTCCGGCCGGCCGGAACGGTCAACCATCCACCGGTGCATCCGGGCTTTCATCGTCGTCCAGGTCCTCCCTCGCATACTCGCCACCGGAGATCAGGCCATCAAGCAGCTCGTGGGCGAAGGGGACCTTGTCCTGCGGCACCCAGAGGGCGGTCCCCAGCGGGGACCCGGCCTGGCCGAAGATGGCCTCGCTCGTCTTCAGTTGGACCCCCACGCCTTGGGCCTCAAGTAGATTTCCCAGCATTTCGGCCTTAAGGGTTGAATAAAACACTTTAAATTTTACAAAATCCATGTCGCCCGCCTTATTCACTGTTTCGTCGCACGGGAGGCCGGGACATCCCACGCGCGGTTGATGACCCTTGCCCACCCGGCAGCCGTTCCGCTGCATCCCCGTCCACTATACGCCGAATACGTCGAGCTGTCATCGCGTTTCGGGTTTACAATTTTCCCAGCAGGTTGCGGGTCGACACGACCGTTGGCCCACGGGGTACCGCCGTGCCGGCAAGATCCTCGGCAGTCACCGCGTAACCGACCGCCTCGCGGATGTCACCGCCCGGCCTGAACGTGTACTCAAACTGGGGCACGTTCGCTGGAATATCGAAGGTCCCACCGGCGACAAAGTTGTCGAAGTTGGGGTCCAGGACCCAGAGTTGGTAGCGAAAGTCGGGCGGGAGGCTGGGCAGGTTCGACAACTGCATCACCCCGGACTGGTTGTCATAGTCCCAGACAATGATGCCGGAAAAAGCGGGGTTCTCGATGGAGAATAACTCGTCGATCTGGATGCCCTGGAAAGCCCGTGCAAGCACGGCCTCCACGTCACTCGCCTCGCCCGATGCCGGGTCCACCTCCTCGCCGGAAGCCGTGCCAGCCGCTTGGTCCACCCCGGCCGCCGAAGTCCCGGGCCCACCCGCACCTCCACCGATCGATGCCCATTGCCGGGTCTCGGCTTCCAGTTCGACCTGCCTGGATTCCAGCTCGCGGATGATTGCCGCGGAGCGGTTGACCCGGTTGGTCAGGCTCGCGATCAACTGTAATTGCTGCGTCTGGATTTCATCGAGCAGGTAGATGTGTTGCTCGTTCACGGTTGCCTGTTGCCGGGCCTCGGCAACCGCATTCGTCTTGCCCGGGGCCCACACCCCCGGCTCGTGCGGGTTCAACCG
>JAYGFS010000317.1:0-26830 GCA_046581765.1 Verrucomicrobiota bacterium
GGTTCCAGGTTCCCCGGTTAACCTGGGCCGATTTACCCAGGCTCACATCCCCGTGTGACTCCATCGTGCCAACCCCGTCCGTGCCGAAGCCCGTCTGGCCGAGGAGCAGCTCGCCGGCCACCGTCAGGCTCCCCCCATTCAAGGTATAGCTCGCATCCTCGGCGGCGCCCGTTCCGATATTCAACGATCCCGGCGTGGCGCTCCGGCTGCCGATGGACACCGTGCCGCTTTGCTGGACAAAAGCCCCCTTATTGATATGCATGGTCCGCGAAAGCACGAAGGAGGTCCCGTTGAACATGAAGGTGCCTACGCCCCCGATCTGGTGCCCGATTTGGAGATCGGCATTCACGTTGTCGGTCCCGATATCCACCGTGCCCGTGTTCGCGGTAAAGGTCCCGTGACGCAGCCAGAAATTCGACTCGGAGGCCACATTCCCGCCCACCACGCCGTGCCCGACCCCGTCGCCGAGATTGCGACCGATGGACACCTCATCCGCCACGGTCAGGTTGCCCCCCTGGATCTCGAGGCTCGCGTCCTCGTTCATCCCGTCGGCGATCGTCAGGTCCCCATCGGTATGGCGGGCCCCGACAACCGTGGACCCGTTCGACTGGATGTAGTTTCCCTTGTTGATATTCAGGTGCTGGGATACTTGGAAACCCGTGCTGTCCAGGTTCATGGTGCCCACCCCGCCCGCTGAACTGCCGATGTTAACCGATGCCGTGTTGAGCGCGGTTCCGATATCGATCGCGCCATTCGACACATCCAGGAATCCATTGCGTACAGACAGGTGGGATTCCGTGGTGACATTTCCATTCACCGTGGCCCGTCCGAAGCCACCGGCTTCATTTTGACCGATGATCACCTGGTCCGCCACGACCAGGTTCCCGTTCAGGAGCTCCAGCGTTCCGTCCTCACTCGTTCCGTCCGCGATGTTCAGGTCGCCATCGCTGAGGACGGAGCCCACGATCAAGTCGCCATTCGTCTGCCGGTAGCTGCCCTTGTTGAGGTTGATACCCCGACCGATGCTCTGGGCCGATCCCGAGTTGAAATGCCCCACGCCCGTATTGAAGCTCCATCCCCCGATGTTCAAATTATTGCCGATGGTAAGGGTCCCACCTTGTTGATCGTAGGTGCCTTCCACCCCGTTTGCCGTTCCGATACTCAAGTCTCCCCCGTGATCCGCGCCGAGGACCACCGCACCCGCCTGCTGGGTAAAGGTGCCGTTCTGCAGGTTCATGTTGCGGTCAACCGTGATGCTACCGGAGACCAGGGTGTAATTACCGCTACCGCTGCCGGCACTGCCCATGTTGAAATCGGCATTGTTGTTCTGGAGGCCGGCCACGATATCCCCGCTGTTGTGCTGGATGGTCCCGTTACGCAACAGGTAGTTGCTGTCGATGTCGATGTTGCCATTGATGCTCATGTACCCCGTCCCATCGCCCTGGTCGCGCCCGATGCCCAGGACATCCCCGACCGCCAGGCTTCCGCCCTCGTAGAGGTAGGTCCCCGAGGATCCCGCCGCGGTACCGACATTCAAGTCACCGCCGTTGACCCGTACCCCCGTCCGGACATGTGCGCCCGCCCGGTGCCGGAAGGTCCCGTTGTTCACGGTGATATTTTCCCCCGCGTCCACCGTTCCGGAGACGTCCATGTTGCCCGTGCCCTGGGCGGCAGCGCGCCCGAGGTTCAGGTTGCGGGAGGCGTAAAGGGTACCCGCAGCCTGGATGAAGGTGCCATCCCCACCCGGGTCCACGCCCAGGTTTATATCGGCCGATACGGAGATCACCCCGTTGCTGACGAGGCCCCCGCTCTGGTTCCAGGTGCCGTTCCGCAACTGTATAGTGGCGCCTGCATGCACATTCCCGGTGGTGTTCAATGCCGCGGTGCTGGTACCGTCGGCGCGGCCGAGATTCATCCACCGCAAGGTGTTCAAGGTCCCGCCGGTCTGGTTGAAGGTCCCGTCCGAGAATTGGTTATTCGCCACCTGGAAATCCTGGTTGACGGCCATGTTGATCGTGCCGCCGTTCTGGTTCAGGAACGCATGCACCCGGCCACTCCCGGATTCATTGTTCCCGACAATAATCTGGCCCGCGACGTTTACCTCGCTGGCCGCCCCGCCGATCTCCACCGTCCCGACAGAACCATCGTGGCGTGCGATACGCAAGTGGCCGCTCAGGTTCAGGATCGCCCCGTTGCTCAAGGTCACGGTCCCCTCGTGGCCATTGCGACCGACAGTCAGCTCGCTCGCGTTGATGGTCCCCCCGTTCATGGTCAGGGCTCCATTGCCCGCGGGGCCCTCGACCCCACTGCCAACCTGTAAATCCGTTACCGTGAAGGCATCGCCCGAGGTGGTGGTCGCAGTCAAACCGCCCGCGATCACCGCCCGGGCCACGGGCAGGGTGTCCAGGCTCCAGTTGGCCGCCGAAGACCATGCGGTATCCAGGGCCTCCCCGTCAAAGAACTGGTTCTGGGCAGACAATCCCCCCGGCAGCAAGGCGGCGGCAAGGTAGAACCGGGCTAGAGATCCCTTCATGCCTCGCATCCTATTAAAATCGCAAGGATCTGGACAGCTAAATGTGCAATCCGTACCAAGGTTTCCAAGAACCTGCATTCAACAGGAAAGGCGGGCAGGAAAACCAGATCCGGCACGGCCCCACGCGGGACCGGTCAGGTACCGGGGAAGGCCCCGAAAATAAGGCGAAATGTCTTCCTATAATCTGGCCATATACCCTAGGTTTTCCGACCCTCGGAAGGGTTCCCACTCGGCCTTCCGACCACGGGAAAACAATCCCCCGTGGGCGGCCAGGGAAAATCGGCGAGCCGGATGATGCACATCATCCGGCTGGCGGCGTTTGGACACAGCATGATAGCAGAAAAACTCGAACATACGGCCCTCACCGGCCCCTTGATGCCCCACTTGAAGCAGGGCTCGGCGGTGCGGGTGCCGGAATGCTCGAGCAGCGCCTTTGCCTGGCTGAGCCTGAGCATCGGGCGCCAGGCGGGCGGCCCACTGGTCGTGGTGACGGATGGACCGCGCACCCTCGAGGCCCTCTACCAGGATATCCATACCCTCTCGGGGAACCGGGCCGACGGCATCTGGTATTACCCAGGCTGGGAGGCGATGCCGGGACAGGGCGGGGACGTGAACCTCGACCTCGCGGGAGATCGCCTGCAGGCCCTGTTGCAGTGTAGCACCGGGAAGGCCAGGGCCTTCATGCTCGTGACCAGTATCCAGGCCCTGATGCAGCGAACGGTCAAACCGGATGAACTCCTGCAAGACACGGTGCAGGTGAGGGTCGGCGAGGAACGCGGGATCGAATCCTTCAGCGGGGCGCTGGTGAAGATAGGCTACGAATTCACCTACGAGGTCCTGAACAAGGGCGAGGCGACTCGGCGCGGGGGCCTGGTCGACGTGTGGCCACTCGATGCATCGGATCCGCTTCGCATCGAGTTCTTTGGCGAGGAGGTGGAATCGATTCGCAGCTTTCATCCGGGCTCGCAGCGCTCACTGGAGAAAATGGAATCCCTGCTCATCGGCCCGGCGATGGATGCCTTCGGGGAGGCGACGAAGGTGAAGCTGGATGCCGACCTCATCGATTACCTGCCGGCGAACACCTGCTGGGCCTGGTTCGAGCCGGACAAGATCCTCGACCATGCGCGCATCTACGAGCACACGATGATCGAGGCCGGGGCGGGCGCGCACATCCTCGACTACGCCTTGCTCGGTGACCGCGTAGGGGCTGCAGCGGGCGGTGGACAGGTCTTCTCGGGCCTGACGGAGGTCCCCTACCCTGAGGTCGAGATCGACCTCCTGCCCTGCGAGGGACTGGCCGACATCGATAGCGGGAACATGAATCCCGACCTGCTCGACGAGGCGCGGGTGAGCTTCATCCGCGCGTATGCAGACCGGGCGACCCAGGGCGAGGACGTGCTGTTCTGCTTTTCCACCCAGGGCTCCCTCGATCGCTTCGTGGAGGGTTTCGTTCCCCGGGTGGAGGGCGCAGAAAACATCACGGTGGAGCGGGGAATGATCCACGAAGGCTTCTCCGTACCCGGGGCAGGATTCTCGGTGGTTGCAGAGAGCGACCTCTATGGTTTCCGGAAGGCCCTGCGCAGCAAGTACGACCTGCATTCTGGAACACGCAGGGGCAGTCGCGCGCTCGGCGAGCGGATATCGGAATGGACCGACATCCAGGTGGGTGAACTGGTGGTGCATGTGGACCACGGCATCGGGCGTTACCAGGGCCTGTACGAGATTGAGTTCAACGGACGCCTGCAGGAAGTTTTGTCCGTCGCGTATGCCGACGAGGCCAAGCTCCACATCCCGGTGAACCAGGCACACCTGCTCAGCCGCTATATCGCGGCCGGGCAGGCAAGCCCGACCCTGCATCGACTCGGGAGCAAGAAGTGGATCAAGGACAAGGAAGCGGCCCAGGAGGCGATCAAGGATCTCGCGGCGCATCTACTGGCTACCCAGGCGGCGCGCGATGCGCTACCCGGGCATGCCTTCGGCAAGGATACGCCCTGGCAGCATGATTTCGAGCAGACCTTCCCCTACCAGGAAACCTTCGACCAGGAGGAGGCCATCCGGGCGGTGAAACACAACATGGAAAGTCCCCAGCCCATGGATCGCCTGGTCTGTGGAGACGTGGGCTATGGCAAGACCGAGGTCGCGATGCGCGCAGCCTTCAAGGCGGTGATGGATGGCAAGCAGGTGGCGATGCTGGTCCCGACAACCATCCTGTGCCAGCAGCATTATGAATCGTTCAGGGAACGGATGACCGCTTTCCCGGTGACGATCGAGATGCTCAGTCGTTTTCGTACGCGCAAGGAGCAGAACGAGGTGCTCAAACGGCTGGAGTCCGGCCAGGTGGACATCGTGATCGGCACCCATCGCCTGGTACAGAAGGACGTGGCCTTCAAGGACCTCGGCCTGGTGATCATCGACGAGGAACAACGCTTCGGGGTCAAGCACAAGGAGCGGCTGAAGGATCTCAAGCAACTGGTCGATGTCCTGACCATGACCGCAACACCGATTCCGCGAACCCTCTACCTGAGCCTGACGGGCGCCAAGGAAATGAGCACGATCAGCACCCCTCCGCGGGACCGGAAACCCATTGCGACCTTTGTGCGGCACTGGGACGATGATCTCGTGCGCAAGGCGATACTGCGCGAGTTGAACCGCGAGGGCCAGGTGTTCGTGTTGCACAACCGGGTGCAGACCATTCGCACCGTAGAGCGGCAGTTGAAATGTCTCGTTCCGGAAGCGAGGATTATCGTTGCGCACGGGCAAATGCCGGAAGCCCGGCTGGAAGACGTCATGCAGCGGTACATCAAGGGCGAATACGACGTATTGCTCTGTACGACGATCATTGAAAGTGGCGTCGATATTCCCAACGCAAATACGATGATCATCGACCGGGCGGATCGTTTCGGCCTGGCGGAACTGTACCAGCTCCGTGGGCGGGTCGGCCGGTACAAGAACAAGGCCTACGCTTACCTGATGGTGCCCGAGAAGAGCCAGATGCGGGCGATTGCCCGGCAACGCATTCGGGCGATCCAGCGCTACTCGAGCCTGGGCGCGGGATTCAAGCTGGCCCTGCGCGACCTGGAGATTCGCGGCGCGGGGAATATTCTCGGGGCGCAGCAAAGCGGCCACATCGCGGCGGTCGGATTCGACCTGTATTGTCGCCTGCTCGACCGCACGGTCAAGCACCTGAAGAACGAAAAGGTACCGGATCTCATCGACGTGACCCTGCGCATCGACTGGCTGGAGATGTCAACGGGGCTGAACGATTACGAAGCGGCCTGCGTCATCCCGGTGGATTACGTGGAGGAGGAGGGCATGCGGGTGGATTTGTACAAGTCGATTTCATCGCTGAGCACGCCCACGGGGATCAAGCAACTGGAGGCGGAGCTAAAGGATCGCTTTGGTCGATTGCCGCGACCGGTGAGGAACCTCCTCGCGGTGTCGGGCATACGGATCCAGGCCGCACGCAAGGGGATTAAAGAAGTGGACGTGCGCGGCGACAAGGTCATGCTGGTCCGCGGGGGCGAATACCTGTCGGAAGACGGAAGGTTTCCCCGGCTGACGAAGACAAAACCGTACCAGAAGTTGGCGGAATTGGAGCAGATTATCCGGAAACTTCGGTGACCGGGATCCCGCGTTCTGTTCGCGGCACGGATGACCGCTACGCGGACGGTGATCTATTCCTCGGGCAGAGGGGTCTCCTGATTTTGCACTTGCAGAGCATGGATGATTTCCGTTTGCTATGTTGCGTACCGTGAACCTGTACCCCAAAAAAGCATTGATCCTCGCCGCGGGTTACGGGACCCGCATGGAACCGCTGACCCGGGATCTTCCCAAGCCGCTCATGCCCTTCTGGAACAAACCCATTCTACAGCATTCGATTGAGATGCTGGCAAGCTGGGGCGTGGAAAGCGTGACCGTCAATGTGCATCACCAGGCCGAGCAGATCATCGCCTGGCTGCTCGCGTACGCGCAGACACCCGGCGCAGTACGCATCCAGGTTTCCTGCGAGCCGGAGATCCTGGGCACCGGTGGGGCACTGGTAAAGGCGGACTGGTTCCTCGCGGACGATAATCCCTGCTGGGTGTTTAACGGTGACGTGGTGGCGCAACTCGATCCGGAACCCCTCGTGCGCGCATTTGCCAGGCACCGGCCCCTCGGCGCATTGTGGATGCACGCCCAATGCGGTCCGCGGACCGTTCGGGTGGAAAAACAACGCGTTACGGATTTTCACGTGGACGATCCGGGTGGGGACGACACGGCCACCTTCTGCGGATTGCAGATCCTCGATGGACGCGTGTTGAACTTCCTGCCAAGAAGGGTCGGGTTCGCATCCATCATCCAGGCCTACCGGGATGGAATGAAAAAGGGTGAGCAGATTGCCGGCATACAGGTGCCCGGCTCCTGGTGGCATGACCTGGGGACGCCGAAGCAATACCTGCACGCCCATGCCGAGGCCTGGAAGATGCGCAAGACCCTGTCCTTCATCTCGCGGGAAGCAGAAAAGAGCGCACGCGCCCTGAACAAGGACAGCACATGTACTGATGGCTTCGCCTGTGTCGACCCGAAGGCGGTGATCGCCCCCGGAGCCCGGCTTTGCAACAGCGTGGTGTGGTCCGGGGCACGCCTGGGAGCCCATGCCCGGCTCACCGATGCGGTGGTGGGCCGACAAAGCTCGGTAAACGTGCCTGCACGTGGCGTGGTCGTTCCGGCCGCACTCGCCCTGCAGGAGCGCGAGAAGGACCTGCTCACCCGCCTGAAATGGAACCCGGATCGCACGACGGTTCAGACACTCCCCGCCCGGGGATCCGATCGCTCATATGTTCGCGTGACCAGTGGCCCTCGACGCAAGGCGATCCTGGTGCGGTACGGCACGGAACGCGGCGAAAACGAACACAGCGTACAGCTCGGGGCTTTCCTGGCCAAGCAGGGTATCCGGGTGGCCAAAGTCCTGTCCGACGACCCCGCGGCACGCATCACGATCCTCGAAGACCTCGGTGACATCCATCTGCTCGATATGGTGGGGGACGGGCATAGCCTCTGGGTTCAGCGCTTTTACGCCCGCGTACTGGATCAGCTCGCGCTGATGCATGGAGCTGCTCCAGCAGCAATCGCGGCCAGGTTGCCGCTCCAGCCCGCGTTCTCCCCAAAGCTCTATCAATGGGAGCGAAATTATTTTGCCGAACAATTTCTTGAACCGGTGGCGGGGTGGACCACCCGGCGATCCCGGTATTTGCTGAAGGAACTCGGCAGCCTGGACGACTGGCTGGCCGACGCCACGCCCGCACTGATCCACCGGGACCTGCAATCGACCAATGTGCTGGTAAACCGGCACCAACCGGCGTTTATTGATTTCCAGGGCATGCGCATCGGGGCGGCAGCATACGATCTGGCGTCCCTGCTGGCGGATCCCTACGCGATGTTACCGGTGGACCAGCAGCTCCGGCTCCTCGCCTATTACGCACAAATCACGGGGGATCACCAGGCGGTTGAACAGTTCTGGCCAGCCTGTATCCAACGCATGTCCCAGGCCCTCGGCGCCTTCGGGCGCCTTGGTCAAGACCCCTCCACGCGTCGTTTTCTCTCCTATATCGGGCCGGCTTTAACCATGATGAACCGAGCCTTGGAACACCTGCACGGCTTTCAAGGCCTGCGCAAAGCCATCCCGGAATTGCGCGAACAATTTCCCTCCTAACGGTTTACATTCATGACCAAGCTTTCTATAACGGGTGCTCGGACTGTTATGTGCCCGCACCCGACAAGACCCGGAACCCATTTTGTCAGATAAGATAAAAAGGCATAAAGAAGAACTGAATGCGCTCGCGGCAGGTCTTCCGTTTAAATGCATCGAGCTTCCAGAATACAAACGGGCAAGCTACGACCCGGAGCTCATTCGCCAACCTCGCATCTTCAGCCGTTCGGATTCCTCGACCCAGGCCATCGGGCGCTTCCTCATGGAACAAGGGACGGTGGAAATCCTCAAGCCTGAAATGACCCTCGCCCTGTTTACCGAGATGCACTGGTGCGCCTGGCATATCGAAAAAATAGCCCGCAAGCGTTACCAGGAAGAAAAGGAATTTAAAGATGCGGTGGTTCATTCCCGGAAACTGATCTCACGCATGGAAGCCGCCGAGGAAGAACTGTTCATCGCCAACCGCAGATTGGTCGTCAGCTGTATCAAGCCCTTCTACTGGATCGGCCAGGTGTGGATTGCTGATTTTCTACAGGAGGGCTCGAAAGCCCTCTCGAATGCGATCCGAAAATTCGATTTTACCCGCGGCACGCCTTTTTACGCCTATGCCCAGAAATCGATCCAAAATCGCCTGCGCAACTTTTTTCGTGATCACATCCGCTCCGGCAGCCTGGGCATCCGTCCCACCGAGGACATGAGGAAAATCAAAGCGGCCATGGACAAGTTCAAGGACGACCACAACGAGGATCCCTCCCTTGGCATGCTGGTACAGATGACCGATCTGACCGAAGAACGGATCAAGAAGCTGCGCCCCCTGGTGAACCAGTGGGTCCGCATGCCCTCCCCACCCGTCTCCCTGGATGCGCTGGTCGGTGACAGCACCAGCAGTTTGCACGAGCTGGTCGAAGACGTGGACGCGGAAAATGCAATCAAGGCCGCAGAAAAAGGCGAGGTGTGGACGGCGGTGGGCAAATTGCCCGACCGGGCCCAGTACATTCTCCGCCTGCGCTTCATGGAGGGACGGACCCTGGAAGAAACCGGGCAGATGCTCAACCTCACTCGTGCGCGGATCAAGCAGATCCAGGATGATTCCCTGCGCAAATTACGTCAGATCTTGAAGCGCGGGGTCAGCAACCCGAAGATGTAGGTCGTCCCGAGGCGGGCTGCTCGTCTTCGAGGACTACTGCTTGACGCCGTCGGGCAGGTGCAGGTCCAGCCGCTTAATCAAGTCCTGCATATCACTCCATACCGCCCTTTTTCTCGCATCCTGGGAGCGAATGTACACGGGATCGAAGGTGCACAGCACATCAATGCCATGAAAGGTTTTCCAGCGACCGCGCATCATGCTGATGTCGCCTCGGTGCACGAAAGTCTTCAAGGCGGAATTTCCCATGCTCAAAATCACCCGCGGGGCGAGGTCGACGAGTTGGGATTCGCCCTCCATCTGTTGCGGTCCATCGACGAACGCATAGCCAACGGCCTTCAGGATGTTATCCAGCAGTTCCCCCGGTTCTGACTCAAAGGCAGCCGCTTCACTGACCACGACAAGCCGGGTCTGCTCGGCAGGCCGCTGGTCCCCGCACCCGGGCATGCGTTCCGCGAGGGCGAAGCGAATCTCACGGGGTTCCCGTGGCGGGGGCGATTCCACCTTTGAAGATGATGTGGCTTCACTCCCAGGCGTGGCTGCTTCGACACCTGCTTCCGGTGGATGTCCCCACTTACCCAGTCCGGCCAGGTTTTCGGGATCGATTTCCAGGCAGCGCTGACCGTCCTCTACGCACCAGTCGAGGTATTCAACCAGACCGGCGACCAGCTCCATTATACCACCATCCTTGTTGCTCATTCCATTCGCAGGCATTTAATCAGATTCTGCATATCATCCGGTATAGGCGCGACAAAATTCAGCAACTCGTTGGTCTGAGGATGACGGATCTCCAGTTCGGCCGCGTGCAGCATATGCCGGTCCACCGGCCCGGGCAACTCCTTCAGCCGCCGTTTTCCGTAGACGTGATCCCCGACTACGGGATGGCCGATGTGCGCCATGTGGACACGAATCTGGTGGGTGCGACCCGTTTTAATGTCCACCTCAAGGAAAGCATGATGCGGATAGGTCTCAACCGTACGGTAGGTGCTGACAGCATGTCGACCGCCATCCATATTCACCCCCATTTTCTTCCGGTTGTTCGGATTGCGGCCAATCGTCGTCTGAATGGTTGCGCTCGCTGGAATGGGATGCTCCCAGACGAGGGTCAAATACTTTTTGCGCGTCTCTCGATGCTTGAACTGGAGCGACAGATGGCGCAAGGCCTGATCATTTTTTGCAACGACCAGCACGCCGCTGGTTTCCTTGTCGAGACGATGTACGATTCCCGGGCGAATCTCCCCCCCGATGCCACGTAGATCTTCGCAATGATACAGAAGGGCGTTGACCAGGGTACCCGACCAGTGGCCTGCGGAGGGGTGCACCACCATCCCCGGGGCCTTGTCGAGGACGATTATATCGCTGTCCTCGTGAAGAATCGCGAGCGCAATTTCCTGGGCTTCGATCTCGACCGCGACCGCCTCGGGCACGATAACGGAGATCACGTCTCCAGCCTTGAGCACATAGTTACGCTTGATCTCTGCCTCGTTTACCAGGACATCCCCACAATCGATCAGCGATTGAATGCGCGCACGCGAAAGCGCTTCCATCCGCTCCGCCAACCAGGCATCCACCCGGGTACCGGCATCATACGGATCGACGGTGAATGCCGCCATCAGGCCTCCCGGGCCGGGCGAATCAGGCACCAGAAAACAACTCCGGAAACGAAGAGGCCGATGCTGATGGATTGAGCCACGTCAAACACGCCCGAAGTCATGCGGTGGTCCCCGCGCAGGTACTCGTTGAGAAAACGAAAAACGGGATAGCTCAACAGGTAGATCGCGGTGATGCGACCGGGCACCTTGTTTTTCAGGTAAAGCTTTACCAGCACCACGAAGAGCAGGAAATTGAATCCGGACTCCAGCAATTGGGTGGGATGCACCATCTCACCCGGGAACTTTATCGCCCATTCCGGCAACTTTATCGCCCAGAATGCTTCGGTAGGTCGGCCGTAACAACAGGCGTTGAAATGACACCCGATCCGGCCAAAGCCGTGCCCAAGCGGGACCGCCGTGATAATAAAGTCGGCCAGCTTGAGCATGGGCTCTTTTTTGACCTTGGCATACAGGATGCCTGACGCCACACAGCCGAACAAGCCACCGTAGTAGATCAGACCTCCTTCCCACAGGCGAAAGATCGCCAGGGGCTCCTGGGAGAACTCCTCCCAGGCCGAAACCACGTAGGCCAGGCGCGCACCGAGGACACCGCCCAGCATGAGCCAGAGGGCAAGATCTGAAGCGGTTTCCGCCGAACGGCCTTCGCGCCTGGACAACCAGGTCCAGAAGATCACGACGGCCAGAAAGCCCGTGGCAAAAAATACACCGTACCAGTAGACCGGCCATCCAAAAATAGTGAATGCTTCACGTTGCATGGGGTCCGCAAGGTACGCTCCAGCACCTGATCCGTAAATCAAAATCCAACCTTTGCCACGGATTGCTAAGCACTTGAAAAAGTGTGGTTTTACGTTGTCTATTGAATGTGCACCCGATAGTTAATCACTTCCTTTTGCGATACCATGACTAGCGGATCGGGCATAAAAACGGAAAACGTGGAGGTGATCACCTGCCATGGTTGCGGGCTCGAACTCGACGTCTCCGATCTCGAGACCTTCACCCCGATCGAGTGCCCCACCTGCCAGGCGGAGTTGGCTGTCCCCGGTCGCCTGAGCCATTTCGTACTGCTCGAGGAGCTTGGCCAGGGCGCCATGGGCGTGGTTTATCGCGCCATTGACGAGAACCTCGACCGCGAGGTTGCCCTCAAGGTCATGCGCGAAGAGTACGGCGCGGATGCAGAATCACTGGAAGCGCTGCAAGGTGAAGCGGTAGCCGCCGCGGCCCTGAACCATCCGAACGTGGTCCAGGTCTACGAGTTTGGCCAGTCCAATAATCAACCCTTCATCGTAATGGAACTGGTGAGTGGAGGCCGCCTCGACCTGGAGATGGTTCAGGGCCAGCCGCTAGACGAAAAATTCATCCTGAAGGTTGCGGGTGGAGTATCCGAGGGACTTGCCGCAGCGCAGGCTGCCGGCCTGACCCACGGCGACATCAAGCCCGCAAACATCGTGTTTGACCGCAAGGGGAAAGCCAAGGTCGTGGACTTTGGCCTGGCCCGCTTTGGCGGCGGCCAACCGGACGGCCAGGGCGACGAGGTCTGGGGAACGCCTTTTTATATCGCCCCGGAAAAGGTCAAGCGGAAATCGGAGGACTGGCGATCGGACCAGTACAGCCTCGGTACAACACTCTGGCACGCCCTTTCCGGCTATCCGCCCTTCGATGGTGACATGCCCGCCGATGTCGTCAAAGCCCGCTTTGATAATCCCGTGCCCAGCCTGCAGGAAGCCAACCCGCTGATCACCAAGGAGACGGCCGATATCATCGAGCGAATGATGAACCCAACACCGGGGCATCGCTACCCGACCTATGCCTCGCTCCATGCGGATATCGACGCCGCATTGAACGCGAGCACACAAGCCGAGATAGAACGTGCCTCCGAAGAAGCGCGCGCAACGGGCAAGGCGACGAAAAAAGTGAGCCCGATCATCCCCATCCTGATCACCACCGGCGTTGTCCTGGTCACTTTGGCCGGAATCTTTGTCTACCAGAAAAATCAGGCTGCCCGACAGCGGGCCAAACCACCCAAGGTCATTGGCGGAAGTCCCGGTGGGGGCCCGCAAACCCCTGTCGCTCGCCGCACGGTTAAGTCCCCTTTCCTGCGCGGGGAGAAGCGCGACCTGAAAAAAGCCCTGGACCTGTATGCCGAGGGACGCGGACTCGGTGCCCAGTCTGCCCTGATGACATTGCGCGACAAGCAATCTGGCGCGGTAGAAGACTTGGGCCAGGCCAGTGCATGGACCAGCATCATGATGGGCTTTGTCCTCGCCATGGAGAAAAGTACCGGCTCCGCAGCCGATGAATTTGACCGCGTGCTAAAAATGAAAATTGAATACAAGGGTGGAGCTGAACCGGTGGAGTCCCCCCGGCTGATTGCCCGGTTTATGCATGGCGATATTGACGAGGAGACCTTCGTCGGCACCTCCGCCGATGCCGAAGCCTGGTTCGCCAGCCTGCGCGATTTCGCCATTGGCATTTCTAAAATCGCAGGCAACAAGCCCAGGTTGGCCGGTCCCCACCTGAAGAAATTCATCGAAACCGAGGTCGATACAGAAGCCGATTGGGTCGCTTATCTCAAACCCGTCGCGCAGGCCCAACTCGAAAAGATCGGCAACTAAGGGAATAGATGGAAGCGTTAAGCCTTCGATCATGCAGCCCTTGCGAAAGCGGAACCCCCGCCCTATCGCCCGAGAGCGCAGCCCGCCTGCTTGCCGAGGTCCAGGGATGGGCCATTCGAGATGGCGAGCTCGTCCGGGACTTCCGCTTTAAGAATTATGATCAAACAACGGCCTTCGTACATGCTGCGGCCGGGATCGCCCACCGGGAAGATCACCACCCGGATATCACCTTCGGCTACAAGACCTGTAGCATACGCTACCTGACCCATTCAATCGGCGGCCTGTCGGAGAATGACTTTATCTGCGCGGCAAAGGTTAACGCCCTGCTGGATTAGCACCTTCGCAACGCAAACCCGCCGCGGGCACGTACCATGCGCCCGGCGACTTCCTCAAGGGGGGCGACCAGCCCTACTCGGCAACCACGCGAAAATACCGCCGCAGTGTACTCGAATCCAAGGTAACTTCGATCCGATCCGGAAACACCGTAAAGGTCTCGACCGCCACCCAGCTTTGGATGTCGGTTGAAACTTCCAGGCGGATGCTTCGCGAGGTCGGGGTGACCTGCAGGGTCATCACGCCACCCACCGGATGCTGCGGCACCGCCATGAATACGGAGGCGGCATCCAGCGGATGCGTGCCGACGAATTCCTCCTCGGCGTTGGAGTGCCCATCCCCATCAAAATCATCCTCCGCGTTCTGCGACAGGTTGGTGAAGAATAAATACTCCCAACCATCAGAGAGTCCATCGAGATCGGTATCGTCCGGGTCAATCTCAAAAGCCGCCTCACTGAGCGGACTCCATTCTGCATTCGCACGAAGCACCCGCGCCTTCACCAGGGTCGTGTTATTATTCGTCAGGGTCAGGCTTGAGGTATATACCATCCCCACCGGACTTGATGAAAAAGCCTCCCGTGGATCACTCCCATCCAGGGTGTAGTAGACGGTGCCGGAGCTGTTTCCATTGCTCATGCTCAAACTGAACCCGCTCGGGATAGGTCCGCCATAGCTGCTGAAGACCGGGGCCAGGATGTCCAGCCAAAGACCGCGCGCCCTCAACTGGTCGAGGTAGATATCCCGGCGCTGTGGAAAGTAGATCCCGATCACCCAGTCCTGGTACGGGTCGTAATGCTTGTCCCGATGAAAAAGATCGAAATCGGCGGGGGTATAGGAACCGGGATTAACATCACGACGGTGGTCACCCCAGCGTGCGGATTCCGCGACCACGGCGGGGTACACCTGGTCGCGCCGCGCCATCCAGCGATCGATAATCCTCGAGGGACTAAGCGCGCCTTCGTTGAAGAAATGCTTCTGTACCCGATCCGCGAAGAGCAGCTTGTATTCGTTATTCACGGCCATCGTCTGGTGCAGGCGCGAGGGCTTGTTGACATTGTTTAACCCCGTCTTGTTTCGGGCCAGGATTGCGGCGAAATCCGGTTGCACCGGAGGAGGATTGTTCTGGTGAACCGAGATGCAGAGCTCGGCATCCCAACTGAAGAACTGGTATCCGGCGCCGGCTTCCCGTTTCCTGCCCGCATACCAGTTGTGGCCATCCCAGTCATCATTCCCGGTGAAAAAGTTCAACAGCATATAGTCCGCGAGATTCGTCGCATCCAGGTATTGAAGTATACCGGTATAAGCCGCCTCCGTGCTGAGCCCCGCATTGGCGAGCCCCATCATCGTATTCCACGTCGTCAGGTCCCCGTCGATCACCTCCGTCACATTCTGGGTATCAAAATCTTCTCGGCTACCCCCGTAATATTCCGCCATGAAGGGTGCACTCGGGCGCTCGCTCGGGTTGTACACCCCCCAGTACAAGCCGTTCACATACAGGTGCGCATACATCCCGTGCGGCGAGGGATTCCCCATTTCGTTCTGGGAATCGCGCATGAATTGATCCCGCACATACTGGGCACGCGGGCACTGGTACCAATGCCGATGGGTCCAGGCATTGTTAAAATGCGCACGGAGGACAATGGTATCAAACTTTTCCGCGGCTCCCGTACTGGCGGGCTGGTCCTTGAACAGGCTGTACTCCAGTTTTCCGGGGCCGTACGCCCGCTTGAAGAGCAAGCGGAAATTATGCTTGGGGATATCGGAATTGCGGCCCGATCCGCCGTGGATGCGCAATCCGCAATTAATCTGGAAGCCGTTTCGCCCATCCGGGTGAATCAACTCGACCGAGGCCGGACGTTCCCAACTCACGCCGGAAGCCGTGGGGTTGTCATAGATCCCCGCAGGACCAAAAAGATTGTCCATTTCAGTCACGATGGAAATCGTCGGGATACTCTGCAGATCGTCAACAATGGTATTGCGATACACGTTGCTGAACAAATTGTTCACCCCGATCACGTCCGGGTCCATTTCGTAATCGGCCGCCACCCCGGCCCAGGTACTGGGCCATCCCTGCGGATTGGCGGGTTGGTTCATCACGTCCGCGGGAAAGATATAGGTCTGGGTGTCCACATTTGTCGGCAACCAGTCCTGTCGGAATGCCGCCGCCCGCAGCAGGGTCGTCGTATCGATGGCTATGGGCTGGGTATAGACCAGTCCGTGCATCGCACTGGGCGTACTGTAGTCCAGGGTGTAGCGAATCTCGACACCTGCGGTCGCGCTGCTGATCGCAACGACAAACGCATTACTGAAAAAACCTCGATCGACGGAAAACTTGGTGTCGGCAACAATACCTTCGAAACTGTTCCCATTGGGCCCACCCGGCGTGGGCGCAGCAAAGTACCCCAGGCCCCCGGCACCGGAATGTCCATACGAGATATCGACCTCCTGCTCGGGGTAAGCCGGGGCGAAGGCCTGGACCACGTTCCCCGACGGGTTGACCAGGCCCAGGTATTCCCCGTCCGCATCGAGCTTGAAGTTCGTATGGTGAAAGCCAGCCGCATCCACGTAGGTATTGCTCGCCTGCCCCGATGCAAAAAGAATCAAGTAGCTCCGGGCGGGGATAACGATCGAGGGTGCCGTCCACTTCAGGCTGAACGCATCATCCGTGATCCCCCAACCAGCCAGGTCAAAAGGCACCCCGTTGGGATTATACACCTCGATCCAATCGCTGGAGTCCCCATCCCCGTCATCCAATGTGCCATCATTCGACGCCATGAACTCCGTGATTTCCGGGTCGAACAACATGCCGTCCACCGTCGCCTGGGCGTATGCGAAGCTTGCGCCGACTTGGTTGCTTGCCGTCAGGGTGAACAGGGTGGTTTCGTTGACTACAACGGTCGTGTTGCTATTCGTAACAACGGACCCTATGCCCGGCTCGATCATGATATCAAGCCCATCGCTAACCGCCCAACTGACATTGACGAGTGCACCGGATGACACGTTGATGGGACTAACCATGAACGTGTCAATCACCGGCGGTGCACGGGAAAGGGTCAGGAAATTCTGCATCACGTCCGATTCGCCGATGGCTGTCCCCTGGTACATCCGAAACACAGCCATCTCCCCGTTAAAATCGGTCAGGGTCCCCGATGCAAATACACTGTCCCCTGAATAGGTCGAGTTATTCCTCCCCAGCCCGGAGCCGTTGCTGCCGGCAAAATTGGTATAACCGGAAGCCAGGCTGTTGGAAGTACTGAGGGCTCCACCGTCCAGGTAAAGGCGGTTTACCCCGGCTCCGCCGCCGAGAAAGTCCACCACGGCAACCAGTTGATGGTACCGACCCGCAGCTTCCGGCGGCAGGGTCAGGCTCGACTGCATCTGGTTGGCACTGCCGGTCTGGCTGAAGAAATGAACCTGGTCGCCCACCAGCAGAAGCGCCGCACCATTGCCATTGCCCCCGAACTCGAACAAGATGTGGTTGCCACTCAGATCCGTGGGCTTAAACCACAACTCAAAACTCGTATCCTGGCTGGACCCCAAGGTGGAACCACCAGGACCCGTGGCACGGGCAGCCGGAAAGGCATAGGCCTGGCTGATGCCCGGAACCTCCATGCTGTTGACCTCGACCGGGCTTTGCGCCCCGTTGAAGCTCCAGTTGAAATCGGTGGTCTCGAGGCTGTCTTCCCAGGTTCCATCGTTGTCTCCATCCGGGGCAACCCCAGCAATAAAATGCTTGGTCAAGCCGGGGGCGGGGTCTTGCGCAAACGACTTCAGGGCCATGAGAGCGACCACCAGCAGGACCGAATGCTTCATCGTTTCCGGTGAACCTTCACGTGTTCGAGTGCGACCTGTCCATTCACAACCTCAACAATCAATGGATCATCTCCCGTACGCAGGCCATTCACATACCAGCCCACTTCCATTTGGCGGGTATGCTTCAGGAAGATACGTTTCCCTCGCTCAAGCGGGGACCCCTTTACCCCGACGCGGAGCACCAGGTGGCAATCCTCAGCCCCAGAGAGTTTCTGCACGACGAGGATGACCTCTGAAATGGGCTCGGGAGCAACCTTCCGGGACCAGACTCTTGACGATCCATCCGGACGACGGCCCAGGGTCATCGCGGGCGTGTACCGCTCGACCAGGGTGTTTGTCTCGCTATCGTAACCCTTGTGCACGGGTGCCTGCGGTTCCTTTGACGAACCATCGACACCTCCGAGTATGCAAAAGCAGATAATCCACACAACGTGCATACGGACAACCTACGGGCAAAGGACCGGTCATTCAACCCCTTTCCAACCAGCCTGCATGGCCGTTGATGTTGCCAGCGCGGTCCTGCAAGGGATCGCTTATGGATTCCAGGTCCTGGTGAAAGTCGCTACCGTGCCTGAATGAGACGCTTCATTTACGCGCAAAAGATAATAAAGCACCGCCTCACTCAAATCTACTTCCCCAACTATTTATGAAACAACACTTCAACTAGATTTCGAACGTACTGTTCATCCGTCAGCCCCAGCTTGCTTTCCTCGGGGAATACGCGGTAGCGCCTAAAGTGTTCAGCGAGATCCGCGAAAAGACGCACGCGGTCACGATCCTCGAATTCAGTACGCCGCATAACGGCATCGAGGGCCAGGGTGGCCTCGGCGGGACTCACGCGCTGTTTCAAACGGGCAACCAGGTGAGGATGCTCCTTGAAGGAGTTATACTTGGCGCTCTGGAGTTGATCCATCTCCGGTTCCTCCAGCTTGACCTGCTTGACCACGATTGTATTCGCCACCAGGTCGCCCAGGCGTTTACCGTGACGGTTGAGCACCACCGCCATTCCGCCGACGAGGTAAAAAAGCGGAAACGCATCAAGTACCCGAAAAAGATTCCGTACCGTGACCTGGCTGAACTGCAGGCGCAAACCCTGCTCATCCATTACCCGGATACGCATGAGTCGCTTACCCAGGGTCTGGCCCTTGTACTGCCATTCCTGGACGATGAAGTAGGCGAAGCCGAGCAGGAAGAACAGCATAGCCGTAAACAATCTGGCCATGTCCGGATTGAGAATAAACAGCGGTTGCAGTAACTGACTGAGCACCATGTTGACCCCGATGAGGATCACGGTATCCAACAGCACCGCCAGCATGCGCGAAACAGGCCCGGCCAGGGGCAGCGCGAATTCCACGCCTTCGGGCGTGCGAATCCGCATCTGGTCCAGTTCCACGATCTGCATGACTGTTTTCTAACAGGTGGGCGAAAAACGCGCAAGGCCGAGCACCACTTAACCCAGGCCCGCCTGGATGGGATTGGCCGCAACCCGCGCTACCGCTTCTGCATGGGAACAGCCCCAGTCCTGGCTGAAGAAATTAATCCCCTGCCCGATGTCGGAGGGTCGCGCCGGGCGGCCCGCCACTTCGACGAAGGGTCCAAGGATACCCTCAGCCGTGTCGGCACACTCTCCACATTCAGCTAAGGGCTCGGCCAGGCGGGTTCCGCATGATGCCCCTGCCCGAGACGCGTTCAGTCTTCGCCGAATTTGCTCTTCACCAGTGCGACCAGGGCATCGGCAGCCTCATCAGCATCTTCCCCGTCAGCGGTGATCTTGATCACGCTCCCCTTATCCGCCTGGATGGTGACCAGCGCCATGATACTGGTCGCGGGAACCGGGCCATTCCCCCGGCAGCATACGGTAATCTTCGCCTTGTACTGCCCGGCGATCTTGACGAACATGCCGGCGGGAACCAGATGGAACCCATACTCGTTCTGCACTTTAACTTCTTTGCTAACAGGATCTGACATGTTCAATCGTCGGGATTTTTCTTCTTCATGGAATTGATCAGGCTCTGGTTAAAATCTTTGACCGCATCGTGCCCCAAATTCCGCAATTTTTGATTCATCGCCGCAACCTCGATGACAGCTGACATGTCTCTCCCTGCGCGAACGGGGAGGGCTACCAAGGGAATTTCTACTTCAAGTAAGGTGCGGGTTTGCGGGGTTAATCCTGCCCGGTCAAGGTTCTCATCGCCGTCCGGTACGTACAGCTTGATGACCAAGTCCAGCTGTTTTTCCTGGGTAATCGAGGCCATTCCGAAGAGACTCGGCACGTTGATAACCCCCAGGCCCCGGATTTCCATGTGGTACCGGGTAACATCCGGTGCGCTGCCCACCAGGCAACCACGATTGTCCCGATGGATTACCGTCATGTCATCCGAGACCAGGCTGTGTCTACGCTCGACCAATCCGAGGGCGGCCTCGCTCTTTCCAACCCCGGGCTCGCCCTCGATAAGAACCCCTACCCCGAGGATATCCAACATACTTCCGTGCAGGCGCATCGTCGGTGCGGAAAGGTTCTCCAGGATCAAGGTCGCCAGATTGATGAAGCGACTGGTGATCAGGGACGAACGCAACACGGGGATATTGTGCTGCTCGGCGAGATTCAGCAAGGTCTGCGACGGACGGCGACTCCGGGTAAAAATCAGGCAGGGGACGTTCTGCTCCAACACCCCCTCGAGTCGTCGAACACGCTTCGCCTCGTCGAGGGACTTCAGGTAGGTATTTTCCGCCAGACCGAAGACCTGTACACGATTGTGCGCAAAATACTGGAAAAAATCCGCGAGCGCGAGTCCAGGCCGGTTGATGGCCTCTTCCCGAATGACCCGGTCCAGGTGCTCTTCACCCGACTCCACGACCAAGGGTAAGTGGTGCACGGTCGCGGCATCGAGAAAGTCCTTAATCGTTACACTCATGGCATAAATAGGGCATTCGCTCGACTAACGGTACCTGGCATAGGCAGGGATTGCCCGCATTCAATAATCACCTCCAAGGAGCTTTACTCGGGTAAAGAATGTGCCTCAAGCTCGCCGAGCGACTCAGTGTGCTTGTGATCCTGAATCTTGTCACGGAGTTTACGGAGTTGTTTTTGCGCCTTGTTCAACGCGGCTTCTATGGAATGATACATGTCATCGGATTCCTCTTTGCCCTCAACCCGGACATGATTTTTTGCCTGCACAACCACTTCGGCAAAATGACGATACTTTTCGACGTCCATGATCAGGTGAACGTGCTCGATGCGGGGGAACTCAGTCAGGGTCGCCTCCACAGCCTGCTGCGCGTGATCGCGCAAAGCAGAAGTAACTTCCATGTGGCGGCAGGTAATATTAATGTTCATCATCTTCTCCGTTGTTGTAGTCTTCTTGGCTGTCATCCTCGTCCGAATCATCTTCTTGGCTGTCATCCTCGTCTGAATAAAAGCCATTATCTCGGATATGCATGTTAAAGCGATCGCCCAGGTAGGCATCCCTGGTCACGGGGTCATTGAGCAGGAAGTCAGCCGTTCCCTCCTGCAAAACCCGCCCTTCAAAAATGATGTAGGCGCGGTCAGTCACCTGCAGGGTTTCCCGCACGTTGTGATCCGTGATCAGCACGCCGAGCCCTTTTTCCCTCAACTGCACGATGATATCCTGCACATCGGCGACGGCCTTGGGGTCGACACCACTAAAGGGCTCATCGAGCAGAATCAGGGCGGGATCGGTGACCAGGGCACGCGCAATCTCCAAGCGCCGACGCTCACCCCCGCTGAGGGTAAATGCCTTCTGTTTGCGGATTTGGGCGATGCCCAGCTCCTCCAGCAAAAACTCCAGGCGCTCCTTTTGTTGGCGGCTGGAGAGCGGGAGGGCTTCCAGAATCGCCCGGATATTGTCTTCGACGCTCAGGCGGCGAAAGACGGATGGCTCCTGGGATAAGTAGCCCATGCCCAGGCGTGCGCGACGAAACATCGGTTGCCGGGTAATGTTCCGGTCTTCAAAAAAGACGCTGCCGGAGTGTGGCTTAACCAGCCCCGTAATCATATAAAAGGTGGTCGTCTTGCCGGCACCGTTTGGCCCCAGGAGTCCGACGACCTCCCCTCGCCCCACCTTAATGTTTACCTCGTCAACTACCGCACGGCCCCCGTATCGTTTTACGAGATGGTCGGTGCGAATAAGATAGGAGTCACCCGTTATCACTACTTGCCCCCGATATTCTTGCCTCTTTTGTCAGAAGGAATGATCAACCGTGCGTTCGGAAAACATTCGAGCCGACCTTCGTCACGATAATAGATGACTGTATCGCCCGTGAGCATGGCCCCCTCACGTTGAACCATCGGATTCACCTGCAGGATGATCGTCGCTTTTTTTACATCGTACGTCGCAAGCTCGGAACGGGCGGTAAGCCCTTCCTGCTGGATATAAACCTGGCCCTTGGCCTCGAGAAATTCGACTTCGCCCTTTTCGTCAAAGCGGACAAGCAGGTGGTCGGAGGTTAGCTTCAGATCGGGGTCAATCACCACGACATTATCATCAAACACCGCAAAGGCATTTTTATAGTCGTACAGCAGGCGGTCAGAGGTGATCACCGTGACTTCGTCAGATTTCTTCGCCTTGGCAACCGGAGCCACGGGGGCGGCCTTGAGAGGTGCCTTGGCGGCTGGAGCCACAGGGGAGGCTTTGAGCGGCACCGTGGCAGCCGGCGCTTCCTGTGCCATCAGGCCTGAACCCGGCGCCATCAACGCAGCGAACAGCAGGCTGGCAATTGTCCTATTTATTAGCTTGAGGAGGTTTGGTTTCATTCAGCTTGTTTCCCATGTTATTCAGAATCACTTTGGCCTTGGAACGAATTTTAAATTCCTGCTTGGCACCGTTATCCTGCCATTCGAAGCCGATACCGGTAACGTGGAGATTTTCGCGATCGATCTGAACGGGATCATCCGAGGTCGCACGCTTGAGTTTAGGTGAGTACAGGCATTTGGGAGATTTTACCGTCATCTCGACCTCCGGTTTTCGCGGATCACCATTCTTTTTGTACAAAAGCAGGTTGAGTCCCGAGATTTCGATAACGCCCCTTTTGTTGTCGATGATAGCAACCCCGGCCTTGATCAGTGATTTACGCGTGCCGTCCTCGTAGTAATCGGGAATCTCGAAACCGATGAGCTTTTCAGCCCGCACGGCGTCCGGGACACATAAAAAAACCGACAGAAGAGCTGAACAGCAGGACAAGGGGAGCAAGCACCACTTCATCCCTGCTCCGCCTGAACCCTGGCCTTCTGTTCGCGGAGCATTATGGAAGCGACTGTTTCGAATCATTTCTGGATGTAATATACGCGAGGGATTGGGGCAGGTCGAGCTATTAAACAGTTTCAGGTCACAATCGCATGGACCGCGACCAAGGTCTCCCACAGGGCCTTCAGCTCTTCGAAGGGAATGGCGTTGTCCTTATCCGAAAGCGCGCGTGCCGGATCCAGATGGGTTTCCATGAAGACCCCATGACAACCGGTCGCTACCGCCGCACGGGCCAAGTACGGGGCCAAGTCACCGTCACCGGTGCTATGCCCCCCGGCTCCACCCGGCCGCTGGACGCTGTGGGTCGCATCGAAAACAACAGGATAACCCGTTTCGCGCATCCAGACCAGGCTGCGCATATCTGCGACAAGATTGTTGTACCCGAAACTGCTTCCCCGCTCCGTCAGCAATATCCGCTCGTTGCCCGTTGACTCCAGCTTCTCAATCATCGGCCCGACATCCCAGGGTGACAGGAATTGGCCCTTCTTGAGGCTAATGGCTTTCCCTGTTTCGCCTGCTGCGAGGACCAGGTCGGTCTGGCGACAGAGAAATGCAGGTATCTGAAGCACATCGAGCACCTGGCCCGCCCGCTCCGCCTCCTCGACCGTGTGCACGTCGGAGATAATGGGCAATCCGTAATTTTCGCGAACTTCCGCGAGAATGTCCAGGCCTTCATCGATCCCCGGTCCCCGAAAGGAATCCAGGGAGGTACGGTTGGCCTTGTCGTAGGATGCCTTGAAAATCAACGGCACCGCTAACTCGGATGCGAGTTCGGCCAACCGTTCCGCCAGGGCCAGGCAGCCGCTTCGACTTTCAATCACACAGGGGCCCGAGAAGAAAAACAGGGGCTGCTTGCCACCGACCTCAAGCCCGGCAATAGTAAAACTGCGGGTAGCTTTCATTTAACCATCTGCTTTCATGCTATCAATCCCGCCTCCCGGAGTGCGCGCTCCGCCCGGGGGACATCGTCCGGGTGATCGACACCCGGGCCCATGCTCGTGGTCCTGACGACCTTCATGCGCCCACCGAGATGCAAGGCGCGCAACTGCTCCAGTTTTTCTGCCTGTTCCAACCGGGTCGGCGGCGTCTCAATCACCCGGAGTAAAAAGGTTTTCCGATAGGCATAGATGCCGAGGTGACGAAAGTACCACCCGGCAGCTACCGCCTGCTCCGGGGTTCCATCGCGATTAAATGGAATCACCGAACGTGAAAAATAAAGCGCGACATCATCGGACCCCGTGACCACCTTCACCACGGAGGGGTCATGCAATTCGTCAACATGCGTAATCGAAACCGCCGCAGTGGCCATGTCAAGGCCCTCATCTTTGCGCAGGCTATCCACGAGCTCGTCGATCAAGCCGGGGTCGACCAAGGGTTCATCGCCCTGTATATTCACGATGATTTCCGCATCGTACTGTGCGGCGACTTCTGCGATGCGATCGCTTCCCGAGGGATGATCCGCTCTCGTCATCACCGCGTGAACGCCCCAACCTTCAGCGGCCTTCCGGATGCGCTCGTCATCCGTTGCCAGGAGAACCGTATCCAGCGATTGAGCGCGGGCAGCTCGCTCGACCACCCATTGCACGAGCGGCTTGCCGCCCACCGGGACCAGCATTTTGCCGGGAAACCGGACGGAATCATAACGGGCCGGAACAATACCAATGGCTCCGGACGGCATCAGCAAATCCCCGCGAGCAATTCGTCCGGCGAACAGGTCACGGTTCCGAGCTTGCCCACAACCACGCCCGCGGCATAGTTGGCCAGCTCGGCCGCTTCGACGGGACTCGCACCACCCGCGAGGGCCAGCAGGGTCGTTGCGATCACCGTGTCACCCGCACCGCTCACATCGTACACCTCGCGTGCCCGCGTATGCACATGGTGCGGTTCGGTATCGGCGAATACCACCAGCATACCCTGGGGTCCGAGGGTTAAAAGGAGAAATTCAGACTGCCAGAGCGCCAATAGCGCCTGGGCGGCACGTATCAATTCCGCATCTCCCTCGACCGGCAAATGAGCCGTGGCATCCCGCTGCTGCAGGGCGGCAAAGGCCTCAGGCCGGTTGGGCTTGACCAGGGTCAGGCCCTGGACATTCAGCGTGTAATTGTTCTTGGGGTCAAACCCGGTGGGAATACCCTGCTCCCGACCGCCCCTCGCCACGACATCAATGAGGCCCTGGTGAATACACCCCTTCCCGTAGTCCTCAATGATCGCACCCGAGGCGGTCCGGAGGGCTGCTTCCAGGGTGCCCAGGAAGGGAGCTGATTCGGCCACCTGCGCTGCGGAGGTATCCTCGCGATCGATCCGCACGACCTGCTGACCATCGGCCACAACACGTGATTTAACCGTGGTCACCGCATCCGGGGAACGGGAAATACCTTCCGTGCCGATGGCGTACTCGGCGAGCACCCGCAGCATTTCATCGCCAAAATAATCTTCGCCAATGACCCCGCAGAGCGTCACCTCGGCTCCAAGGGATTTAATATTGGCGGCGACATTACAGGCACCGCCCGGGACGGAACGCTCCTCCTGCACATGCACGACGGGAACCGGGGCCTCGGGCGAGATGCGCTCCACTGCGCCGGTAACGTAGCGATCCAGCATGAGGTCGCCCACGACGACCAGATGTTGATCCGGAAAGCGTGCCAACAATTCAGCGGCTCGAGTCGAACTCAGCATACTTCACCGGTGGATCGGCTGCTCAGACGGGTCCTCCGTACTGCGCGCCTGCTTCTCGTTTTCTTCTTTCGTCCAGAAATCATCACCGGGTCCGTGCACCGCTTCGAGCAGCATCTTTACATTAGCAAAAGGCGTGGCGGCAACCATCTTTGTGAGCAAACTACGGGAGTCCGTCGAAAACCACATGCTCACTTTCCCGCTACGGTTAAACACCCCCTTGAAGGCTGCATCGGGCTCGGCCTTCAAGGATTTCACCTTGCCATAATGCTTCAGCTTCACCTGCTCGTACGCGTGGGTGGTCATGGTCAGGTCGTAGATCTTTTCATCCGACATCACCCGGAACACATAGCTCGTGGACGGCTCAAACGAAGTTCCCCGCATCATGTACATGAAGCTGATGATGTCCCGCGTGTCCGCATCGATCTCATACACGGTTTCCGGCTTCTCCTTGCGATGCAACTTGGTCATCGTCGCCTTGCGGTTTGCGTGGTCGAAAACCGTGACCTCGTGCGTCTTATGCCGGCCTTCGCGACGATCCTGGGTAAACCTAACCGGCAACAGGGTGTCGGGGTCCACCAGGGATTCGATTCCCGAGTACACGGGGTAAAGCTTGCTGATGACACTATTTGATTTCACCTCCATGCGGAACTGCACCCAGTTCCGTCCATCCTTGTCGACCACCCAGCGCGTGGTGCCCTCGCTGGTGCCCACCGGAATGCCCAGCCAGAAAACCTTGTGAATGATCGTCTCCCCCATGATCCAGGGGAATTCGTATTCCTCCACCGGTTTGTTTTGCGCCCCAATTAAACCGGGAAGGGCAAGGGGCAGGATGAGAAGCCATATCTTCATGTCAAAATATCATACGCGGAATACGACGTTTGCCAACCCGCGTTTATTCGTTTCGGTTCCTAATCTTGACGCCGGCTACGAGCTGAAAACCATCCCCTGTGTCATACGCGGACACCGGGTCGCACTCGCCTTGATCCGCTCGGTTAATGCTTGCGCAGTTTCCCGCCACCCGCTTATACTTTCCGCCAATCTTATGACGAATACCTCCATATCCGTCCCCCCTACCCCGTGCATCGACCGGGTGGGCGTCCATGAACGCTGTGCGCGGTTTCGCACCCGCAGCATCAAGACCCGGGCGAAGAAC
>JAYGFS010000379.1:0-1953 GCA_046581765.1 Verrucomicrobiota bacterium
CCCCTGCTCTTTCAGGTCTGCATGGTCAGCGTCCTGACGGTCGTGATCAACACGCATATGAACCATGAAAGCGCCTGCCGGCGATTTGGCTGTCTCTGGTATTTCTCCGCACTGGTGCTGCTGGAGGTGCTAATCCTTTACGGCCTGAACAAGTGGGATCAGTTCAGATCCGTGGTCGGCCTGGAGACCTATACCTGGGTGAAACACCATATGGCCACGAACTTCGAATTCACCATCTCGTTTATGCTGTTGACGCGCCTGGCCATTCTGTCCTGCGTGGCGATCCAGGTGCTCGCACTCTGGCGGCGCGAGCGTGAAGGAAGCTAAATGACCACGCATGGGGTGAACACCGCCACCCCACCCTGCACGGGCGCAGGTGAAAGCTCAGCCCACCGCTACCGCGGCTCTTCCATCAGCCAGTAGAGCAGATTCCGGCTGAACATGGGCTTCGAGGCGATGGTTTCCAGCGGGGCGTTGTAGAAGCTCACCTGGTGCCACTTGACCACGGACTTCAGTTGAGGTTGCCAACGATCGGCCCGTCGTTCGTCGAGCAAGGCATTTCCCCGGGTGGTCAGGCCGTCTCCGGGTAGCCTTTCAAGGACTTCGATTCTTCCACGGGTGTCCGCGGCCACGGCCGCGACGGTCGGCACATCCACCCCGACAACGATGCGAAGATCAAGATCCAGGGGCGTACGGGTTTCCTGGTCCAGCGCTTCCTGAAAGTATTTGGCGCGTTCGAGACATTTTTTCTGGTGCTCCATCGCCACTTCAAGGCGCTGCACGTAATCCGGCTGGTCGGGAAGGATGCGTGCGAGCATACGCTCGTGTGCAGGTGAAACCAGGCCCCATTCCATTCGCTGCCAGAGCTCGGGGGCGAGTATGTCCTTCACGGGCTGCTGGGCATCACCCTGCAGGTAGTAGGAGCGATGCCGGGAGCGCGGAAGCAACTGGTACGCACCGGGCATGGTCCCGAGTACGGCCGCGGGAATCGTGCCGAGCACCCCGGCATCCAGCCCCTCCTGCAGCCCGCGAAAAATGTTGAAATACCCCCCATTGGGCGGGGCGATGAGAATCACCCGCCCCACATTTCGGGATCCCGCCCAGGTCACGATGGGCAATCGACCGGTAATCGACACATCGGTACCTCCATAGCGAAGATAGTAGCGGGTCAACAGGGCCCCGGAACCGACGGTGACGATATCAAACTTCAAATCCAGGATATCTACACCGTAGCGATACTTGTACTCGCGCTGGAGATACTCGCGCCTTTCGCGGATGAACTCATCCAGCTTCTTGGCATTGTAAATATTATCCTGGCGCCAGTCGTAGGAAAACTGGAAGCAGGTAAAGGTCCCTCGAGCATAGGCCGCGTCCTCACCACTCGTCAGCGCCTGGTCCCGGTAGCCTCCCGCCAACAACACCTGCATGACCCGGGCATAGCCCTGCAGTTCAGCCGGCAACCCGGCGATTTGAACATCGCGACGGTCCATTACACCATCCGCGACCACGTGATCCGACATATTGCGGATCGGCGCAGCGGGATCGGGTCGAAAGGAGAGCTTCTGCGCACCTCGAACCGAGCTCGGACTCAGGATCGCACGATTGAATCCATCCCAAATGAGCTGGCCGTCCTCCCGGTTGATTAAGCGGGAACCGAGAAAGCCCGGCACGAGGATGACCGGATTTCGGCCGGGTCCACTGTACGTGGCCAGCCGCTCCTGGTCGGAACTGGGAGCCAGCTGGAGCGTCCCGGACCCGATCTTGGTGGACTCACAGCCCGCTTGAAGGAGCAGGGCAACAAGTGCTCCAAGACCACCCTGTATGGAGGAATTTTTCACGCGTTTTCCTTTACATGATATGCCCGTTCCTCAACCGAAATAGAACGACCTTGAACGGCTGAAGGAGCAATAGAGAAAATCAAAAGGCGTAGGAAGTCTTAAACATGGTAACCAC
>JAYGFS010000491.1:0-30600 GCA_046581765.1 Verrucomicrobiota bacterium
GGGGGCGAGCGGGTGGCTGCAGATGGTGAGGTTTTTAACAAGGGCAAGAGGATTGCGGGAGGCAGGACGCGTGATGCAAAAAATGACAGCAACGAGATGTTTGGCATTGCCCTCAAGGGTGGAGATGATCACCAGCTGAGGACTGTCGGTAAAGACCATGAGCCGTTGGTGCGAAAATTTCGCCCCAGTGGCAGGGAGGATGAGCGCATCGAGGTATTCACTGGAGTCCCGCGTAACGGCGGTCTTTACCTGCGGTCCAACCAGGCGGTTTACTGCATTAAGTAATCACGAACGCCAGCGGAGAACGGTTCCTATCGGCAATTCACCCCCCGATGAAGACGTGATCGATACGGGTTGGGCAATGGCTTCAACTTGATTGCCGCAAAACAGGGTATCGGCCACCATCTCCAGTAACTCGGCTGGCCCGAGCCCGGGGGTGTGGCATGTCAACAGGACAAAGCGTCCTGTTTCCTTGATCAATTCACCGCAGTTGCGCAAGAGGGGCAGCAGGTGTTTTTGAAGGGCCCATGGTTGTCCTGCCGCGCCATGCCCGTAACTCGGAGGATCGAGGATGAGCCCTTCGTACCGGTTTCCCCGCTTGGCTTCCCGCTTGGCAAACAAGGTGGCATCCTCAACGATCCACCGGATGGGCGCTTTGGCCAACCCGGAGCACTCCGCGTTTCGCTTTGCCCAGCCAACGCTATTCCTGGCTGCATCGACATGGACCACTTCCGCCCCGGCATGCGCCGCTGCCAGCGTCGACCCGCCCGTGTGAGCAAACAGGTTCAGCACGCGAATCCGGGCTGGAGCGGCAGTTTCCCCGGGAGTCGGCACCTCGTCCAGGATGCTGCGAACCTGGGATTGAATCCAGGCCCAATTCTCGATCTGCTCCGGGAAGATACCCAACTGGCCGGAGGAGGTCGGTCGGAGCCGGAGGTGGAACCCGTTCATTTCAAAGGGCCAGGAATCGGGAAGGGTGTCCTTGCTTGTCCATTGGCCCCTCGCCTCGCCTGGGCCACGGGTATCCGCGTCCCTTTCGTAACGCACATCCGCCTCGGCCCATTTTTCCGGGCTTGATTTCGCCGTGTCACCCACGTTGGGTGCCGGTCGATCGAAAATCGTTTTGCCAAAACGTTCCAGCCTTCGGCCCTCGCCAAAATCAAGCAGTTCATATAGCTCGTTGTTCATTGATTTCCACCTCTCCCTCGATTCCGCCCAGCCTGTCCTGTTGCCTGTTTCGTGTGAACCACGTGTAGACATGTCCCTCCCGGGATACCCGGCCCCCGGTGGGCGCTTTCCCCTGGAAATGAAAAACGACCGTCCGCGCCTTGCCTACTCGCCGAGCAGGGTTTCGCCCATGGCGACACTGGCGAGATCGGCCAGTTCCCGGTAGGAAAACGGCTTCTGGATATAAAAGGTTTTCTTCATCTTCAGCGCACGCTTGATATCGGGGTGACTGGTCGAAAGTCCGCTGACCATGATGACGGGGATATCGTAGCCCATGCCCTGCAACCATTCACGCAGTTCGAGTCCGTTGTACTCAGGCATGGAGAAGTCGAAGACCATCAGGTCGGGCTTGTCTTCCGCCTTTTCGAAGGCCACCTGCATCTCGTGTCCATCGGAGTAGGGCGTCACCTCGTGGCCGTCCTCGTCCAGGACCTTGGTGCACATGTCGCGGAAGAGCGGATCGTCGTCCACGACCCAGACGCGACTGGATACGAGACGGGCCGGGCGCGAAGCCTGGTGCTCCAATGGCTCGCCCGTCCAGACAGGGAGGAGGATTTCGATATGGGTGATGCCGATGCTGTCGGTGGTCACTGCAACCGCACCTTCCAGGTTCTGGACGATAGTATGCAGGCTGGACAGGCTGATCTCTTCCTCTTGGATTTCCTGCTCGAGCAGGGCCTCATGCAGGGGTTCTTCTCCGGTGTGCGTGGCGAGGGCTCCGCTGTCAGAAACGTCGATTCGTATATGCTTACGCGACCCTTTTCCATCCTCCTGGGGGAGCTCGGTGTTGACGGAGCGCAGGGAAATTTCCCCACCGCTCTCGGCGAGGCAATCCATGGCGCAGGAAAGCATGTTATACACGATCTGTTGCAGCTCGTTCGGTCGGGCGAGTACCTGGTCGTACTCCGCGCGCAGTTTGCGGACAAAGCGGACATTCGAGTCGGACTGTGACTCGAGCAGCGATACCACTTCATTGAAGATGCCATGGATCTTGCAGACTTTTTCTACTTCGTCCACCTGTCCGGCGAAGCCGAGAAGGTCACGGGTGAGTCGACGCCCTTTCTGGGCTGCTTCGGCAATGCGCTGCAGGACCCCGGTGGATTCCTCGGACAGGTTCTCGTGGTTCAGCAGGTAGCTGCTGTAGCCGAGAATAATCGAGAGCAAGCCGTTGAAGTGATGGGCAAAGCCGCCGGCCAGGGCGCTGAGAGCATGATCGCGGGCTTTGCGTTCCATTTCCGGTTCGCGTGGGGCGTCCACTTGCGCAGCCGGGTTCATCGCCTGGGTCAGGATCGTGGCCATCAAGCGGTAATGTTTTAGAATGTTCTCGAGTTCGTCGGGCGAGAGGGTCGGGGTTCGCTCGGTGACGGCCTGGATATCTTCCAGTTCCAGGTCGGTCAGTCGGCTGATGGTCCGATAATCGCCTTCGACGAATTCGTCGACCTTGAGGGGACCCGTCCAAAGGGCGTGAATAATCCGGTTCTGTACGATGATAGGGAAGATCCCCTCTACCGTGTGGTAGGGCGTCTTGATGGAAATTTCGTCGCGTACATTGCTCGCGCGGCGCAAGAGATCGAGTCGCGTGCGAAGGCGTTCGTCTACACCCTCGGGGGTTTGCATGAAGGTGTTGTTGATGAACGTCATGGAGCCTGGGTGAAAACCGTTCTTCTCGTTGCCCGGTTCCGGCAAACTGCGGATGAGCTCCACGCATTCGAGTGGCAGGATATTCAAGACCTGTTCGTTTTCCGGCGATTCGGCAAAATACGCAGGGTGCAGCTCGTATAGAAGCTTTTGAAAGTCGCTCTTGAGGCCTTGAAGGTTGCCGTGATCCATGAATATTGTCCGTTCGTCCCTTGCGCCCACTACATCCTATGGCATACAGCGTGTCAATCACCGTGGCATGATGTCCTGCCGGAGGGCATCGCCTTCTTCCGGAGGACGAATCGCATGGTTATTCCTCTTTCATCCGCATCTCTACAAGTTTGCGGTAGGTCATCTTCTCTATCTGCTTTTTCCTGAACTCCGCATCCACGCAGATCCGTGTGCGGGTCTCCAGTTGGTCAAAATCCACCTGCTCCAGCTTGCCATTGACCGTCATCAGGAGGTAGTTGGGGGAAATCAGGTTGACCAAACCGGTCATCAGGCCCTTTTTGGTATGGATTTTATGGAATCGCCCGGATTTCAGCTGCGGGTGCGTTTTGTCCATGTCCGATTTAATGCGTAGGAAAAGGGCTGCTTTTTGCTCCGCCAGGTTGGTTTCAGGCACCGGCTTGGGGCTGGGATCGGCTACCGGTTCAGGGGTGGGAACCGGACCTACGACCGTGGCTTCGGGCCGGGGTTTGGGTTTCGGTACCTTGGTCGGTTTGGGCCTCGGCTGGGGCCTTGGCTCCGGATCGGGCTTCGGTTGCTCGACTTTCTGCGGGCGTTTCGGGGGCACGTAGGGCTCGGGTTGCACGGGTGCTGCCACCGGAGAGAAGAGGTTGAAATTCTTGTTCAGTCGCTGATGGGTCATGTTCTCCGGCGCCTTGTTCAACATCAGGATGTTGGCCAGGATAAACAGCCCGCCTGCAGCCAGCACCATGTACAAGAGCTTGTTCAAACCGGAAGGGTGCTTGGCCGTGGGGACGGAGAAATTGGTGCGCAGATTCAAGCCGCATTCGATACAGATAATGGCATCCATGGACAGATAGGACGCACATTTAGGACAGGTGAAGAGCCCGTCTTTCGGTGTATGCATTTTTATCACAGGGGCCGGTACCTTCATGCGAGTCGAAGTTGCCATATTTTATCCGGATTGGCAATCGCGGGGTGGCTACCCACTTTTACAATAACTTTACCTTATTTTTATGTGTTTCTGACAATCCGGGTTCTTCGCTGGCCTACTGTACCGTCAACCAACCAACAGGAGTATAATGATGATGATAAAAAGCTGGATGACAGGATTATGTGGGCTGACGATGGTGTCAGCCGTAGGTATTGTCGGGGCATGTGGGATATACGGTTCCCCCGTTGCGCCCTCGGAGTTCGCGGAGATGAATCCCGGGGAACTCAGGGAGCGGGCCGAGGCGCTGCGCCTCGCGGGGCCACGCGCCCTTCACGAGACCGTGCTTCGGCACAAGCCCTGGATCGACAAGATGTACGGGGTCAATCATGGCGTCTTCCTGCGGATCACCGCTCCAGTTCCCCCGGCGGAGGCGAAGGAATTTGCCGCCTTCCGGAAGGTGATTGATCAAGCCGCGCAGCAGAAGGATGCCGCCCTGTCCGGCCTTTACTGGTATACCGACCAGCGCGCGGCCAGGGAGGTCGCCCAGGAACAGGGGAAGCCCATCATTTACCTGCGTCTGCTGGGGAACCTGTACGATGAGCGCAGTTGCGCAAACAGCCGCTTTTTTCGGACCGTCCTCTATACGGATCCCGCCATTGCCAAACGCTTGCGCGAGGACTTTATTCTCTGCTGGGAATCCGAGCGCCCGGTACCCGAGTTGACGATTTCATTCGGCGACGGGCGAAAACTGGAACAGACGATTACCGGTAACAGCGCGCATTATGCCTGGCTTCCGGATGGGCAAGTAATGGATGTCCTTCCGGGCTTGTTCAAGCCGGAGGCCTTTCATCGCTGGCTGGAACAGATGACGGAGCTGGCGAGGCGCTGTGGCACGGATGCCGATCGAGGGGAGACCCTCCGTGCATACCACCAGGACGAACTGAAGCGAAGCCGGGAAGACTGGGCGGCCTTGCTGACCCGCATGGAGGCCCATTCAGGCACCCAAGCTGGACACCCCTCGACTTTTTTCAGCCGCCTGGTTGGAGCCGGGCCGAAGCCGGAAGACCTGGTGGAGATGACGAGCTTCTGGCGGAGCGCGGCAAAAATGGAGCCGGTACCCGTCCTGTCAAAGCAGGCCCTGGCGGTGATCCGAGCCCAGCAGGGACGGCCTGATGCAAAGAATGCCATGTTATTCGCCGTGTCGAAAATGCGGGTTGAGGATCCGGTGATGAGGAAAATCAGGACCTTTCGGGACAGTGTTGCGGTGGATACCCTGTACAACACGCATCTCATTTATCGTCGAGTGCACGAGCGTTTGTCGACCGGGCACATCAGCGAGTCCCAGGCGGTCTTGAACCAGTGGGTATACGCGGAACTGTTCAAGACGCCGGCAAATGATCCCTGGCTGGGGCTGGCTCCGGCATCGGTGTACACCGGCCTGACGGCCGACGGTAAGACCTTCGTACGACAGGGCAAATAACCCCGGGGCCGGTGCCACGATCCAGGCTTCGCTGTTTTCGTACTGGTGTTTTCCCAAGGGTGGATTATGACAAGCTGCCATGAAGATTGCCGCTCTCAGCGATATTCACTTCGGGACACCTGGCAGCGAGGACTGGTGTTATGAAGCCGCCCCCGAAAAATTGCGCCAGGCGGTGAGCCGGATCAACCGGGACCTGCAACCGGATGTGACGCTGATCCTCGGCGACCTGCTCGAGGACCCCGGGGCGAAGGATGCCCAGGTGCGGATGGACACCCTGCACGGGATCTTCTCCGCTTTGGTCGGGCCCTGGTTCGCCATTCGTGGCAACCACGATGTACCCGCGGAGGCCTTCCACGCCGTTTTCCCTCCCCCGCCCGATGTCCTGGACCTCGCGGGTGGACGCCTGCTTGCTTTTCCGCGTGACCCGGATGAGCCGGCGTATAGGTCCTCCCGGAGTCCGTCGGAGCTCGAGCGTCTTGCGAAAGCACGGGAGAACTTCTCCGGTCCGCTGGTTGCCGTGCAGCATGTGCCGGTTGTTCCCCCGGAGCTGGCATTGGCACGTTATAACTATGTAAATGCCGAGGAGGTCCTGGCCGCCATGCAGGATGCGGATGTGGGCTTGAGCCTCAGCGGGCACGACCACAAGGGCTTTCCATTGACCCGGTACGGGGGCATCTGGCTCTGCGCGATTCCCCCCTTCTGCCAGCCACCCCATGCATTCGCCTGCATTCGCTACCAACTTTCAGAAAAGCCCATGGTTACGATAGTAGCAGAAAGGGACTGAGCCCGCAGCCGGGTGATCTGCGCTTGGTCCAATTATTGCTCTATCAAGGGCCATGTTTGAGGCTGGAATGATCGCCATTGGGGCCGGGCTCCTGGTTTTTCTGATCGGGGGGATCTGGCTGCTTGTCATCGCCATCCGGGAATCGATGACCTGGGAAGTCCGCATATGGGTGGTCCCGTTTATCTCCTTCGGCTACCTCTTTGTCTTTTTTTTCCGCACGGGGCGTCCCGCCTTGATCGCCCTTGCGGCACTCATCCTGGTCATGGGCGGTGTCCGCCTGGGTTCGGAGGACCCGGAACGGGATACAGCGTTTAGCCGGGTATGTAGCAAGGTATATGGCAAGGTGAATCTACACCCGTATTCCGAACGGATCAAAGCGCGATGGATGAGTGGCATGACCAGGGGCCCCACCTTGGCAAAAGACGAAGGGACAAGCCGGGTGGATATAAACGCATCGGGGGGTGATCCTGTACCCTTGGCTCCACCCCTGGCGTCCTTGACGGATGAGGAATTGATCGGGCTGACCCGGGACGAACTGCTTACAAAACTCGGCAAGCCCACCGGCACCGTGAAAGGGGCCGGGGGGATTTCATGGATGTATTCAGATGTCGTGCTGGACTTCCTCGACGGATATATCGTTTCCCGTGTCACGCGCATGGGTGCCTCGGGTCGATCCGCCCCGGCCGCCGTAGCGCCGGTCATGCCTGCGGATGCGAGGGCAGGGGTGCATCCGTCCGTGCGGACGATTTCCAATGGGGGCCAGGAGATAAACCTCGCGGACTATATCGGCAAGGGAAAGGTGACCATCATTGACTTCCATGCTGCCTGGTGTGGACCGTGCAGGCGGATTGGGCCTGCGCTTCGCCACCTGGCTGAAGGGGACCCAGGGGTCGAATTGGTCAAAATAGATATCGTGAGCTGGGGGACGCCGGTCACGCATCAGTACAATATATTCAGCGTGCCCAACATGAGGGTTTTTGACGCGAGGGGGAAGTCGGTGGGCCAGGCCTGTACGAACCTACGCCAGCTGCAAGGTTACCTGCTTGAGGCCAAGGGCCGCCAATACCCTAGCCCGCTCTAAGAAGCTCGTCGCGCCTGCGCAGCTGCCACTGGATGTGCTCCGGTACTTCCCAATCCTCCTCCATCCAGCCTTCCCGGATCGCCAATTCAATATTCGCCAGCGAATAGGGCCGCTTTCCCGTGCATACGCGAACGATTTCTTCCGCAGCCCGCTCCTGGAGAATGGCCTGGGATTCCTCCGAGTACCAGGCGGTGTGGTCGGACACCGTGATCCTGGGGTGGTGCCGCATCGGGTCATCCGGCGGAAGGGGCTCCGATTCAAACACATCAATGCCCGCCCGCGCCAGGTGACCGGCATCCAGCGCCTGTAGCAGGGCCTGCGTGTCAATCACCGGGCCGCGGGATGTATTGATAAGCACCGCGGTTTTTCTCATCCGCGCGTAGTGTTCAGCGCCGAGCAGATGATGGGTCTCCGGGAGCAGGGGCGCATGTACCGAGATATAATCCGACCGTGCGCAGAGGGTCTCCAGGTCACTGAGTTCAACCTCCAGATCAAGGGCTTTCTGCGGATCGACAAAGGGGTCGAACGCGATGAGTTGCATGCCCCAGCCCGCGAGCTTGCGGGCCATGCCCCGGCCGATGTTGCCCAGCCCGATAATTCCAAGGACCTTGCCTTCCATGCGATACAGCGGGGTGTTGCGGCGGAGATCCCATGCACCGCTCTCCATGGCCTTGTGGTTGCCCACGATATTACGTACCCCGTCGAGCAGCAAGGCGATCGCGTGGGTACTCACATCCTCGATACAATAGCCCGGCACGTGGCCGGCGATGATCCCTTGTCCCGTGCAGGCATCCGTGTCCACGTTGTCGGTACCGATGCCATAGCGGAGAATAATGCGGGCCTGCTTGAACCGCGCAATGCGTTCCGCATGCATGTCGATGCGGCGGAAGAGTATCCCATCTGCGCTCTCGGCCTCCCGGAGTGCCTCCTCGAGTTCCAGGTCTTCGCCGTCAACCAGCCGGCCCCCTGCAGCCTCGATCAAGCTGCGCTCAGCAAGCGTGCTCGGATAGCCATGCTCGAGCAAAACTACTTTGAAATCCGCCACGGAAGAATTGAAGCACAAGTCAGGATAAGGATGAAGTAGAAAGGATGAAGCCGGAAGCGGGAAGGATGATGCTGTGGGGGAACTTGACATCCTTCCCGTTCCGGACACCCTGATACCCATCCGAAACCACCTATGCCCAGCGGTCTCTATATCCACGTGCCCTTCTGTATTCACCGCTGCATCTATTGTGCCTTTTACCTGGAGGAACTGGGAAGCGGCCCGATTGCCGATCGCCTCGGCCGGAGCGTTGATCGCCCCGGGTATGTAGAGGCCCTTGCGCGGGAACTCGAGGGCCTGCCATCCGGTTTTACCCCGGAGACCGTCTACGTCGGCGGGGGGACCCCGACCGAGTTGTCCCTGGGCGATCTCCGGCAGATGATGGCCCTGTTGGGCCGGCGGATGGATGCTTCGGTCATCCGGGAATATACGGTTGAGGCGAATCCGGGGACCCTGAATCGGGAAAAAGCGGAACTGCTGTTGGCATCCGGGGTCAATCGCGTCAGCCTCGGCCTGCAGGCCATGGATAATGCAACCCTGGACTTCCTGTCCCGCGTCCACCGGGTGGAAGAGGCCCTGGCCACCTACCGGATGTTGCGCGAATGCGGCTTTGCCAATATCAATGTCGACCTGATCATTTGTATTCCGGGCCGGGGGGACGAGCAGTTGAACCGCGAACTGGATCAGCTGATCGCACTGGAGCCGGACCATGTCTCCTGCTACGGCCTGGAATTCGATGCGGGGGCTCCCTTGACCGATCTGCTGGAGCAGGGGCACTTCACGGCCATGGAGGAGGATGTGGCCGCAGGGCAGTACGAGTTGAGCGTGGATCGCCTCGAGGCGGCCGGCCTTCACCAGTACGAGATATCAAATTTTTCGCGTCCGGGTTTTGAAAGCCGCCACAACCTCAACTACTGGAACGCGGGCGAGTACCTTGGCTGCGGACCTTCCGCGAGCTCCCACGTCGCCGGCAGGCGGTACAAGAACCTGCCAGACCTCAAGGGCTGGCAAGCCCACCTGGCGGCCGGTGAATCGCCGATCGTCGAGGAAGAGCAGTTGCCCGCAGAAGCGAAAGCCCGGGAGAGCCTGATGCTTGCCCTGCGTCAAAAGGCCGGTATCACGACGAGCGAACTGAAGCAGCGGACCGGCTTTGACCTGGTCCAGTTGCTGGGTGGAGCGATTCAGGACTGGATCGACCACGGATACATGGAGTGGGCGGGTGAACACCTGCGCCTGACCCGGGCGGGGATGCTGGCCAGTGATGCCCTCTTTGTGGATATCGTGGCTGCGCCTGAAACGACTAGCGGTCGACGCGTGCCCCGCCACCACTGATGAGTTTCTCGACTTCAGCCAGCGTGGCCTGGGTCGTGTCACCCGGGGTGGTCATGGCGAGGGCCCCGTGCGCGGCACCGTAGTTGACCGCGGCCCCGGGATCGTCGGTACTCATCAGGCCGTAGATCAGGCCGGAGGCAAAGCTGTCGCCGCCGCCGACCCGGTCGAGGATCTCCAGCTCGGGACGGTGGATGGCTTCGTAGAACGTCCCGTCGTGCCAGCAGATGGCCCCCCAGCTATTGATGGTGGCTGTCTTCACCGAGCGCAGGGTCGTGGCCGCAACCTTGAAATTTGGGAAATCCGACACGGCATTGCTGATCATCTTCTTGAAGCCTTCAATCGGGAGCTCGGTCAGGTTTTCATCCGTCCCCTCGATCTCGAAGCCGAGGCAGGCGGTAAAATCTTCCTCGTTGCCGATCATCACGTCGACGTGCCGGGCGATCTCCCGGTTGACTTCCTGTGCCCGCTCCAGGCCGCCGATGCTCTTCCACAGGGAGGGCCGGTAATTGAGGTCGTAGGACACGACGGTGCCGTGTTCCTTGGCCTTGGTGACCGCCTCGATGACAACTTCGGGTGTCGTGTCCGACAGCGCGGCGTAAATCCCGCCCGTGTGTAGCCAGCGCGCGCCGTACTTCCCGAAGATCTCATCCCAGTCGATGTCGCCTTTCTTGAGGGCCGATGCCGCGGTGTTGCCGCGATCCGGAACGCCCTTTGCCCCGCGGATGCCAAACCCGCGCTCGGTGAAATTCAGGCCGTTGCGGACGGTGCGGCCGATGCCGTCGTAGGGAACCCACTGGATGAAGCGGGTGTCGACGCCACCCTGCATGATGAAGTCCTCGATGAGGTGGCCCACTTCGTTGTCCGCAAATGCGGTGACCGTCGCGGTGGACATGCCAAAGCACTTCCGCAGGCCGCGGGTGACATTGTACTCGCCGCCCCCTTCCCAGGCCTGGAAGTGGCGGGCCACGCGGATCCGGCCTTCACCGGGATCCAGGCGGAGCATGATCTCGCCGAGAGATACGCAATCGTAGGTACACGTTTCTTGTGGTCGTAAGTCGATAACGGACATCGTGTTCTCCAGTTCGGGTTATGTCCTGAAACGGCCTGCGTTCTAGGGTATTCCGAGGCGACTTGTCAAGCAAGGGGGGTAACTCGACCCGCTGTCCATCCGCCGTACAGGACACGGGCACCCGGGCGAAGACCTCCCCCGCAAAAAGGCGGAGCCCGGGCTCCGCCTTTTCAATCCTTGCCGGTATCCCGGCCTAGATGTTCGTCTTCAAGGCATCCCAACCCTTGCGGGGTACGCGCCAGGCAAGTTCATTGATGCTCGGATCGTTGGTGATTTCACCGGCCTCATTCAATTCCAGTTTCTTCGCTGCCCGTGCGGAGAGATTCCCGAGCTGGATATTCGCGGTCATGAAACCGGAGTACCCGAAGTTGGACTGGCTGAACTCGCGCGGCTTGTCGCCCCGGCAGGCCATGAGGAACTCGTCGTGATGCCCGGGCGAACGCTCGAGGAGTTGTTTCGGCTTGCCGAACTCCTTCTGGCGTTCCTCCGGGATCAGGCGGGGGGTATTCCAGTAGTCGCCCATGACGATCATCTTGCCCTTGGTCCCGATAATAAGGTTGCCGGTTCTCGGCATCTTGATTTGTTTCGGTCCCTTCAACTCCTCCGGCACATCCGGCATGATCGGTTTACCGTCCTTCTTGCCTTCGTACCAGTAGGTCGCAAATCCCGGACGATCCTTGGTTGCACGGTAGGTCGCCTTGATGATCATGCCTGAGGGAAACTGCCCCTTGCAGGGGCCGGTCATGAACAGGGGTTCCGCGGTAGCGGCGTAGCCCGGGCGCATGATGGAATAAATCCCGTAGGTGGTGTGGCAGGCCATGTCACCGAGGGCACCGGATCCGAAATCGACAAAACCACGCCATTTGAAGGGGTAGACCCCGTTCGTGTAGTGGCGCATGGGTGCGGGACCGATCCATGAATCCCAGTCGAGATGATCCGGGACAGGGTCCTTCTTTTCCGGGTTGTCACCACCCTGCGGCCAGACTGGGCGGTTGGTCCAGGTGTGGAACTCCTTAATATCACCGATCGCGCCACCCTTGACGTATTCATAGGCCGTGCGCCAGCCGCCGCCTGCGTGTCCCTGGTTCCCCATCTGGGTGACCACCCCGGTGTTCTTGGCGTAGGCCTTGGTCAGGTTCTGCGCCTCGCGTACCGACCAGGCCAGGGGTTTTTCGGTATAGCAGTGGATGCCGTTGCTGATCGCGGTCATCGAGGGCCCGTAATGGCTGTGGTCCGGGGTGGCGACGAAGACCACGTCGAGCTCCTGGGTATGTTTCTGGAACATCTCGCGCCAGTCGGTGTAGGCCTTGGCGTCTTTCCACTCGCCTTTGCCGAGCACGTTCTTGTGGCTGTTCCGGTCGACTTCCGCGAAGGCAACGCAGTGCAGGCCGTACTTGTTGCGTGCGCCATAAGTAAAGCCCACGTGTGCATTGGCCCGACCGCCGGTTGCCACGAAACCGACCTGCAGCTTGCTGTTCTGGTTCTGGGCGCGGACAAGGGCCGGGAAGCCCACCGTGGAAGCCGCAGCGGCCGCGGAGCTACTCTTGATAAAATTTCTGCGTTTCATACTATTCCTTCACTGATGGGTTGATCTTCAAAGGGTGGATCTTGGGGGAATTCCCCTGGCCCTGCTACCAAAAAAACGCATTGTTTCGCATGCGACCGGTTACTTTTAGCCGCCCTTTCCAAGGCACTTATTTCACAAAGCTTTAATTCCTTGTGCCCCATGCCTACGGAACCACTGGTCCAAGAATCGAAAAACCTTGTTATTTAGCACCTTAACATTCTAGTTTCCTCGCCTGAGTGGAGTTTTAATCCCCCTGTATATCGAAAGGTCGCCCAATGTCAGACGAAAGGAATTCCGTAGAAAACGAACGCCAGATCCTACTGGACGCTGAGGCCAAAGGTGGTCTGGCCAGGATCAAAACCTACTCTAAGCTTTCGGGTCCCGGCTGGTTACAGAGCGCGATCACCCTCGGAGGCGGCTCGCTGGGCGGTGCCTTGTTTCTGGGTGTAATCGGCGGATACGGCATGCTCTGGGTACAACTCGTGGCGATGATCCTGGGCGTGATTATGCTCTCCGCGATCAGCTACGTCACCCTATCGACGGAAGAGAGTCCTTTCCAGGGCATCAAAACCAAGATCAACCCAGTATTGGCTTGGGGATGGCTAATTGCCTCCATGATGGCCAACATGGTCTGGGTGCTTCCTCAATACTCGCTAGCCTTCGCTTCGATATCGCAGAATCTGATGCCGGGCGCATTCCCCGCGGATACGGCGGATATTACAAACGGCCACAAGATGGTGGTTACTATCATTATCTTCGTCATCGTGACTGCGATAACCTTCTGTTACGGAACCAAGGGCATTGGCATTAAGATCTACGAATGGGTCCTGAAGATCATGGTTGCCTTCATCGTGCTCTGTTTCTTCGGCGTCGTGATCAAACTCGCCGGGCGCTTGCCCTGGGGTGAAATCGCCAGGGGATTCATTCCGAATTTTGGGGTGTGGAATAGCCCATCCCCGACCTTCGCGGTCTGGTTGAACCAGATAGCCGACCCTGTCGCACGCGCCTTTTGGGAGGGAGAAGTCCTCGGCGCACAACGGAGCCGAATGATTGCAGCCGCCTCCGCTGCGGTCGGCATCAACATGACCTTCCTTTTGCCGTATTCAATGCTCGCGAAGAAGTGGGGGAAGGAACATCGTGGATTGGCGATCTTCGACCTTTCTACGGGCATGGTAATTCCGTTCGTCCTCGCTGTTTCCTGTGTGGTGATCGCTTCGGCCTACAGCTTCCACGACAATCGTTACGAGGATGTGCCGGGTAAAGGCGTGCTCGTGGAGGACGCGGCGGGAAATCTGATCGTCAATCGGGAATCCAATCGAGCCAATGCCTTCAACAAGTTGGTTGCGAAACGCAATGGAGCGGCGGAGGGTTCTCATGAAGCCACGAAAATGGAGGTCGCAGAAATGGAGATCGCCGCCCGCTTGATGAAGCGTGACAACATGCAGCTCGCACCCGCACTCAAGGCATTAACCGGCAGCGAAGCGGTGGCTAACAAGATCTTCGGTTTGGGGGTTCTGGCCATGACCATGTCAACTATCTCACTGTTGATGCTGATTTCTGGTTTTGTCTTCTGCGAAGCGCTGCGGCTTCCGCATACCGGTTGGCCCTTGCGCTTCGGGACCCTGTTCGCCTCAACCGGGTTGCTGTGGCCGTTCATCTGGGGCGGCGATTCAGCTGCCTACCTGGTCGTTCCGACCTCGACCTTCGGTTACATGCTGCTGCCCATCGCTTTCCTGACCTTCTTCTTTATGATGAATTCAAAGGCTCTACTCGGAGAGAATCTACCTCGCGGGGGTAAAAGGGTGACGTGGAATGTGTTGATGGGCGTTTCCTTGCTCATTACCGGCTATGCGGCGATTACCACCGGTTGGGCGAAGACAATGAAGATCAAGGACGTGGAAATTCCTTTCGGCCGTTATGCGATTATCATTTTTGTCGTACTCGTCATCATCGGACACTTCTGCCACAAGCGAACCGGTCATAAAAGCAGTGAAGCCTGAGCCATGCAGTCGCTGATCCTGCTGATTACCAGTGAGGATACAAAAGGGCTCGTTGCCGGAGTCAGCGGCATCCTCTATCGCCACGACTGCAACATCATCGAGAACGGTGAGTTTGTCGATCGCGAGGCGGGCCGCTTCTTCATGCGCACGGCCTTTGAAGGCGAGGTCGATCGGGAAGAGCTCTATGCCGAGATCCTTGCCTCCCTGCCGGATCAAGCCCACGCCCGCCTGGTCACCCGGCGCAAGAAGCGCATCGCCGTGCTCGCCACCCGGGAAGCGCACTGCCTGGGCGACCTGCTCGTACGCGGTGACTTTGATGACCTGAATGCCGAGATTGCCACGGTGGTGGCCAACCACGATGTCTTGCGCGACCTGTCGGAAAAATTCGGCGTGCCATTTCACCATGTGGCCGCCGAGGGGTTAAGCCGCGAGCAGCATGAACAGGCCGTGCGGGCGGTCCTGGAGGAATACCGCTTTGACTACCTGGTCATGGCCAAGTACATGCGCATTCTTAGCCCGGGATTCGTGAAGGCTTTTCCCCAGCGCATCATCAACATCCACCACTCCTTTCTTCCCGCCTTTGTCGGTGCCAATCCCTATCGCCAGGCCTATTCGCGTGGGGTGAAGATTATCGGTGCCACGGCGCACTTTGCCAGCGAGGACCTGGACGAGGGCCCGATCGTCGCCCAGGGAACCATTCCCGTCGATCATTCACACAGTGCCGGGGACATGGCCCGTTTCGGCCGGGACGTGGAAAAATCCGTCCTCGCCCGTGCGCTCGACCTGCTTTTCGATGACCGCGTCTTCGTGCACGGGAATCGCACCATCGTGCTGTAGCGCCCGTTTATCATGCAGGAAGGGCCTTTTACTGTACCGAGCCTTCTGCTACACCCCTTACATGGTTCAACCCATTCATGCCCTCGGCAGGCAGGTTGTCGCATGCGATCGCTGCCCGCGCCTGCGCACGTGGTGCACCCGGGTGGCGAAAGAAAAACGCGCGGCCTATCGCGAGGAGACCTACTGGGCTAAGCCGGTCCCCGGTTTTGGCGATCCGGAAGCAAGGATCTTCATCGTCGGCCTGGCTCCCGGAGCGCACGGGGCCAACCGAACCGGGCGCATGTTTTCGGGCGACCGTTCGGGTGACTGGCTCTACGGGGCGATGCACCGGGCGGGCCTGGCCAATCAGCCGCTTTCCACGGGCCGCGATGACGGGCTGGTCCTTGAACACGCCTACGTGACGAACATCGTTCGTTGTGCCCCGCCAGGCAACAAGCCCACGACGGGAGAGCGAGATGCCTGCATTGGATATTTCTACGAGGAACTGCGCCTGCTGGAGCAGGTCCGCGTGCTCATCGCCCTGGGCGCCTTTGCCTGGGACGGCAGCCTTCGTGCCCTGGCCGGGCAGGGCCATGTCATCAAGCCCAGGCCGAAATTCGGCCATGCGGCCGAAACGAAGCTCGGGCCCTATACCCTGATCGGGAGTTATCACCCCAGCCAGCAGAACACCTTTACCGGTCGGCTGACCGAAGCCATGTTTGATCGGGTGTTTACCTTGGCTAAAAAACGTGCAGAGTTGGATTGAATTTGCCTGCCTGTCGGTCAATTTAGTCTGCTGAACCGGGTAACCAAGTATGATGAATAAACTCAAGCACACGGCCTTCGGCCTCTTCGCGCTACTCACGCTGAACCTCTGCGCTGCCCCGGTGGAAATCTGGATCAGTTCCCAGCAGGATAAAGATTACTACGACAAGATGGTCGAGCTGTACCAGGCCGGGGTGGATAAGGACTTTAGCGCCCTGGTCATGGCCTATGGTTTTCGCGAGCTTCCGGATAAGCTCAGCGTGGTGATCAAGACCGGCGAGGGCGCCCCGGATATCGTCCAGCTGGACGAGGTTTTCTTCGGTCCCTACCTGGCGGGCGAGGTCCCTTTTGTCGACCTGACCGAGCGCTTGAAAAAGGACAAGCTCGTCGAGCAATTCAGCAAGCCGCGGATCGAGCTGTTCAGCGACGGGAAGAAGATCTACGGTCTCCCGCAATCGCTCAGCGCCATGCTCCTGTATTACCGCGTGGATCTGTTTAAGGCACGGAACATCAATCCGGACGACATCGTGACCTGGAAAGATTTCCGCAAGGTCTGCGAGATCCTTGCGGAAGATAACATCTTCGGCCTGGCCGTGGACCCCACCCAGTTTGAGGCCTTGTTGCGCCAGCGCGGATCGCAGATCGTTAGTCGCTCCGGCGAGGTCCTCCCCGATTTCGAGCAGGCGGTCGAGACCCTCGCGTACCTGGTGGACCTCTTCGAGAACGATCTGGCCATGACCCCGGAGCGCGGTTCGATTTTCGATCCCCTGTTCTTCAGTGGCAGCGTGGAAAATGGTGATGTTGCCTGCATGATCGGTGCCGACTGGTTCGGCCTGGATATGCTCCAGCAGTTCGCCCCGAGCATGGCGGGCAAGTTTGCCGTGCGTCCACTCCCCGCGTGGGAGATCAAGGGCAAGCTCAGCGCCCGCACCGCTTCCTTTGCCGGCCAGGGACTCTTGATCTACAAGCAGAGCGACCAGATCGAGGAATCGTGGAAATTCCTCAAGTGGGTGATGACGGACAAGGAAGCCAACCGGCTTCGCTTCACCATGGGCAACAGTTTTCCGGCCTACAAGCCGGCATGGAAAGATGAAGAACTGCTGCAGGGCAACGACTACTTTGCGGGTAAGCCGATGGGGAAGGTCCTGGTGGAGATCGCAGATGAAGTATCCGGGGTCGATATGCATCCCAAGCGGCCGCAAGCGCTGTTCATGATGCAGGAAAACTATTTTTCATCCGCCCTTTACGGGAATCAATCGCCGAGAGAAACCTTGCTCGAATTCAAGAAAACCCTGGACCAGTAGATCCGGCCGGTCGGCCCATCGACCGGAGGGCCGGGAATCCAGCTATGACGATGGAACACAGATGAAAAAGTCCTGGCTAGGTGGCCCCGCATTGCTCCTGCTGCCTTTCTTTGCCTGCTTTCTCCTCTTCTGGGCCATCCCCCTGCTCGACGGGGTGCGGATCAGCCTCCATTCCAACGAGATTGCCGGTCCAACGCACTTCGTCGGCCTGGACAACTATCGAGCCGTGTTGAGCGATCCCCGGCACGGTACCGCGCTGAAAAATACCACGCTGTATACCCTGGCCAGCCTCGGCTTGATTTTACCCCTGAGCCTCTGCCTGGCTTTCATCCTGAAGACGGCCGTCAGGCGGCTGCGTCCGGTCTTTTCCTTCCTGCTGCTTCTCCCGGCGATTACGCCGCCGGTCGTGCTTGGCACGCTCTTCCTCCTCGTCTTTCACGGCAGGGAGGGTTTGCTCAACCAGCTCTTCGTGTTGCCCTTCGGGTTCAAGGCCATCAATTGGCTCAAGGATCCCGATTGGATTCTCTGTGGCCTGATCCTTCAGTCCGTCTGGCGCTGGACCGGTTTCGTGACCTTTTTCCTGCTGTGCGGATTGGAGGGACTTCCCAAGACCTACGAGGAGTCCTCCAGCCTCGAAGGCGCGCGTCCCTGGCAGACCTACTGGCGCATCCAGGTGCCGCTGCTGGGACCGATGATCCTCTTCGTGATGGCGTACCTCCTGGTCGACTCCTTTGCCATGTTCTCCGGTGCGTATACCATCCTGGGGAATTCCGGGGGAACCAACGACGCGGGGCTGATGATGGTCACCTATACCTATCAAACCGCCTTCGCACCCTTCAACGCGTTTGGTCGGGCCACCGCGATCAGCCTGTCCCTGCTCCCGGGGATGTTTCTCCTGCTGGGCTTTGGCTATCTTGGGTTTAAATCCTTAGGCCGGCCGGGTCGGGAGCCGGTCCTTTGAAGGCGGCCTTGACGCGTTGGGGCCTGCGCTTCATCCTGTTGATCATCACCCTGGTGTTCGTGTATCCCTTTGCCTGGATGTTCTTTTCCGGGTTCAAAAGCAACCTGGAAATCTATCGACCCTTGCAACTTCTCCCGGAAAGCTTCCGGGCCGAATACTACAGGGGGCTCTTTTCAGGTGAGTGGCTGCACTACGGAACCGTGTACGGGAATTCCTTTCTCATCGCGATGGGCCAGGCGCTGGGCGCGGTCTTGCTCGCGTCCATGTGCGGGTATGTTTTTGCCAAGTGCCCGCTGAGAGGCAAGCCCGCCTGGTTCATGCTCACCCTGCTGGTCATCCTGATTCCCAAGCAGGTCATCGCCTTGCCCCTATTCACCTGGATACAACGCATCCACCTCTACGACAGCCTCCTCGGCGTCGTACTTCCCGGTATCGTTTCCGGGGTGGGGGTCCTGTTTTTCACCCTGGCTTTCCGCCAGGTGCCGGACGCGTTGCTGGAACAGGCCCGGGTGGAAGGGGCCTCGGAGTTCCGTATTTACTGGACGGTACTCCCGTTGATGAACTCCGCGCTGCTGACTTTCGGACTGATCCATTTCATCCTGTCCTGGCATGAGCACTTGATTCCGTTACTGATTTTACATGAGCACGTCACCCTGCCCCTGGCCATGAGTAGCCTGCAGAGCAGTGGGCTACGCTTTCCCCAGGCGATCATCATGTGTGCCTCGACCTTGACGATTCTTCCGACCGCCCTGATCTTTGCCCTGCTATACCGGCGCACGCGCTCCGCCCTGGCCGAGTTGATGGCTACTTGAGCCGAAAGGACTTCGAGCTCGATTTCGATATTTCCGCGGCCCGGATCGTTTTGATGCCTTTCTCGAAGGAGGCCTTTGTCGCCTTGCTCTTGACCAGGGTTCCGTTCCTGTCATACACGAGCACCAGGTATCCCCCGAGCGTCATCCCGCTCCCGGAATAATATTTCACGTAGAAGAAGTCCGACTTGAAGGAATGCGCGGTCCCGCGGGCAAGGTCGAAAGTCGACGTCTTGGTGGTGATCACGTTGTACATCGAATGATCCGAACGGTTCTCTCCAATGGCGAAGAGCTCGGCCTTCATCTCGCGATGGCCATGAATACCGTCCAGGTTCTTGATCGTGACCGTGAATTCGTAGGTCTCCTGGCGGCCGGTGGTGGATGTTTTGCTCTTCGTTTTGCCCTTGTGTACATTGATTTCAACGTTCGGGGAGGGGCGATTCGACCGGGTCGGCCGGCGAGCAGGGTTCTCGGTGGTCTGCGCACACACGGACTCAAGCACCCACGCGGTCACCATAAGTCCGATCCGTATTCTGCGATGTATCATAAACAGGCTCTTTATGCGGGGCTAAGAAACGACACCGTGTTGCGTGGTGCTACCCACACGCTTGCGCACAGATCCTGCCTGGATAGCCTCTCCCCGGCGCAAGTCACAAGGGATGCCGGGCAATTTAACCCAGCCTTGGGGAGGCCTCAAGGTTATATCAGATCGGGATTGACGGAATCCGGAGTAGTTGCTTTGTTTCTTCGCTTTTCCTGTCTATTTTCATACATTGGAGCATCAAATGAAAGCCATTGCGGTAAAACCCGGGACCCCTGACAGCGCGCACCTGGCCGAGCTGGACAAGCCCTCTGTATCCGATGTCAAAGATGGCCTGGGGGTGCTCATTAAGGTCCTCAAGGTGGGGGTCGATGCGACCGATCGGGAGATCAACGATGCCGAGTATGGAAATGCCCCCCCTGGATATGACTTTCTCGTGCTCGGCCACGAACTCTTCGGCCGGGTTGAAGAAGTCGGCCCCCATGTGCGCAAGGTGAGTCCGGGTGACTACGTGACCTGCACGGTGCGTCGTGCGGGGAGAACGATCTACGACCAGATCGGTCGTTCGGACTTCACCAGTGACGAGATTTACTACGAGCGCGGCATCAATCTCCTGCATGGCTACCTGACCGAGTACGTTGTGGAAACCGAAGAGTTCGTTATTCACATCCCGGATGCACTGCAGCACCTGCATGTCCTGCCCGAACCGATGTCCTGTGCGGCCAAGGCCGTCGAGCAGGTCTTTGAGGTTCAACGCCGCTTACGGGTCTGGGAACCGCGCGTTGCCTATGTAACAGGCAGTGGCCAAATCGGCCTGCTGACCACCATGGCCCTGTGCTTGCGCGGGCTGGAAGTCCACACCCTTGCGCGCAGTGTGCAGGCGAACAACATCAAGGCCGAGATCGTCCACGGCTATGGGGCACAGTATGTCAGCACGAAAGAGTTATCCCTGGAAGAGCTTGTCGCCAAGACGGGAAAGCCGGATCTTATTGTTGAAGCCACCGGCAGTTCACAGGTCGCCTTCTCCTGCATGGAGATTCTCTCACACAACGGGATCATGGTCTGGACCAGCATTACCGGCGGAGATAAACAGATCAACGTGCCATCCAATAAGATCAACCTGGAATGGGTGCTGGGGAATAAGGCCTTGGTCGGCAGCGTGAATGCAAACTTTCGGCACTTCGAGCAGGGCATCAGCGACATGGTGAAGGCCGAGGTGATTTACCCCGGGGTTACCGAGAAGATCCTGACCCATGCGGTGAAGGGCCTGGACAACTACCGGGAGATGATGGACTTGCTCGTCAGCGGCAAGGCCCTCAAGGTGTACGTCGAAGTTGCCTGAGTTTTTTGGCTGCCAGGGGAGGGGGCGGACGGGCCACAGGCCTATAGTTGATCAGGTGTGGTGATGCTGCGGACCGCGTCCAGTCGATCGATCAACCAGTCCTGCCCCTCTTTTTTCATGCTGAGTCGGTATTCACGGAACTCGTTTGCCCTTTCGCCATGGATATCCACCGTCCCTTCCAGCATCAATTCCACCGTGGCGCTCTTTTTCCCAGGTCCCAGGCTGATGGTTTTTCCGTGGATCTTGACCTCGACCGTCTCCGCGTGCATCCGCAGTTGGCCGATCAGTCCGCGAAGCTCGGATCGATCGATAATCTCGGGGGTCATCGGGCCGAAATCCAAATGGCAGTCCTCGGTAAAATAGCCGATGATTTCCGTCATGCGTTGAAGGGTTTTCACCTGGCTTTCGTGGCTGGACTTATTCGCGAGGTCGGCCAGGGTTTCCAGTCGGCGGTGGATTTTGTGCTCGGGGCGGTTGAGTTGGGCCAGGCCGCAGGCAAGGAGGAGGACCACGGTGACAAGTATCAAGGCGGGGATGGACGCTGCCCGGGTCTTCCCATGTCCTTTCGTCAAAGAATCAGGCTCCCGGCAATGTAGCGAGGGGGGATTGCACCGAGTACATGATTGGAAATATCCACTACGCGATTATCACCCGCAACAAAGAATTCGCCGGCCGGCACCTTGACCGGTTGCATGCTCCACATGCCCTTGTCGGTGATATAGGGCTCGGGTACCTGTTCGCCCTCGACAAAGAGATCCCCGTTGCGGAACTCAACCGTCTCGCCGGAATACGCCAGGACGCGCTTCAGGTAGAAGCTGGAGTCTCCCAAGGCCTTGATCACCACGACATCCCCCCTGCGGGGATGCCGGGTTCGGTAGGTGAGGCGGTTGATGAAACCAAATTGGCCATCCATGTAGGTGGGCTCCATGCTGATCCCGCGGAGGATGGTCGGGCGAAAACAAAAGGTACCACCCAGGTATAAAGCCGCACCGAGCACCCCTGCCCGGACGATCGTCAGCCAGGGCCTTCTCCCGAATATCAGCCGAAGTATGATTTTCTTCATCAAGAATACGCGTGAATAGGTGTCACCCACTGAACCTACCGCTACCGTAGATTCTTTGTAAAATGTGCGGCAAAAATTTAGCGCTTTCCGACGGCTGATTCCAAAAGGTGTCCAGCCTTTCCCGGTACGATCCCGGCAAAAATATGGATGAGTAGTCTTTTAAGACATTTAGTGCGTTTTATATTTATTATGTAAAATGTGATAAATTGGTTAACTGGTAGATAATGACCGGTTATGATGTATTATAACGCATTATAGCGGATTATGGATATACAATAAAGATATGAATTACCGGAATAGAGTAGAGGGGATGCTGTCCCAGGGAAGCTCGATGGGTGCAGCAGACCGCTGCAAGGCCATCGAGTTGTCCGGAGAAGCGGTTCCCGCATACGTGCCTGGAGGCCCACTTTCCCCGGGCGCTTCGCTCGGGCGCCTTGACCCTCCTGCATTGGATCAGTGGGTATCCGGACGAAACGCTTACAAGGCCGATGCGCTCCGTATCCTGGTTGTTGATGGCGATGCGACGGTTCGTGAGTTGATGGTCCAGTGGCTCGAAGATATGGGGGGGGATGCCGTCGCTGTTGCCAGTGGATCCGAGGCGATAAGCGCCGGTGAAGCGGGCTGCTTTGACCTGGTGTTTCTCGATCTGATGATGCCCCGGGGAAGCGCCGGGAAGACCCTGCGCAACCTGAAGCGGGTGAACAGGGAAATCAAGGCGATCCTGCTCACCGCGCATCTTGAGCGGGGACTGATGGAGGCCGCCCTGGAAATGGGACCGGTAACCATCCTCAAGAAGCCGCTGATTAAAGAGGTGCTCCAGGATCTCGTCGCCAGCCTCAGCGCCCACAAATCCGCGCAGTCGTCCGTTTGAACCATTCCCCCGGGATCCGCTCTACATCCCCCGCTCAACATCCATCGAGGATCGTAATCTCGTCGGGTTGGTTCGGTACCAGGCACAGGAATTCAAAGGGCTCCTCCCCCTCGGATCGATACCAATGGGGTATCCCCGCGGGAATGTAGACGATGTCTCCGTCCTGCACCTGGTACTCCTCGTCTCCGATTCCGATCGTTGCCTGTCCGCGGAGGACATATTGCTCATGCTCCACCGTGTTGGTGTGGTTCGGCATTCCCCCGCCCGGCTCCATGCTGAATTTCCGCATGGCAAAGTTCGGTGCGTCATCCGGTCCGATCAAGACTTGGACGCTTGTTCCGCTTCCCGCGTTGACCGCGATGGCACCGTGTTGCTCCGCCCGTGTAACGATTGCTTTTTTCATGCCGTGTATCCTCGCCGTCTGTTACGGTGTGCGATTTAAAAAGTCCCGGGCCGCCTCGGGGTCGCGCTCCATCCACTCTGCGGCGACTCGCTCCATCAGGGTGTGTCGCGACGCCTCATTCTTGATGCTGGCGGCCCAGGTCATTGCACTGACCGGGTCCTTGAAACGAAGGCGTTCCGCGTACTGCTGAATCGCCTCGTCCATGCCCGGTTGGTCCTTGTTCTCCGTCAACCACGCCCCTGCAGCGTCCCGGTCGGAACGGGCCCAGCGTTCGACCACCTTTCCCAGCGCTTGGGAGCGGAGGTCTTCATCGCTGATCTGCACCAAATAGTTGGCCGCTTCACGTGGCTGAGAACGGCTCCAGGTCGAGGCGATGGATGTCACGGCATTGTTGCGCTCCCCACCCTCGACGAGGGTGACGGCCCACTCGGCCGCGGCAAAGGGGTCATCGCGTGCGACCCGCGCAGCGACGCGTGATACGATGCCGTTCTTCAGCACCCCCTCCTCCAGGTTGGAGGCCCAGTTCATGGTCGTATCCACGCCCTCTTTAAAGTACGCCTCAATGAGCACATCGACCGCCCTTCCGCGGATGCGGCCGTAGGGCAGGCTCTGGGTAATCTCGGTCGCCCTGTTCAAGTCGGTTTTGGCCACCCCGTTCACCACCCCGACCAGGTAGGGATTATCGGGGCCTTCATGCTGTTCCCGCGCCCAGGCCTCGGCATCCGCCGGGTCGGTGCTCGCCCAGCCGCTCATCGCGGCGTAGGCCGTGCGGTAGGACTGCCAGCCTTCCATATGCTCCTCGATATAGCCCATCGCCGCGGCCCCATCAATCCGTGCCCAGGCAAACAGGAACATCGAGAATTCCTGGTCATCCGTGTGGTCACCGGGTCGTTCCTCAAAGGCCGCAAGAACGGCCTGCACACTGGACGCATCCAGTCGTTTCAGGGCATCCGTAAACGCGGACATCCGCTCGATGGGATCGCTGTTGTCCAGCGCATCGCTCACCGCGTCCGGCAGGTCTTGGAGCCAGCTGTTGACCGGGGTGTCATTCCTGTCTGCCCCGCGCTTCGTTTGCCGCTTCCTCATGTAGGTATCGATGTTGCCGGTCGCGACTTTATCGCCGCTTGCCCGGCGTGGTGGCCCTGTGAGATTCTTGACCCTTTGCGTGGAGTGCCCCGTGCGCGGTGCCGCGACCGGGTCTTCGGCCTGCTCCGGGTGCTTTTTCATGCCCATTTGAAAGGCCAGGGCGAGGCTGGCGATCCAGATCAGCGCGATCGCAGTACGGGCGGGTCTTTTCATGGGTTCTCCCGAAGTTTTTCGCAAAGGGGCCTGTTCATGGTCGTAAATAGCCTGCCTGAATAGGGGTCCTGACAGGTATAATAACACATTTCAACCCGGGCTTGACCCCATTAATCTGCACAAACGGTCGGTCTGCAGGAACCGTGCACCCCCGGGTGCCGCGCGCCGGGGTCGACCGGTCGAATCCTGGGCCTCAGGGGGCCAATATCGCCTGCTGCGCCACCGCCAGTTCGCCGATGCCCATACCCGCGAGGGCGAGAAGTTGTTGCAGTTCATCCATGCTGTACGGTTGCTCCTCCGCGGTGCCCTGCACCTCGATAAATCGTCCGTCGCCTGTCATTACCACATTCATGTCTGTTGCCGCAGCGACATCTTCGACATAGGGCAAATCCAGCAAGGGTGTACCGTCGACGATCCCGACACTCACGGCGGCGATGGACTGGCGGGTTGGATCCGCATCGAGCCTGCCATCGCTCAGCAGGGTTTTGATCGCCAGCTGCAGTGCCACGTAACCACCAGTGATCGACGCCGTGCGCGTTCCGCCATCCGCCTGCAGTACGTCGCAGTCGATCGTGATCGAGCGCTCGCCAATCTTTGTCATGTCCACGGCCTGGCGGAGCGAACGGCCGATCAAGCGTTGGATCTCCGAGGTGCGTCCGCCGATCTTCCCGATCTCCCGTCGATTTCGCTCCGGGGTCGAGTAGGGGAGCATGCTGTATTCGGCACTCAACCATCCCCCGGGAACCCCCTTCGACCGCATCCAGGGCGGCACCCGGTTTTCAATCGATGCCGCACAGATCACCTTGGTATTTCCCATGCTGATCAGTACCGATCCCGCGGCAGCGGGCGCGATGCCCGGCTCCATGCTGACCGGGCGCAACTGCTCCGGGGTACGTCCGTCTGTGCGTTCGTAGGCCATGTCAAGATACTCCGTCGATAAGGGTTGTTTACGAAAGGGGTGATTAAATAGGTTTTCCCGGCAACGGAAAACCAATTCGCCATCTTTTTGCCCCTGCGCTTGCAAAGGGGTGGAAGGCCCGGGAATCGGTCAAAACTCCCCCACGATTTCCTCGAGCACATCCTCGAGACTCAGCAGGCCGATCACCTCGTCCCGCTCGTTCACAATCATCGCCAGGGGTTGATGCGACATCCGCATGCGCGGCAGGATTTCATCCGCCCGCGTATGGGATGGAATAATTTGCGGCGGGCGCAGGTAATCTTTTGCCACCGCGTCCGGCTTCGGCTTGGAAAAGAGATCGTACACGTAAACGATGCCGGTGAATTTTTGCGACCGGTCATCGTACACCGGCAGTCGGCTGAACCGGTGCTTTCGCGCCGTGCTCAGGATGGTGTCGACCGGGCTGTCCAGGTGAACGTACACCATGTCCTTACGTGGAATCATAATCTCGGCGCAGGTCTTGTCCTCCAGGGCGAACACGGCCGCAATCTGGCGGCGTTCCGATCGCGTGATGGTCCCCGCCTTTTCCCCCACGCGGGTCAGGTAAAGAAACTCGTCCCGGGTGATCATGGATGCATCCCCAGGGTCTTCCGGGGTTCGCACGGGCACCAGGATGCGGGCGAGAAAGGTGAAGCTCACGCTTACGGGATAAAAAATGCGCCCGGCAAACTTGAGCAGCCCGGCAAAGGACAGGATGCGAACCGCTGGCCGTCCCTGGAACCAGGCCTTGGGCAGATACTCGCAGCAGATCAAGACACAGAGGGTTGTACAGATGTAGGCGACGAGGTTGCCGGTCTGGCCGGCCAGCGCGGTGCCCAGGCTGGCTGCAGCGACCGACACGATGATGTTGCAGAGGTTGTTGCCCACCAGCACTGTCCCGAGCAGGTGATCGGGGTTGGACAAGAACTGTTCAAGTGTTTTGGCGCCCCGTTTCTGCTTGCGCACGAGGTGTTTCAGGCGGATGCGATTGATTGCAAACACCCCGGTCTCGATACCGCTGAAAAAAGCCGAGCCAATGAGCCCCAACCCGATGAGCATGATGAAGAGGGGAATGTTCACGATTGTTTCCTTCGCAACTCAACCAAGGTGATCCGGTTGCGCCGCATGCCCTGGACGCGGAGGTAGTAGCACTCGTTCTGTACCACGTCGCCAGGGCGGGGCAGGCGTTCCAGCTTGGCCGAGATATATCCCGCGATGCGATCTTCCGATCCCGTATCGTCGAATTCGATGCCCGTTTGGTCTTCGAGGCTTTCGATCGGGACGCGACCATCCACGATCCAGGTGGTGGAATTGATTTCTTCGAAGTGTAGCGCGTGGCGCCCCTGCTCGTCGTCAATGTCGCCCACGATCTCCTCCAGGATGTCCCCTCGGGTCAAAATGCCGGCCGTGCCGCCGTATTCGTCGACGACGATAACCGCGCGTCGCTTTTCCGAGATAAACATGGCGAGCAGGCGATGCAGTGGAGCCATCTCGGGCACGTATTCCACCTTGGTTGTCGCGTCCTGGACCCTGCGTTCCGGGTCCAGCAGCCAGGCGCGCACATCCAGCAGGCCGATCGTGTTATTCAGGCGCCCGCGATACAGGGGAATCTGGCGAACCGCGCTGGCAAGAATGACCTCCTCCAGATCCAGGTCGGGGTCGTCGAGATTGATCGCGATCATGTCGATTCGCGGGGTCATCACATCGCTCGCGTGAAAATCTTCCAGGCGGATGATACCTTTCACCATCAGGCGTTCTTCTTCATCGAGTACGCCGTCCTCGCTGCTCATTTCCAGGAGGCTTGCATATTCATCGTCCGACAGGTGACGTCCGTCCGGCTTAAAGCGATGTTCCAGCTTGTGGGTCAAGCCCTCGATGATCAGGCGCAAGGGGCTGAACAACCGGATGGCGATGTTCAGCGGAGTCGCATAGAGCAGGGCGAGGCGTTCCGGGAATGCGACAGCGATTCGTTTGGGTCCGATTTCCCCGAAGATAAGCAGCAGGAACAGGGAGGCGCAGACAGCGGTCAACTCGGCCCCCTCGTGGAACTCTCTCCTCGCCACGTCGAGGCAGACCACCGGGATCGCGATGTTCACGAAGGTGTTGCCGATCAGGATGGTCGAAAGAAGTTGCGTCGGCGCTTCCCTGATGTCCCGGACCTGTTTGCCTTTTCGTGGCGATCGTTGACCGAGGCGGTGAAGCTGGATGGGGTTAAGGTAGAAAAAGGCCGTTTCGGAGCTGGAGAAAAATGCGGAGAGCACGAGGAGCACAACCAGCAGGATGATGTCGATGCCCAACATGGCTTAGCGTGTGTTCCCGGTTCCTTTCAAAGCGGGCCATCACCTATCATATCTACGCGCATATGAAAACGTTGAAGCCCTTGCGGCCCCGTATTCATTCCACCCGGGTTCCCCGATGCATGGAAAGTTCCCTCCAGTGGCTTTTTGACATCGTTTTCGCGTGACCAGCAGGTAAAGCATGGGCGTATGTATCCTGTGATTCACGGCTGAATGATGGAACTGCGTGAATTTGCCGAGCGGGTGGTCACGAGCACCTCGCTCAAGGAAAAACTCGCCGATCCGGGGGTGCTAAACGACTTGGAGCCGGGGCATTCTGCCGTGTCGATCCAGGCGCCGGGCCGACCGGAGGGGCTCGGCCTCCAGCACCTTGAAGGTGCACCCCGGCCGCCGGGTGGGCACCAGCTGGATTCCGAACGGGATCGCGCTGTATTGTTACACTTTCTCGCCAACCATGAATTGCTGGCGACCGAGCTCATGGCATTGGTTCTGCTTAAGTTTCCCAACGCGCCAAAGGAATTTCGCCAGGGCATTCTCGAGACCCTGAAAGAGGAGCAGACGCATACCCGCCTTTATCTCGATCGCATGCAGGCCTGCGGGATCGATTTCGGGGAGATGCCGCTGAGCGGCTATTTCTGGCGGGCGGTTGAACCCATGGAGTCCCCCATGGATTTCGTCGCCCGCTTGAGCCTGACCTTCGAGCAGGCCAACCTGGACTACAGTCGCCATTATGCCGAGCGCTTTCGCGAAGCAGGGGATCGCGAGACCGCCGCGATACTGGATGCCATTTATCGCGATGAGATCGGGCATGTCGGGCACGGACTGAAATGGTTTCGGAAGTGGAAAAATAAATCGGATACGGACTGGGATGCCTACCGGAAGATCATGCATTTTCCCCTGTCCCCGGCCCGGGCGAAGGCGACGCACGGCCCGTTCAACCGGGCGGGTCGAAGTGAGGCCGGCCTGGATGCGGATTTTATCGACCAACTGGTCTTGTTCCGCCAGTCCCGCGGAAGGATGCCGAATGTGTTTTGGTTTCATCCCGCGGCCGAAGAGGAGTTGCTGGGGCAGGGGACGCATCCCACGCTCGATCAAGTTGCGCTGGACCTGGAGTCGCTGATGCTGCCCCTGGCGCGACACGAAGACGTCGTGTTGATGCGCCGGAGGCCTTCGCGTGCATTCCAGGAGCACTATGTCAATGCGGGTTTCTCACTGCCGGAAATTCTATCGCTGGCGGAGGATCCCTCGGGTCATCCGCTGCGCGAACGGAAGATCGCAGGCTTCTGCCCCTGGGCGTGGACGCCGGGCAGTGATGCCCTGGCCCGTGCCCTGGACCCCGGGCATGCGCCGGGGCCTGGAGCCTTGGCGGCGTATCGTAAATCATGGGCTTGCGATCAGCTCGAAGGCTGGCTGGCCGAAGATACCCCCGCGTGGTCCGCCGGGCCTGAAACCCTGGGTGTCCGGGTGGAAACGATTCCCCAGGTGGAAGCAGCGCTTGCCCGCTTTCGGATCGCCGGCTGGCATTCCGCGTTATTCAAGGCGGATCTCGGGACCTCGGGACGCGGCCAGTGCCGGCTATGCTGCATGGAAGTGCCCGCCGGGCGCGATCGCGACCGGCTGGCTGCACTGTTCGAGCACCAGGGCGCGGGCATCGTGGAGCCGGAACTGGAGCGTCGGCTCGACATTAGCCTGCAGTGGGACAGTGCACCCTGGCGTTTCCTCGGCTGGACGCGGCAGCTGGTGAGTGCCGGCCGGCGCTACGCGGGCACGGTCATCGGCCGGCCCTTTGCCGGCATTCCCCCGGAGATGAAGCGCTTTCTCCTGACCGATCGGTATCGGGTCTTGCACGAGCTGGTCGACTGGCTGCAGCCCCGCTTGGAGGAGGCGTTTTCCACGCTGGAGCACCGGGGCCCCCTGGGGGTCGATGCGATGGTGTACGAAGATCCGGCGGGCGCCCTTCGGATCAAGCCGGTGGTCGAGATCAATCCCCGCCAGACCATGGGGCAGGTGGCACTCCGACTGGAAAAGCATCTCGCTCCCGGACGTACGGGCCAATTTCTATTGCTGTCGGCCAGGCAAGTGCAGGGATTCGAATCGTTCCCGGGCCTTGCCCGGACCCTCACCGGGGACCATCCCCCGGTACTGGCCGAGGACGGTCGTCTCGAGCAGGGTGCCGTCGTGCTTGCCGATGCCGAAGAGACCCGGCGTCTCCTGCCGGTGCTGTTGGTCGGGGAGACGGTGGGTCTCAACCAACATTTGTTGGCGACTCCGCCGGGGCCCGGCCCCGGTTGAGGAATCCTGCCCCAGGGTTGTTGGATATTTATGTCAAATGACCCGTGCGCACCACGTATTTACCCGAAGATGTGGAGCAGCCTGGTAGCCCAGGCGCCCGGCATCCCGGTATGGACATGGCGATGGATATGGTATTCAGTCTGCCGACCAGTCATCCGTAACACCCGAACGTGGAGAATCGCATGAGCACAACCATGAAACGTCGTTCCTTCATCAAGACATCAAGCGCCTATGGAGCCGGTGTACTCATCGCTCCGAACCTGGGTTGGAGTGCGGGATCCTCGCCGAACAATAAGCTCAACATGGCGGTCATCGGGATCGGTGGCCGTGGCGGCGCGAGCATGGGCACGGTGATGAACGAGAACCTGGTGGCGATTGCCGACGTGGACCTGGCGGATCGTGCCTCGGGGAATGTCAAGAAGGCCAAGGAGAAGTTTTCCGACCTAAAGCTGTATTCGGATTACCGCAAGTTGTTCGATAAACACACGGATCTGGATGCGGTGTGGGTGGCTACGCCGGATCACAACCATTTTCCCGCTTCCATCCGGGCCCTGGCG
>JAYGFS010000619.1:0-13493 GCA_046581765.1 Verrucomicrobiota bacterium
TTTACCGCGAGCGCAAAACTGAACGACATGCAGGGCATCTACCGGCCCTGTTTCCTGCCGCAAAGCATTTGCCCGGGTGCCCACCTGCACCCCGGGGCCCTGGGAGCGGCTACCCCACCCACCTCTTCAACACCCAGGACAGCGACTTGACAAACGATGCGGGCAACCAGGATCCGGCCGCGGGCAACCCATTTTATCAACCTCATCTTCTCACAAGTCATTACGGAACGGGACACGGGAAACGTGTACCTCAAGGTCCACTTGGATTATATGCCGACCGGGGAAATCAGGGACAACTCTATATGATCCCCGCACCCCGCGTCCCCGGGTTCCTGTTGATCGGCGGTCTCTGGACCATCTTCTTGCACAAGCACTTACTTCGTCGACGGCTGAAAAGCGCTTAGGGGCCGGGTCACCTGGATCACCGGCTTGCCCCGACCATCCCGCAGGTGCAATTGTAACTGGGGATTTTCACTCGTCCAGTCGACCTCGATCGAGCCAAAATTTTCAAAGAAGACGAGTGATCCGTACCGATGCCGATTGATTTCGTTGCGCCACCCGCGGCCCTGGTTCAGGCTACTGGCCGTGATATCAAAAAGCGGGTACGGCATACCCTCCTCGTAAACGGAAATTTCACCCCGATGCCGATCGCCACTGAGGAAGATAATCCCGTTGGCCTTGCTGTCGCGAATCAGCTGAAACATGCGTTCGCGCTCATGCGGGAAATTGCCCCACTTTTCCCAGTGGTGGTCATCGGCAATCAACTGGATGCTCGAGGCGATGATTCGCAACCGCGCCGCGTGCTTGAGTTGTTCCCCCAGCCAGGTCCATTGCGGCTCGCCAAGGATCGTGGTGGATGGATCCGCATTCACGGTGTAGGGGCCGGTTGACCCTTCGACGTCCTTCCCTTTGAAGCCGCGTTTCACCAGGGGGCTGCGGAAGTACCGTGTATCCAGGCAGATCAATTGAATCCGCTGGTCTTCCGGGCCAAAAAATTCCGCGGTATAGGTGCCTTCGCGACCACGCCGCGGATCCTTCTCCGGGGCCTTCCAGAAATCGAGAAAAATAGCCTGCGACGCTTTTTTCATCGGGTATTCTGCACCCGCATCGTTCTCGCCGTAGTCGTGATCGTCCCACACCGCGCGAAGTTCAGCCATCTCGCGCAGCTGCTGAAACCCTGTTTCCGCCCCCAGGATCTCATAGGTTTGCTGCAGCTTCTTCATGTCACGGGTATCCCCGTAGACATTGTCACCGAGAAAGACGAATAGCTCCGGATCGGACGCCTTGATACCGCCCCAGAAGTTCATGGGCTCCGTCTGGCGTATGCAGGAACCGAAGGCAATCCGGCTGATTGGCGTCTCGTCCGCTCCGGCTGGTACGCTGAGTACAAACAGCAGGGCTTTAAGGAATGCTTTCACCGGTTCTTCACCTGGAAAGGAGGGGTTTGATGGTTGCCGCCAAGGCCCGGGCAAAGGCCTGGTTTCCCTTCGCGGAGGGATGATGCAGGGCGTAGAGCGATTCCGGCGTCGCACCCGCATCCACCGCGGCCATGTAGGCGTCCAGGCCGTTGCAATAATGGTAGCCCCGTGCCTCACATTCCCGGATGATGATCGCGATATCCTCGACGGCCCTGCCTTCTGAAGCCGCGATCACTTCCTTTTTCATCGGAATGACCGCAATGACCGGCGTCACGCCCATCGTCTTGGCGTCCGCAACAAATCCACGAAAATGTTGAACATGATGGCCCGGGCTTCGGCATCGTTCCAGGTATCCACTTCCCAGGGCCGCAGGTTGACCTGCTTCAAGTCCGCTCCCTCGCGCTGGGACCTCAGTACCGTCCAGATATACCTGCTACCCCACAGGCGCAGGTAGGGCGAGGCAAATTGCGGCTTCCCGTCTATATTGTACCAGCGATCGTGCTTGCCCATCTCTGCAAAAAATTCCGGATCCATCAAGCGGTCCAGATCCGCGGGAGTACGAAGGGGGTTCGGCAATAACACATTCACCCCATCCTCGAGGAGAAAGCGGGGCTTGGGCAGGAATGCTCCGCTGGTGGCCGCGTAGAAAGGACGGTAGACATTCAGGCAGCGATTGATGTTCTCGGTGATCAGGCAGAGCACCGCGACTTCAGCCTTCAAACCCGGGTGGTATTTCTTGAACCGCAGGTAAGCCTGGTCGGTTCCGTAGCCGTTTAACCCATAGTTGAGGACATTGACCTGGAGCTTCGAGGACAGGTAGGTCTGCCAGGTTTCGTGATCCTGGATCTCATCCCCCTCGGTGTAGGAATCCCCATACGTGCTCACCCCGTTCGTCCCGTAATCCTTTACCAGGCGGCGTCCGTCCGGCAAGCGGTCGAAGCCCAGGTCGGGATCAAAAAGATGGCGCACGCTGTCGATCTCCTCCATCGTCTTCAGGTGGACCTGGGGATCGTTGAAGGTAAAGCGCCAGGCCATACGCTTGAAGACCAGGTAGCTGCCGAATTCCGCCAAAGCGATGATGGCGATCAGGATGACCAGGTTGAAGCAGAGCTTCTTGGGCCAGTTCCTGCCTGGAGGGGTTTCGGACATGGGGGCTTTAGTATCAGGCTGCCGAAAAACGCGCAAGAATGGTCTCACGAAAGGTCCGGCCCGGTGGGACACCCGGGACGGGGCTTATACCAAGGACTTCTGCATAAGGACATGCTGGATCTCGTCGAAGAGCAGGTACGATTCCTCAACGGTCGCGTATCCCAGTTTTTCATAAAAACCCACGGCGTAGTCCCGCGCGTGCAGGACCATGGTGTCCGCACCCTGCTCCCGGGCAAACCCCTCGAGGTGCTCCATCATCATGCGGCCCAGGCCTTGGCCTCGGAAGGCTTCGTCTACGCCCATGAGACGAATCTGGGCCTGTTCAGGGGCGTTAAAGTGAAGGCGGGCCACGGCGACGAGCGCGGCACTGGACTCATCGCGAATCGCACAATGCGTGGCGGTGTCGTCATCGTCCGGTTGATCGGCGGTTGACGGCTGGTTCCAGGGCTTGCGCAGGGTCCGGTAGCGAAGCATGTGGTAGGCTTCCAACTCCTCCGGGGTCCGGGGGACGATGAGCGTAAAGTCAGGTTTCGATTTCAACGTGCACGTCTCATTGCTAAAGGAATGTCCATCCAACAATGGACGGGAAGCCCGGGTTCGAAGGCCCTTGAAGGTGGGGGTATCACTCCGGCAAAGGCAAAATAATCCGGCTTTCCATCAGGTAGGTTTTTTCCGGAGTGAAGGTGGGATCCTTGATGATTTTCATTCCGATTTCGACCGCTTTATCCACGCAAAGCGGATACTCAAAAGTAGCCCCCAGCACGCCCTCGGCAACGTACTTGGCCCCTTCATGAGCCAGGCCGTCCACGCCGACAAAGACCATCTCTTTTTCCCGGCCCTTTTCCTTGGCCGCGAGGTACGCCCCATAGGCCATCGGGTCATTGTGACCGTAAACGACATCGATCCCCACCGGGTGCGCATTCAAGGCTTCCACCATGCGGTCCATGCCCTGGTCCTGCATCCAGTTTCCGGTGGCGTCGTGTATGACCTTGATCCCGGGGTGCTTGTCCAACACATCATGTGCACCGGCGTGCCGGTTCATCGCCCCCTCGACGGCTTTCATCCCCTGTAGTTCAACCAGGGTGCCTTTGGGAGAACCGTTTTTCTTCGTCAGGTAATCGACGATATATTGGCCGGCCATCTGCCCGATCTTCCGGTTGTCGCAGCGGATGTAGGTCGTGTAGTTCGGCTCGATGATATCCCGTTCCAGGCAGATCGTCGGGATGCCAGCCGCCATGGCTTCACCCATAACCTTCGTCAGGGCATCGCGTTGCAGCGGAGCCACGATCAGGAGATCCGGCTTTTGCCGAATCGCATTCTCGATCTGGCTGATCTGCTTCGCCGCATCCGCCTGGCCATCATATACGGCCAGCTTGACTTCCGGGTCTTTATCCAACAGTTCCTTGAGCAGGCCGTTCTGCGCCGCACGATACGGCTCGGCGTTGTTGCACTGGCTGAAGATCACCATGTACTTCGGCTTGGCCGGGGCTTCTCCGGAAGGCGAAGTCGTTCCCTTGCCGCAACCGGCGAACAGGCCAAGGGTCAAGCAAAGTAGCAGGATACGTTTCATCGTTGTTCCTCTCAGGTTCTCGATCGTTTCTGCTGCAGGGCCACGGCGAGGATGATAATCACCGATTTAAGCAACAGCTGCATGTTACTGTCCACGTTACGCAAACCAAGAATATTGGTGAGAATTCCCACGATGAGCACGCCATTTATGGTGCCGGGAATTGAGCCCTTTCCGCCCATCAGGCTGGTCCCCCCGATGACCACCACCGCGATGACGTCCAGCTCCCAGGCGATCCCTGCATTGGGATCACCGGTGGTGGTACGGGCCGCATGAAAGACGCCCGCGATGCCCGCGAACAAGCCGCAGAGAACGTACACCCCGATCTTGATCCATGCGATGGGCAAGGCGGCGTACCTGGAAGCGCGTTCGTTGTTCCCGATCGCCATGACGTATCGGCCAAAGACGGTCCTGCGAAGCAGTAGGTCACAGACCACCGCGAGAAACAGGAAGCTTCCAATCATCCATATTTTTTCGGAAAACATATCGGCAAAGCGCCCGGGCAGATCATCCCCTATACCCAGCAATACCTTTTCATTGGTGGTGAGTACCCGGCAGAAGCCCCGCACCCCGATCATGGTGGCCAAGGTGATCACGAATGGCTGGAGCCGCAGGGTCGCAATGAGTCCCCCGTTGAGCGCGCCGACAAGACCGGCGCTGAGCATGCCGCCGGCAATTGCCAGGACCAGGCGTAGACCCTCCGGCATGGCAGGACTTCCACTCGTGAGCAAGATCGAGGTCACCACCGCCGAAAGCGCCATCAGGCTCCCCACCGAAAGATCAATCCCCCCGGTGATAATGACGAAGGTCATCGCCAGGGCCATGATCCCGACCGGTGCGGTCGCGCGTAACATGTCGGTGAGATTCCCCGGGCTGAGAAAGATATTTTCCCCCGCCAAGGTCCTGGGACTTATAGCTACCGCGAGCAGCCAGATCACGAGCAGGACGAAGAGCCCCTGTGCGGCTTTCAGTTTATGGAGGGGTAGCACCATAGCGACGAGGATTAAGCACGAAATACGCGAAACACACGCAAATTGTAGCTACCTTCGCGAGAACCCTGCCCGACCGGTCCCCGGCACATGCAAGAAATCCTCCGCATGGATGCGCTGCGGTGGCTGACCCGGGGAACTAGCCATTTTCATCGCCCACGCCATCCCGCGAATTGATCTCACACCGCAAGCGCTTCCGAAGTATCCGACACACATCCTCCAGCGATACCTCCTGCCCGACCAACAACGTGTCCGCGAGGCCCGCTCGTTCTCCAGATTCGACATCCCGGGCAGAATCCCCGATCATCCAGGAGCGGCCGAGATCCAGGTCGTGCTCAGACGCGGCCTTGAAAAACATCCCGGGATTCGGCTTTGCATCCGGGTCTTCGTCGCCCCGGGTCGCACTATAGATATCGAGCAGCTTCAGCCCGCGCTCGCTCACGGCATCCCGTATCACCTGGTGAATCTCATCCAGCTCGGCATGGCTGATCAAGCCCTTATGTACGCACTTTTGATTCGTCACAATGACGGCTGCGTAGCCCGATTCATGGACGATGGCCAAGGCCTCCAGCCAGGCCGGTTGAATAAACAGGCGGTCCGGGGAAAGGACGTAATACTCCTCCGGCGAGGGCGCAACGTTGACCACGCCGTCGCGGTCGAAAAATATGCAGGGCCGACTCATGCAATGTACTGCGGCATAGTACATGGGGCTCGCTTACCTGTCGAGCTTGCCCGGATCACGGGTCGACTGTATCTTCGCTGCGGCTCAACGGGCGGGCTAATACTCTATTGAGGTGAAAATGCCACCACCCAGGAGGACATCCTCCTCGTATAAGGCAAATACCTGGCCGCATGCAAGCGCCCGCTGGGGCTCGTGAAAATACACGCGCGCTTTTTCGTCGCCAATGGGCTCGAAGCGAACCCGGGTTGAGGGCGCACGATAGCGGGGGCGAGCGAGCAGTTCGCGCGCTTCGTTTACCGGCTTATTGGTAAAACTCACATGGCTGATCACACAATCCTGGGCATACAGGCGCGGGGTGTCGGGTCGATCAAAGGCGATGACCAACTCGTTGGCTTCCTTGCGTTTTTCCACGACGACGAAGGCCTCCTTGAAGGTGTTGGATGCTACACCGATTCCCTTCCGCTGGCCCAGGGTATAGTAGTGCAAGCCGCGGTGAGCCCCGAGACGTTCGCCGGCCTGGTTGACGATCGGACCCGGCTCGTCTTCGAGATAGGCCTCCAGGAAATCAGCCATTTTCACCTCGCCAATGAAGCAGATGCCCTGGCTGTCTTTCTTCTCCGCGTTGGGCAGTTTAAATTCCCGGGCGAGCTCGCGCACGTGTGGCTTGGTGGTTCCGCCTATGGGAAAACGCGCATGGGCCACCTGGTGCTGGTTCATCAGGGCGAGGAAATAGGTTTGATCCTTGTTTGGATCCAGCCCGCTGCGGATCTCCCAGCTGCCGTCTTCCAAGGGGCGATTCCGGGCGTAGTGCCCGGTAGCAACCGCAGAGAATCCGTGCGTCATCGCGTAGTCGAGAAAGGCGCCAAACTTGATCTCGCGATTGCACATTACATCCGGATTCGGCGTGATCCCCTCCCGGTAGCCCGCGAGCAGGTAGGCCACGACCCGATCCTTGTATTCGGCCATGAGGTTGACGATGCGAAATTCGATGCCCAGGGCCTCGGCCACCGCACGGGCGTCATCGACATCCTGCTGCCAGGGACAGTTGCCGACCACCTCGACCTCATTGATCCAATTCTTCATGTAGGCCCCGACAACAGGGATCCCCTGCTCCACCAGCATGGCGGCGGCCACGCTGCTGTCTACCCCGCCGGACAGGGCGACGAGTACGGGTTTTATTTCAGTGGACATGGAGATGGTATAGCGCACATGGCGATAAATTCAATGCGTGGACACAAGGGCATTCCTCACCCGGCGAGTGGCAATCTGCAAGCCCCTTATGCCCGAATGTCAGCAATCCCACGGGACAACAGGGGTCCGGTCCATGTCCAGCGCATTGCCGTTGACCACTAACAGGCTATTTGGCAGAATCCCGACAGGAAATTGAGTCAACTGGTATCGCATAATCCGGTCAACCTTAAAGGTCCGTAATTGCCCCGGTTGGTAGAATGGGTGTGAAGGAATGCATAGACCTCCTCCACCTTATTCCCTGCATACGAGGTGAATGGAATGAATGAAGAAGCATTGAAGGACCAGCCGGAACCGGGGAATGCCCGGGGGCAAGGCGGTGATGGTAAACGGCATATGACCCCGCTGAGAACGGCGATGGCCACCGGGCTCCTGGTGATGACCGTCGCTTTCCTGGTCGCGGGGCTCAAGATGGGAACAAAATCGCCGAAAGCGGAAGGTGTCGATGGAAAGCACCCGCTCAAGGCACGGCTTTTCCAGGTGGACCAAGACTGGCAGGCCGCTGTCGGGACCGTCCACGGAGTCGACCCCTCGACCCGCTTCACGATCGCCGAGATGACGAAACCGCAGCCTGGCGTGCTACCTGGTGAACAAGGCACGCCACGGGGAACCGCAACGGTCTTGGAAGTACGGGAAAGGCTCTCTATACTGGCGGTTATCTGGGAAAATGGGAACATACCCGCGCGTCTTGATGAGCTATGGGTATACGTGAGTCCGGCGGCAGCACCCTGAGCGGGACGGCATCCCCGTACATCGAGCTCGGGTGGTGCAAGGCACCGGATACCAGGCCTGCACCCTGCCGGGGCGCGGCACCTGCCTCAACGGTCGGGCCGATCAGCCCGCCCCAGGGCCGAGAACCGGAAAAACGCCCTTGCAGTCCAAGCGGGTCCAAAATCCTGGGAATCGCCCTCTTAACACACGCGATCAATCCATCTATAATAAAGGAATAGAGGACAAACGGAACAAAACTCAGGAATATGCGCTATTTTTCGATAAAAATGAAGGATTTGGCACAGATCCAGCTTTGTAAGTCAACTGTACATGGTAGCTGATATGCAACGAAACAGACTCCAACACTTGGATGCCCAGCATGACGGAAAGCTCCTGCTTTCCGGCACCTTCCTGGCCTGCGCCAAAGGGAAAGTATTGCTGGACAGCGAAGGCCGAATCAACATGCCCCTGTTGCGTGCTCAAGATCCGGAAGCGCTGAGAAATACCTTCATTCTCTTCTCGCGCAACTAGGATCGGCGAAGCCACGCCCCGTGCCTGTTGGATGGCATTGCCGCAATCCCCGCGGCGTGGTAGGCTACCGCCCAATTCATGGATATCAACCGCCTCATTTTTCTACGTCCCCTCCTGCTCTTTCCCGCCTTGCTGTCCATCGCTGCTGCAGGTGAAATACGCGCCTATCCCTATCTCCATGCAGATTCAGCCACGGTTGAGCAGGTCATTCGCGAACTCGTTGAGGGTGAATATAAACGGGCCTTCGACCGGCGCAGGCAGGTCCTGTTGGTATCCGCCCCCGATGCGATCCAGCAAAAGATTGTAGATATCCTCCAGCAGGTGGATCGTCCGGTCAGGAACGTGCAAGTGCAGGTTACTTTCAAAGGGCAGGCCGAGCACTCCGACAAGGGTGCATCGGTCTCGGGCGACGGCGTAATCGTGGACCGCGGCGGGAAGCGCAAGGGATTCTTCACCATCCGTCCGGAGCTGACATATCAATCCGAAAGCCGCACCACGCGCACCCAACAGCTTGTGACGACCCGCAGTGGAGGCGAAGCGCGCCTCCAGATCAGTACCGAAGTCCCCTATCTCGAATGGCTCATCAGGTGGAACACCGCCCAGGCCCGGGTGAACTGGCAGTCGGTCGGTTCCTACCTCGTGGTCCAGCCGGTCATCGTGGGCGAAGGAACCGGTGAACGCGTGAAGATCAAGCTGACTCCCGAGCTGAGCGGCATGGTGGACGGGAAACCGCATGCGATCCGCTATGCCAGGGTTTCAACCGACATCATTGCCCGGAACGGCGAAACCATTAAGATTGGCGGACACATCTCCAGCAACGAGGTGTTCAAAAGGTTCCTGTTCGGGGTGGACCAGCATGGCCGGCACGAAATTACGGATATCACCGTGACCCCCACGATTCTGGATTCAAAATGAATTTTACCGAAGCCTTCAAGACAGGCCCCGATCATCGCATCGATTTATCCGCCTTTGACCCGGGCCAGACCGCCGGTTTTGCAAAGAACAAGAAATATAAAAAATTGCTCCAGGCCCATCGGGCAACCCTTTCCGGGTTGCAGTATACGCTCGCGGCCGAACATAAACAGTCCCTGCTGATCGTGCTCCAGGGCATTGACGCCGCGGGCAAGGACGGCACCATCCGCAAGGTATTTTCCGCATTCAGTCCCCAGGGTTGCCGGGTCACGCCCTTCAAGGTTCCTTCGAAAAAGGAATTGGACCACGATTATCTTTGGCGGGTTCACCAGGCTGCCCCGGGCAAGGGCAGTATTGGCATCTTCAACCGCTCGCACTACGAGGACGTGCTGGTCGTACGCGTCCACGGCTACGTGCCGGAATCCACTTGGTCCACCCGCTATGACCAGATCAACCAGTTCGAGAAACATCTCAGCGAAAACGGTACCCGCATCATCAAGTTCTTCCTCTTTATCGATTCGGATGAGCAGCGGAAACGCTTCGAAGCCCGGCGCCAGGACCCACTCAAGCAGTGGAAGTTCAGCAAGGACGACGTCGAGAAACGTACATACTGGAACGACTACGTTGGGGCTTTCCAGGACATGATCGACCGATGCAGCACGGCCGATGCCCCCTGGTATGTCGTGCCCGCCAACAACAAGTGGTTCCGGAACCTGCTGGTCGCCCAGGTCACCCGCGATGTGCTCGAGGACATGAATCCCCAATGGCCCCCCGCGGAAACGGGTATCAACGAGATCGAGATCGTCTAGCCACCCACTGAAAATGCTCGAGCGGTCCGTGCTTTACGGCCTGCTTGAGGTGACCCGTTTTGAGCGACAGCCCGGGGTTCAAAACTGCCACGCCTCATCAAAGAAGCCGGCATCCACCACCTTGCCCGGCCCCAGTGCGTCGGGAGCCTGGCGGACATCCAGGATCGCCCAGTCCGGCAGCTTGGGATTCTGCAAACTGTTCGTCCGGTCGTGACCTTCCCGGTGCGTTGGCCCCGAATTCACCACCAGGTATTTTTCGGGATTCAACGGGTTCGGATACACAAACAACGGTACCTGGTGGTCGGCGAGGGCTTCAAGGGGCAGGCGGCCCCTGAGTTTCCCCAGCACGGCGTTACTTCCGTGATCCCCCCAGGCTACAAGATGGTACTTCTGCACATCCGCCTCGGTGACATCGACATCCCGCTTGACCCGTGCTTTTCCTCGATACAGGGCTTCCCAGCGGGCGAGAAAATGCTGCAACTCAAAGTCCACCCACCGGGCGGTCTCGGCCTTTTCCGGCGTACCCGATGGGGTCACCACCAGGAAAGGCGACAGGAAGGCATCGTCGATCGGCCCCTGCAAACCGGGTTTCTTTACCCGGTCGGCTTCCTCGACGCTTTTCGTGCTCCACCGGCCTTCACGCAGCCAGAACGCGGCATCCTTGCCCACCGCCATCGCCTGTCCGTCGATGCGGATCGACCGGGCCGGTCGATGGATACGGAATGCGCGCACGTTTTTCGTTTTGACCACCACATGCCCCTCCCGGAATTGAGCATCCACCCGGGTGTCCTGCCAGTGCTCCTTCAGCCGGAGTAGCTCCACCCAGTCCAGGCGATTGTAACGCAGGGTTTGCGTTTGCAGGAAAACCCGGTCACGATCCTCCTCCGCGTGTTCCAGGGCCGCCCGCATGCGGAGCAGCACCTCCGCCAGGGAACCGGGATCGTACTTGTGCGGCATCTTCGGACCGATGATATGCGGCAAGACTCGCCCCTCCGCCTTGAACGCCTCCTCCATCACCCGCGCCGCCTGAATCTGCTTGTCGACCTCGCCGCTGTAGGCAACTACCGGCCGGTTAAACAAGTTGCGCACGTAGTTGGGCACATCGTACATCCGCCACAGGGTCTGCTCATAGCGCGGGGGGTACTTTTCAGGCTGGAGCCGGTTGTACCGGGCGGTCTCGGCAAAACCCGCCCCGGCATGGATCGCGGCAAAGCGATCCGTGTAATGGGCACCGATGTGCCAGGCACCCGCGCCGCCCATGGAAAAACCCATCAACACAACGCGCCTTGGATCGATGGGGTAGTTGCGCTTAACCTCTTCGATCACGTCCAGCACGTCTATTTCACCGGCGGATTTAAACCCCATGCAGTGCCGACCGAAGGGATGCACAACGATCGCATCATCGACCTGGATCCGGCCGGGCCGGGATTCACGGTCGCGAATAAAGTACAGGTCGGTATTCTTATCCCCGCGGCCGTGCAGCCAGACGTACAGGGGTACGGCCCGGTCCAGCTTGAGCTGCTCCGGGATTTCAAGTCCATAGGGCTGGACCGACCCGTCGATGCGCGAGTGGTACCCACGAACCACGAGGCCTTTTGCTTTCTTCCAGGGCGCCTCTTTCGCGGTGGACAGTCGTTGCTTCGCACGGGCCAGGAGTTGTTCCGCCAACGACTCATCCCCCTTCCGGTAGAACTCATCATGCTTAAGCGCCCAGGCAACGGCCTTGAGGTAAACCTGGAGGTCCGCGTCCCGTTCAAAGCCACGCGCCCGCATTTCCTGCTGCAGGCCTGCCCACTCAGCCTCCAGTCTCTCCCGGCTGGCCCCGGGGATACCCATTCCCGCGGGGGGTATTTTCCGCTCAATCAGCTTCCACTCTTCCGCGCAACAGGTCATCGCGCAAAGCCCACACAAAACTATACATTTCAGCTGCATGCGTAGATGATACGGTAGTGGAAGAGCTAACCTGTCCCAGGCCCCTTAAGGCCGACGGCGCAAGCGGTGTAGGGCGAGCATGCCGAGCAGGAAAAGCGCCAGGCTTGAAGGCTCCGGAATCACCTGGAGCGACAGGTGCATCACGTTGACCACCTCCCCCTGCTCAACATTATAATCATCGAAGTCCCAGGCAAAGAACGAATCATCATCGGGCACGTCAAGGTGAAGGCGAAGGGTATCGGCATCCACCGCCACCACGCTTTGCCCGCCGGCCCGCATGTAATCAGCCAGCAGGTCGCTCGTCGTGTTCAATGCGCCCAGGTCCATGAGCAGGGCAATGCGGCTTCCCGCGTACTCGTCGATCTGGATAAAGCCCACTTCTGCAGAGGGCACGGCCAGGTCCGTGACCGCCTGGTCAAGGAATCCCAAGCCGCCACCGGCCAGTTCCAGCACGACCACCTCGACACCGAGTTGAATTCGATTCCAGATCGCCTCGGAGAAATTTGAACTGTCGTTGACCGATCCCGCTGCCTCGAGGGCGGTGAAGTTATCGATGCCCGAGAGGAATACGCCACCGGCCAGGTCCACGTCCCAGGTGCTTGAGCCGTTCAAGTTGATGTTGCCCGTGCCCTGGGTCTCGATCACGGTGATGCCCGTGTTGTCGAACACCGTCCGCAGGGTGGCGTTGGGCCGGATGTTCAGGTCTCGAGAGGGTTCGATCTGCGTGAATGCCCCCTGGTATGCAAACACCGCATCGCTGTTGCCGGTGGTGTTGCCTACGTTGATATTGCGGGCGACATTGAGTGTTCCTCCGTGCTGGTAATAGACCGCGTTGGCCCCGGTACCGGTGCCGATATTAAAGTCCGCATCCGTACGTGCATTGGGGTTCCCGGCATTGGCCCCGACCTGTCCCACGGCAATCGAACCCCCGGTCTGGGTAAAGGAGCCGGAGCGGAAATCTAACACGTCACCGGTGCTGAGGGCGCCGCTACTCTCCACCGTGCCCGTACCCTGTCCATCCGAACGACCGATATGCATCCGGTCGACCACGTCGATCGTGCCGCCGGCACGCAGGGTGTAGTTGGCATCCCCTTGCGGATCGGTCCCGAGGTTGAAGTCACCCAGCACGTTGCTTGTCCCGACCAGGACGGTTCCGGCTTGCTCAACCGTTCCCCTTCGAAACAGGAAACTTGTACCGATATCCGTGTGGCCGTCCAGGGTCGCAGCACCGTTTCCGGGACCATTGTACTGGCCGACGTACAGGTTCCTTTCAACCGTGAGGTTGCCGGCAAGCTGGTCATAGCGGCCGGCCCAACCACTGTAGGTGCCGATGAGGAAGGAGGAATTCTGTGCAATGCTTGGCGTTCCAACCGTGAAATCTCCCCCGGTCTGGGTCAGCGTACCCCGCCGGATCTCCACGTCGTCCCCGGCCTCGACCGTGGCGTTGATCGTCATGTAGCCCGTCCCGGTTGAGTCTGCGCGACCGATATAAATCCGGTCGGGAACGGTCAGGGTTCCGCTGTTCTGGATATAGCTCCCCTCCTC
>JAYGFS010000647.1:0-6226 GCA_046581765.1 Verrucomicrobiota bacterium
CGTCCGGGCCGGTGACCGGGTTGTTGATGGCGCGTTCCATTTCCCCGACCGTGAAGCCGGTGAACAGCGTCTTGCGCACATCCGGCTTGTTGTCACCGTCGGTATCGGCGAAGAACAGGATGTGCGGTGCAGCGGTGACGATCACGCCGCCGTTTACAGCGACCACACCGTACGCGGCGGGAATGTCTTCCGCCCAGGGAATGACCGCGTCCATCCGGCCGCTGCCATCGGTGTCGAGGAGCAGCTTGAGGCTGCCGGTCTGTCCGGCTTGGGCCTTTTGTTTCAGTTCGGGGCCGACCCGGACCCGCCGGATGGCGGTGTCCAGCTTCCCGGCCCGGTTGAGCTCGGTCACGTCGAGGTGACCTTCGAGGTTATAGCCGTGGATCTCGGTGACAAAGAGCCGCCCGCTCGCATCCCATGCCACGCAGCTCGGGTCGCGGATCAGCGGCTCGGCGGCGACCAGGTCAATGCGGAAGCCCTCGGGCAGGGTGAAATGCTTCTTGCTCTCCGCGGGCGGCAGCGGCTGCGGAGCGTCATCGGGTGCTGGGATCTGGCCGTGGGCGATGCCCAGCACCATCAGGAAGGGCAGGCGGGACATCGCGCCCTTGCTGGACAAACGAAGCGTTTCCATGAAAGTACCTTATCCCACAACCATCGGGGTTGACCATGCCTGAATGCCCCCTTAATCCAGCACCATGCATCTCCTTTCCCGCCTCCTCGTGTCGCTGGCTGCACTCAACGTTTACGCAAAAGAACCGGTAAAGCCGGGTCCAAACTTTGACCGGGAGCACTTGCTGGCCTGGTGCATCGTCCCTTTTGATGCCCGCAAGCGGGGTCCCGAAGCCCGTACGAAAATGCTGGTTGCGCTCGGGTTGAAACGCTGCGCCTATGACTGGCGCGGCGAGCATGTCTCAAGTTTCGAGGAGGAGATCCTTCAATACAGGAAACACGGGGTGGAGTTCTCCGCTTTCTGGAGTTCCCATGAGCGGGCATTTGCCTTGTTCGAGAAACACGGGATTCACCCGGACATCTGGCAGACGATGCCCTCGCCGAAAGAAGGGCGTGACGAGGACAAGGTGCAGGCCGCGGTGAAGGCCCTGCTGCCGCTGGCCGAGCGGGTGAAGGCGCAGGGCCTCCGCCTGGGGCTCTATAACCACGGCGGCTGGGGAGGGGAGCCTGCAAACCTGGTGGCGGTGTGCAAGGCCCTGCATGCGCAGGGCACTACCCGGGTGGGGATCGTGTACAATTTCCACCACGGCCATGGGCATATTGCGGATTTCAAGCAGGTGTTCCCGCTGATGCAGCCCTACCTGATCTGCCTCAACCTGAACGGGATGGGGGAAAGAAAGATCATGACGATCGGGAGTGGCGAGCACGAAGCGGCCATGATCCGGGTGGTCATACAAAGCGGTTACACCGGCCCCATCGGGGTGCTCGGCCACCGGGCAGATGAGGACGTGAAGCGGACCCTGGAGAACAACCTGAAGGGCCTGGAAGCGCTCCTGCAAGGTCTTGCTGATTAAGCACGCGCGGCAATCCCCCCACGGCTTCCCCCGCACGCTGCGCAGCCCGGGCCGGGGCCCCTGATCAGTCGGGGCTGAGCACCGATTTCACCACCTCGCCGCGGTGCATTTTATCAAAGGCTTCATGCCACTCGGCCAGCGGCCAGACCCCGCCGATAATCGGTTTCACGTCGAGCTGGCCCCCCGCGAGCAGGGCGATGACCCGTTCCCAGATGCTCCAGTAGTGGCTGAAGCTGCCCTGCAGGGTGATGTTCTTCTGCACCAGGGGGTCGAGGCTGAAGCCGAGGGCTTGCCGCCCCCAGCCGACCTTGCTGATCCACCCCGCGGGGCGGACGAGCTCGATGGCGACCTGGAGCGCGGCACTGGCCCCCGCCGCGTCGACGACCCCGTCGCAGCCCAGGCCGTCCCGGGCCATGGCCCAGGCCTCGGCGTCGCCCACGATGGTCTCGCAGCCATAGTGTTTCGCAACCGCCAGCCGCCCCGCATCCTGTTCCAGGCCGGCCACCGCCACCTCGGCCCCGCAGAGGCGGGCGAGGGCGGCGCAGAGGATACCGATGGTCCCCGGTCCGATTACCAGGACCCGGTCACCCGGCTCTATGCGCGCATTCTTCACCACCGCATTGTAGGCCACGCAGCAGGGTTCCGTGAGGCAGGCCTGTTCAAAGGGGAGGGCATCCGGGACCGGGTGTAAAATGCGTGAGGGGACCCGGACAAAACGGGTCATCGCGCCGTCTACCCCGTAGCCAAAACCCTTGCGCGTCGGGTCCAGGTTATAGCGTCCGCTCCGGGTCATCGGGTTCTCCGGGCTGATGATGGCCGCGGTTTCCGACACGACCCGGTCGCCTTCCGCCCAGCCCTCGACCTCCCGCCCGGTCTCCACGATGTGCCCGCCGAATTCGTGGCCGAGTACCACGGGATACTTCACCGGCCAGGAATGGTCCGCCGTCCACTGGTGCAGGTCGCTGCCGCAGACGCCGACCTTCGCGACCTCGAGCAGGACATCGCCTGCCCCGATCTCCGGTTGTTCGATTTCCCGGATCTCCACCGAGCCCTTTTCCGGGGCGTAGTTGACAACAGCTGCTGATTTCATGATTCCAAGCGCCTAAGCATACTACCCCCCCGGCCCGTTCACGAGGGCGCTTTCACTTCCTGTGCGTGCACGGCGTCGCAGATCATGCGCAGGGATGATTCCAGGTCTCCATCCGCGGTTTTAAACGCATCCGCGTCAATGGTTAAGGGGGCACCCAGCACGACCAGGGGTGCGCCGTACTGCGGACATTGAATGGCCTCTTCGAGGCTGAGGCCGCCGACGGCCTGCACCGGGATGCTCACCGCCTCGACCACTTCGCGCAATTGATCCAGGGGGCTCGGCATGGCTTCACCCGCCGCGGCGATGCCGCGTCGCTCGTCGTAGCCGATGTGGTGCACCACGTAGTCGCAGCCCAGGTCCTCGAGCAGGCGGGCACCCTCGACCCTGTCCGGGAAGCCCAGGTTGTCGCCCATGACCTCGATGCCGAAATCCGCGCCCGCCCGGACCACGCATTGAATGGTTTCCGTGTGGGCCTGCGCCATCACCACCACCTGGGTGGCACCCGCTTTCGCCATCATCTCGGCCTCCAGGTACCCGCCGTCCATGGTCTTGAGGTCTGCGACAATGGGGTGCTCAGGAAAGGCCGCCCGCAACGCGCGCACCCCGTGCAGGCCTTCCGCGAGGATAAGCGGGGTCCCGGCTTCCAGCCAGTCGACCCCCGCCCGGACGGCCAGGGCGGCGGTCTCGAGGGCTTCATCGATACAGGTGAGGTCGAGCGAGATTTGAACGATGGGCTGCATGTGCATGTTTTGCTGCATTTCGGGGAAAGCCGCAAGTGCGTCATCAGGAAATCGTCGCCCCCGGTGCCGCCATCCCGCGGGCGGGCTAGTTGACCCGTACGCCGCTCACCTTGCCGGCATAGGGGAAGGGGGGGGGTGTAATCGCCTACCGCGGTACCCGGGTCGGAACCGATGCTGCGGCCCTCGCTCGGGTTGGCCTCGATCAATCCACCGGCGGTGCCGGATGCCAGGACCTTCCCGTCGACGGAAAGGCGCAGGACATCCTTTTTCAACACCGCGGCCAGCTCGAACCTTTTCCCGGGTGGCGGGGATGGGGAGGAAATAATCGTTTGCTCCCGGTTGCGCCGCACCGCGAAGTGCAGGCGATTGTTCTTCACGTAGAGCGCGAAGCCGTGATGATCACCCCCGTGTGAAAGCAGGACGCCCCCGGGTGCCTGGGTATCGGGTGTGGCGGTGAGCTTGATATGCAAGGGCTTGTTGGAGATATCCTGGGCCTTCGCGTCCGGTTGGCGTTTGCGGTGAAAGGGTGAATCGGTGGGGACCGCGCGGATTTTCGCGGCATGCTTCGGGAGGCCCTCGGCCAGGCGGGCCTTCCGCTCCGCCTGTTCCGGGTTCGCGGCGAGGTTGGTGAACTCGTTGGGGTCCTTTTCCATGTCGTAGAGTTCCTCGAATCCATTGGCGTAACGGATATAGCGATAGCGCGGATCGCTGACCGCGTGCGAGGGACTGGATTCCCCCCAGAATTGAAAGGAGGTGAGGGACAGGGTTTTGCGCGGGGCCTCGGGGTCCTTCAGTTGGGGGACGAGGGACACGCCATCGCATTGCGCGGGCACGGGCAGGCCGGCCAGCTCGCAGAGGGTCGGGTACAGGTCGGTCAAGGTCGCGGGTTGCCGGGTCCGGTCGCCGTCCCTGCTCAGCCCCGGGGCATGGATAAAGAGCGGCACGCGCGTGGTCTGGTCCCAGAGGGCGAATTTTTCCCAGTTCTCCTTCTCGCCGATGTGAAAACCGTGGTCGGCCCACAGCACGAGGATGGTGTTGTCCCGGTGCGGGGATGCATCGAGGGCGTCAAGCAGCCGACCGAGCTGGTGGTCGACGTAACTGATACTGGCCAGGTAACCCTGCATGAGGTTTTTCCACTGCCGGTTGTCCGTGACCCACTTGTGCCAGCCCCTGCGCCCGTGGTTGTGCGCATCCGCCAGGTCGTCGGGACGGTATTCAGGCAGGCGGACCTCGTCGACCGGGTGCTGGTCGAACCACTTTTGCGGTACCTCCCATGGAATGTGGGGCCGAAAGAGGCCCACCGCGAGGAACAGGGGTTTTTCCTGTTGCTCTTTCATTTGCTCGATCGCCCAGTCCACGACCAGGTGGTCGCCGGTTTGTTCATCCGGGAGTTCCAGGGCCTTTGCCCCGAACAATTGCGAGGCCCCACCCAGCGGCCGGCCGGGACCGAGCCCCGCCTCGGCATCCGGAATCAGCTTCGGGCGGGGCCAGTCCGCGGATATCGGGTCCAGGGGATCGCCCCGGTAGGCGTCCCAGGCCGCCGGATCGTTCTGCGAGTCGCCCGGCGTCCACTGCAGGGTGTGAAAGATCTTTCCGCCCCCGACCGCGCGGTACCCGTGATCGCGGAAGTGCTGGGAGAGGACCACGGCTTTTTCGAGCAGCGGGGACTCGTGTCGCCAGCGCGGGCCGTGGGCACCGAACATGTTCCGGTAAATGCCCGAGCGCGAGGGGTGCACCCCCGTCATCACCGCGACCCGGGACGGATGGCAGGCCGGCGCGGCACAATGCGCGTTGGCGAAGGTCACCGAGCGCTTGGCCAGTCGCTCGAAATGGGGCGTCTTGACGCCGGGATGGTTGTCCAGCGGGGAAATGTAGTCGTTCAGGTCATCGATGGCGATGAACAGGACGTTGGGCTTGGCCTTGTCCGCCGGCCAGGCGGTGCTCAGCAGGGCGGCTATGACGAAAGCGATTCGGCCTGGGATTTTCATGTGTCTCCTCTTGTCTGTGCTCCGGCAACCGGGGAAGGCTACTACCCTGCAGGCCGGACAGACAGCATATCCGCATAAAAAACACCCTGGATGCAATGGAAGGCATGAGCCCCGGCCTGCTGGCCCGTGACCGCATCGTGCAAAACAGGCTGGCATGCCCGGGCTTCGCTTCCGTCTCCTTTTCGCCCGGCCATGGAGTCGATGCCACGCCGACAGGCCCGTGCGGCGCGTGCATTCCGGGGACGATCGAGATGCCGGGTCAAAATAGTCGTTCAATGTTTGCGGTGGTGCGGTGAAAATCCTATGAGGTGCCTGCCCTACGAACCCTTGAGGAGCCATCATGACCTGGAAAATTATCAGCCTGTCGACCCTGCTTGTCCCCGTCCTGCTCGCCGCCGAAACCGGCCGTTACATCCGGGTCGAGCTCAGCGGAAGCCGTCGTGTCCTGACCCTGGCCGAGGTACAGGTCATGTCCGGCGGCAAGAACGTGGCCCCCTCGGGGAAGGCCAGCCAGTCCAGCACGGCCCATGGCGGTGATGCGCGTCGTGGCGTGGATGGCAACACCGACCCTTCCTACACCGGAAACGGCCAGACCCATACAAACGAGGAGAACAAGCCCTGGTGGGAGCTCGACCTGGGCAAGCCCGTCCCCATCGAGCAGGTAGCTATTTACAACCGCTCCGATGGTGGCCTGGGCACGCGGCTCGATGGCTTCACCCTGCGGATTCTCGATGCCTCCCGCAAGGAGGTGTTCACCCGGACGGGGGTGGGTGCGCCGAAGGAGATCGTGCGTTTTGAGATCAAGGACAAGGGGAAGGCCTTCTATGTCGATCGAAAGGGAAAGGTCCAGAAACCGGTACCCCAGCCCGTCGCCATCCCCGCCGA
>JAYGFS010000360.1:0-7046 GCA_046581765.1 Verrucomicrobiota bacterium
GGACACAGCCCCCCCTGTGGCCCATGCGATTTTCAAGTCGCTCTCAGAGATGCAATGGAAGCAGCTTGATGAGCAGGGGAAACGCACGCTTGTCCGTGCCTACCAGGTTGCCCTGGTACGTTTCGGGAAACCGGATTCCCAGGCCGTAGACAGGATCATCGACCAGCTGGACCCCCATTTCCCCGCGGCGAATTTCGAGTTGAACTGGTTGCTGTGCGAAACCCTTGCCTTCCTGCAGGCTCCCGGTACCGCAGCCAAGGGGATCCAGCTTTTGCAGCAAGCAGCCACCCAGGAAGAGCAAATTGAATACGCACGGTCACTACGGATGTTAAAGGAAGGCTGGACGCCCAAATTGCGCACCGCCTACTTTAACTGGTTCCTGAAAGCGGCCAATTACCGGGGCGGTGCAAGCTTCAGCAAATTTATTGAATTTATTCGACGCGATGCTGAGGCAAGCCTTGATGCACAGAGCCGCGAACAACTGAAGGAGCTACTCGCTAAAAAGCCAGAACAGAAGTCACCCTTCCAGGTCATGGCCCAGGCGATGATTGGTCGTAATTTTGTCAAAGAGTGGAAACTGGAGGAGCTCAGCTCCACGGCAAGGACAAAGTTAACGAACCGTGACTTCGATAAAGGCCGCAAAATGTTTGCCGCGGGTGGCTGCTTTGCCTGCCATCGATTTGCCAATGAGGGCGGCATGACAGGCCCTGACCTGACGGGGGCCGGGGGTCGTTACTCCGCTCACGACTTGCTTGAGCAGATTATTCACCCCAGTAAAGAAATCAACGAACAGTTTGTCCCGGTCATTATAACAATGAAAAAGGGGGAGATAATCGCCGGCGTAGTCGTGAACATGGGCGGCGATCGGGTCACGGTGAATACCGACATGTTCGACCCCAACCAACGCGTGAGCGTAAATCGTACCGAGGTTAAAAGCATCGAGCCCTCAAAGGTGTCCCCCATGCCCCCAGGCCTGCTAAACTTGATGCGTGAAGACGAGGTGATGGATTTACTCGCCTATATCCTCAGCGGGGGCAACCCCAAGCACCCGGCGTTTAAATAAACCCTGTCTCCCCTAAAAAGTCATGGAATTAATCCTCATCCTCCTGTTGGCAATCCTCCTTACCATGTGCTTGGGCTGCAGCGCTAAACAAGAAGAAACAAGCGGGCTGCAAAACACCGGTGTGAATGGCGAGAACGCGGGACAATCAATCCATATCATCGCTTACACCCGGCTCACGCTCATGGCCCTGTTCTGTGCGACCGGTGTCCAGGCCGAGGACTGGCCCTTCTACCGCGGGCCCCAGTTTAACGGCTCTTCCCGTGAAACAGGCTGGAATCCGAAGTGGCCGGACGGACAGCCGCCGGTAGCATGGCAAAGAGATCTCGGTATCGGGGCCTCCAGTTTCACCATCGTCGGGGACCGGGTGTTCACCATGGGCAACAAGAACGACCAGGACATCGTCTGGTGCCTGAATGCCGCGGATGGCCGGGTAATCTGGAAGGCCACCTATCCCTGTACATTTGAAAAACGCATGTATGAAGGCGGCACGGCGGCAACCCCCACGATCGACGGCAATCGGGTTTACGCCTTCAGCTACGACGGCCAGCTCGTCTGTTTGAACATAACGGATGGCCGGGAAATCTGGCGCAAGCATATGGTCACGGACTACGGGGGTAAACGCTCCCGGTGGAAGTACGCCGGCTCCCCGCTGATCATGGGAGACCAATTGTTTCTCGACATCGGGGGGGAAGGGAGTTCAACCATCTCCCTGGACAAATCGACCGGCGCAAAAATATGGGGTAATGGATCGGACAGCGCGGGTTATTCCACGATCATCCCTTTTGTGAACGGTGGTGCCGAGGCCCTGCTGGTCTTCAAGGGCAAGTACATGAATGCGCAGTCGCCGGATGATGGAAAGGAATTCTGGTCATTGAACTGGAAGACCTCCTACGATGTAAATGCCTCCTCACCCATCCCGCTGGGAGAACATATCCTGATCACGTCCGGTTACCGGGGCGGCCGGGCGGTGCTGTACAACGTGAGCGGAAGCAAACCGCGGCAGATATGGCGAAACGATGATATCAAAACCAAGATGAGCAGCGCCGTTGTCGCGGGCGCTTGCGTTTACGCGGTTACGGAGGCGGGTGCCAAGCTCGTTTGTGCCGACCTGAAGACGGGCAAGACCCTGTGGAGCCAGAAGGGCACCGGGCAGTTCGGGACCCTCACGCATGCGGGCGACACCCTGATCGTGCTCACCGAGAGGGGCGAACTCTGGACGGTTAAACCCGACCGCAAACGTTTTTCATTGATCGCGAAGGGCCAGGTGCTCAAAGGCCGCTGCTGGGTCGCCCCAGCCATGGCCAATGGCCGTATTTATTGTCGAAATAATCAGGGATCCGCGGTCTGCGTTGCGGTAAACCGCTAAAGATTTTGTAACTGCACATGAGCAAAAACACGAAGACAACCGGTTCGGGTGACAAGGTCAAACTGAAAATTTCGGCGGAGCGAATCAGTCATTTCTCCTGCACCAAGTGCCAGACAACCATCGATACAGGTAAGCAGGCAATCTTCTCCTCTACCCCCTGCCCGTCCTGTGGCGCAAGCCAGTTGGTGCCCGGCCAGATGGGCGACTTCCTGATCTACGAGGTGCTCGGACGGGGGGCGATCAGTGTGGTTTTTAGAGCCCTCGACACCCGGGACGGACAAGCCGTGGCACTGAAGGTCAGTCACCGGATCGGGCGCAAGTCGGTCGAATTTTACGACGACTACCTGGGTGAGGCGAAGGCGACAAGCTTTCTCAATCATCCAAACATCGTTCAAATTCACGGCTACGGTTTCGCCAATCGATATCCCTACATCGCCATGGAAATCGTCGAAGGCGGGAACCTCAAGGACTTGATCACCAAGAACCTTTGGCTCAGCGAAAAACGGGTGATGAAAATCGCCCTGGACATCACGCAGGGCCTGCATGTGGCCCTCTTGGCGGGCATCGTGCACGGCGACATGAAACCGGCAAATATCTTGAATCACCGTGACCAGGTCTACAAAATAGCGGACTTCGGAAACTGGAACATGAAGGGGAAACGGGAAAACCCTAAAATATGGGGAACGCCTTATTATATTGCCCCGGAAAAGGTGGAGCACAAAATCGAGGACAGCCGTTCCGACATTTACAGCCTGGGCACCACGCTCTGGCATGCCCTTTCCGGCTACCCGCCGCACGATGGCAAAAGCGTATCCGAAGTGATCCAGGCGCACGTCAGGAAGGAAGTTCCGGATCTGCAGCATGCGAACATCACCATTTCCACGGGTGCCGGGGCGGTGATAAGAAAGATGATGGCGACCGACCCGGAGGATCGGTTCCAGCATTATCCCGAGTTAATCAGCGCGGTTGAGCAGGTAATGGAGGAGGAACAGCTGAAGGCAACCTTGCCCGGGAGCACCCCTGCGGAGGAGATCTAGGGGGCGTGATATGAAATCGCATGAAATCATGAAGGACGTCCTGAGTGACCCCGGGGTAAAATCCATTGCGGCCGACATGAACCTGTCCACCTCCCTCCTGTACAAGTGGAGCCAGGACCAGGACACGGAAGATTCCAGCGGTGCCGACAGTCCGCTCGACCGCCTGATCAAGTTGTATGAAATTACCGGCGACGACCGCCTGGTGCGCTGGCTGTGTCAACAAACCGACGGCTTTTACAGCCCCAATCCACGACCGTACAACACGCATCCCCCCCTGCTTCAGGCCATCCAGGCCATCCTCCGGGAATTTTCGGAATTGCTCGAAGCCGTCTCCAGCAGCAGCGCGGATAACGGGGAGATCGATACCAAGGAAGCCACGGCTATTCGCAAGGAATGGGAAGACCTTAAATCACTCGCCGAGACCTTTGTCTCCGCCTGCGAAAGCGGCAACTACCAGGAAGATAAAGCGAAGGGATAGAACCCGGCAGGTTTTAAGCCGGACTTAGGTCGACGTCGCGGCGGCGGAAAGGCCGTTGGTACCGTTCAGCGGCACCGGGTTCGCTATGCGCTCGGTATACGAATTGTAGTGCGTGTAGCCGACTTCCCGGGCCAGGGCGACGGCCTGATCAAAATCAGCCCCGACCTGGCCGGGCGAATGGGCGTTCGAGCCGAAGGTAATCGGTATCTCCCGCTCGTGGGCCCAGCTGAGAATCTGCGGCGAAGGATAGATTTCGCCGACCTTGTCCCGCAAGCCCGAGGTATTGATTTCAATTGCCATCCCGGCCCGGGCGATCCTATCCAGGGTGGGAAGCACAAACTTGCGCTGATCTTCATCGGGCAACTTTCGTCCGTTCTTCTTCGGCAAATCAAAGTGAGCGACCACGTCGTAAAGGCCACACTCCGCCATCAGGGCGACCAACTTGTAATAGCGGCGATAGACCGGTATCAGTTCTTCCTTGTCGAAAAGGGTCTGTTCGGCCTTGTCGGTGGCCCAGAAAGACTGGTAATGCACCGAACCCAGGACGATGTCCAGCGGGTGGGCATGCAGGAAATCATCCTGAAAGGACACGCATCCGGCATAAAAATCGGCTTCGAGACCGAAAAGGAGATCCTGTTTCTCCGCCGACCGGGCCTCCTCAATCCATTCGCGATAGCGATCGAAATCTTCCATCGACATACGGTTTTCCGGGTCATAGCCATGCGGTGTCGGGCAATGATCCGTTGCCGCTATCTGCTCCATATGGAGCTTGAGCGACTGGCGCAGGTAGTCGGCCGGACGCCCTTCCGCGTGCCCGCAGAGCTCGGTATGGGTATGGTAATCCGGTGGCAATCTGGATCCGTTTTCGGACATGATTGGCCATCTTAGGGGGAAATAGCCGGACAAGTCAACGGCTGAAAAAGCCGTGCTTCGGGTTCAAGCAACGAATTTTCACCCATTTTGGGTTCAACGGAAAAGCTTGCGCTGGTTTAAGGTCCAAGCAAACCGGAAACGACACGATGAAATGGATCACCCACTTTTTATGCCTGAATTTTTTGCTCATGGCCTCCCATGCCGAGGACGGGATCAAGCCCGCCATGGTAAAGATCTACTGCATCTCCAATTCACCGGATTATTATAACCCGTGGAGCATGAAAGGACCGCGCTCTTCCACGGGTTCCGGGGTGATCATCGATGGCAAGCGTATACTGACCAATGCCCACGTGATCAGCAACCGGACCTACATTCAGGTCCGTCGTTTTGGCCAGGCCCAGCGTATTGAAGCCCGGGTGCTGGCGGTCTCCCACCATGCGGATCTCGCCCTGCTCACGGTGGATGAACCCGGCTTTTTCGAGGGCGTGAAAGGGGTGGCACTGGGTGAGCTTCCCGAAACACAGGAAGACGTGCTGGTATATGGGTTCCCGAGAGGCGGAGATACCCTGAGCACGACCAAGGGCGTGGTATCACGGGTTGAGCACATCCGCTATGCACACAGTTCACTCCACCTGCTCGCCGGGCAGATCGACAACGCGATCAATCCTGGCAACAGCGGTGGCCCGGTGGTTTCCAGTGGAAAAATTGCCGGCGTGGTCATGCAGACCCTCGGCAACTCGGACAACATAGGCTACATGGTCCCGGTGATGGTGGTGAAGCATTTCCTGAGAGATCTTGATGATGGACGCTATGATGGATTTCCCAGCCTGGGCATCAAGTTGCAGGACATGGAGAACCCCGACCTGAGACGCAAGTACAAGGTGAACGAAGAAACGACCGGCGTCCTTATCACCCTGGTCCTCAATGACTCCCCGGCCGATGGCATTCTCCAGCCCGGCGACGTGATGACCCATCTCGAGAACTACGACATTGCGAATGACGCCACGATTGAGTTCCGGCCGAACGAACGCACCAGCCTCAGCTTCGCGGTACAACAGTATCAACTGGGCGAAACGGTAAAGGCCACCGTCCTCCGCGAGGGCCGGGAACGGGAAGTGGAAATCGCACTCTCCCGCATCAGCGATGCCGACCTGATGGTGGCCAACGAACAATACGATCTTGCCCCCGCCTACTTTGTCTACGGCGGCCTGGTGTTCTGCCCCCTGTCGAAGAACCTGCTCAAGGAATGGGGCAGCAGTTGGTATAATAATGCGCCCAAGCACCTGGTGGCTGAAATCACGAACAATACCGCCCGGAAGGACAAGGATGAAATTGTTGTCCTGCTCAAGGTTCTCGCCTCCAGCCTGAACCAGGGCTACCACACCTTGAACATGCTGATCGTCGAGGAGGCGAACGGAATATCCTTGCGCGGCTTGAAACACCTGAGTGAAATTTCCGAGGACCCGGATAGCGGGGAATTTCTTGAGTTGAAAACCCATACCGGCCGGGTTCTCGTGCTCGATCGCAAGAAGGCGGAAGAAACCAAGGATAAACTGCTGCAGATCTATCGGATCAAGAAGGATCGAGGCGGGTTTTAGCCGGTAGATTTCGGGCTCAATCCCCGTGCGCATGAAACCGTAACGGTGATCAAGTGATGGATGTGCCCCGGTTAGCGGCGAAGGGAGCCCAGCTTCTTCCATTTTTTCCTTGCGTCAAAAAATCCCCCAACGTTCAGTATATAGGTGGAAGACGGGCATGGTGCCCGAAAATCCGGACAAGGCCCGGAATAGTTGGTCCCAGCCTTAGAGATACCTGGAGTTAATTATGAGAAAAGTACTGATTGCGGGCATGATGCTCGCCCTGTCCGGCCTCCTCGGCACGGCCTACGCCAAGGACGACGCGAAACCGGAAAAGAAGAAGCGGATTGACCCGGCTGAAATCTTCGCAAAGAAGGACAAGGACGGCAACGGCCAGTTGACCCTTGAGGAATTCCTCGGCAAACGTGCCTCCAACGAGGAAGCCAAGAAGAAAGGTGCCGTGTACTTCAAGAAGAAAGACAAGGACGGCAATGGCACCCTGAGCAAGGAAGAAATGGCTGCCCGGCCCGAAGGCGGAAAAAAGAAGAAAAAGAAGGACGCCACGAAGTAACGCGCGTTGGCACTATCCATTAGATCAAGGCCCTTCTCACGAAGGGCCTTTTTCATGGAACCGGGCGGAGCGATCGCACCC
>JAYGFS010000149.1:0-10654 GCA_046581765.1 Verrucomicrobiota bacterium
ATTTGTTTTAGGATTCTTCGTGGACCAGTATTCTGTCCGTATTCGATCGGATGTCCAGCGGCATGGTGAACCGATGACCGGTCCGCAACACCTGTTGATATCGGTGGCACCCTCCAACGGGACTTCCGTGGCCACGGTTTACCGCGACGGCAGTTTCTTTACTGAGCTTCTCGTGCAGGATCTTCTCGGTGATACCAGTGGCGGCCGTGGTTGGGCCTTGGGTCAGGTGTGGATTGGAGATGACCTTGGCGGGTTCATGGGCATGACGGTCGATCATCTGGCCTTTTTTGATGCAGCACTGACAGCGGCCCAGGCAAATCGACTTTACGCAAATGGTCCGGTTGGCCTGCTCCAGGATGGGGTTGACCTGCGTTTGTATGCTGGCCCCCTGGACCCGGCTGTAGCGTTTGAAATTCAACTGGATGTAGAGGTTCAGCCCGCCGCTGCGGGCATGTTGACGAATCGATCAGACCTGATACTGCTGGAGCCGGATGCTGAAACGGTTGCACATGCGGCGACCAATATAGTCTCCGTTCGTGATACCGATGCCGATGGTGCATTTGATTTTGTAGATACGGATGATGATGATGATGGCATGCAGGATGGTGACGAATGGGTTGCCGGAACAAATCCGAAGGATGAATCGTCCCTGCTTGAACTGCACATGCTGTTTGCCGAGGGTTCGGCACCTCGGGCGGCTTTCGATGCGGTGACGGGACGGGTCTACCAAATTGAAATTTATAATGCGCCCGGTTGGACGCTCAGCCAGTCCAACCTGGTCGGAAATGGGTGGGTCGAATGGCCGCAAACCAATGCCAATGCGCGTTCGTTTTTTCGGCTGGGGGTGGAAAAACAGCCTTGATATACGGGGCTTCTACCTCAAGCTGCCTGGGTGGATACCGTGGTTGTTGAGGGTGAACGCATCCCTGCCCGGTTCTCAACGTATCAGGATTATTTTTCAGGACAGCACTATGGCACACATCGTTACGGAGCCCTGCATTGGATGTAAGAATACGGTCTGCGTGACCGTTTGCCCGGTGGATTGTTTTCACGAGGACGAGCGCGCGCTGTGGATCGACCCGGAAGAGTGTATCGATTGCGGTGCATGTATTCCTGAATGCCCGGTGGAAGCCATTTTCGATGAGGGCGATGTGCCGGAGAAATGGACGGCGTACATCCAGATGAATGCCGACAAGGCCCCCCACTTGCCGGTGATCACCGAACGCAAGGAGCCGCTCAAGGAGTCCTGATGCCTGTTTGCCGGATTCGTGAGGGGTGCTGAGGCCCCGGTGCTTCGGGAACCGGGCTCGGATAATGTTCTCGACCGCTATGGGTAGCGGTTTATAACCCTCGGATGGTAAGCTATCCGGTTATCATCCACGCGGTGCTCATGGTCTACGGGGTCATTGGGCTCGGTATCTTCCTGGGGAAGGGCGAATGGCTTTCCCAGGGCGTCGACCGTTCCCTCGGGAAGATCGTCGTCCAGGTGTTATATCCCGCCCTGATTTTTGACAAGATTGCAGGCAATCCGAGCCTTGCGGATACAGGCAACCTGGTATGGGCTCCGGCGATAGGCCTAGTCGCTGTTTGCACGGGGTACCTGGTCTGCTGGATGGTGGCACCCCTGTTTGGACTGCGTAACCGGCAGGAGCGCGGCACCTTTTCTTTTACTGCGGGAATGTTTAATTACGGGTTCATTCCGATCACCCTTGCCTTGGCCCTCTTTGACGATCGTACCGTTGGCGTGATCTTTCTGCACAACGTGGGAGTCGAAGTCGTTCTCTGGTCCATAGGCCTTATCGTTTTGACCGGGCGCTGGGAGGCTGGCCTGTTGAAGCGTATGTTCAATATGCCCTTGGTCGCGATCGCGGTGAGTGTGCCGCTTACCCTGCTATCCCTGGATGGGTACATCCCCGCATTCCTTCGTGCATCCATCCATCTCCTGGGATCCGCTGCGATTCCGATGGCCTTGGTGGTCATTGGCATGCATATGGGGGAGCATCTGGGCCGGAATATCTCCCGCGAAGCAATCAAGGTTGGTGCGGCCGGTGTTTTGATCCGTTTGGGGATTCTTCCGGTCCTGATGTTGGCACTTGCAAACCTTGCGCCCATTTCCATTGAGCTCAAGCGGGTGGTGGTGCTTCAGGCCGCCATGCCCAGCGCTGTATTTCCCGTGGTTCTTGCCCGGGTTTATGGAGGTGATCCGCGAACCGCGACCCGGGTCATCCTGGCAACATCCGTGCTGAGTCTGTTTACGATCCCCCTGTGGATCATGATCGGCATGCAATGGCTGGGCCTGGGTGCATGAATCCGGCGCCCTACGCCCCTTCGATGCCGGAACAGGGCCGGGGGGCACCCCTGGGAGCCGGTGGACGAATGGATCGATCTTCATGGCATGGGCGAGGTCACACGAGCGCAGATCCGGCCGTATCCCTATGTGGAATACGCCATGCCTTTATGATACAATCGCACAAATTGTTCGGAGCACCCCTATGAAGACGATCCTTTGCCTAATCCTGTTCGCATTCCTGGCGTTGACGCATGCCGACAACTGGCCGCAGTACCGAGGTCCCGATGGCAGCGGCCACAGCGCGGAAAAAAATCTTCCGGTTCGCTGGGGGGATGCGGATCTTAGCTGGACGGTCGAGCTAGGCGGGGAAGGTCAGTCCACACCGGTCATCTGGGCTGGTCGCATTTACCTGACCTACGCCAAGCCCCGCGATGGCAAGGTCTCGCGTCATCTCGTCTGCCTGGATCAGTCCAGCGGCAAGGTGTTGTGGGAGAAGGAAGCCTCAGTGAGCGAAGGGGAAAACCTGCACAAGATGAATTCCTGGGCAACCGCTTCCTGTGCAACGGATGGAAAACTGGTTGCAGCCTTTTTCGGCCGTGGCGGCCTGCATGTTTTAGATGTCGAGGGAAAGCATATCTGGTCGAAGGATCTCGGGGATTTCCCTGGGCCTTGGGGTACCGCCGGTTCACCCGTGTTTCACGGCAACCTGTTGATCCAGAATGGCGACGCGGAGGGAGCCTCTTTCCTGTATGCCTTTGAGAAGCAGAGCGGTGCGCCCGTCTGGAAAACGTCGCGCAACGAAAAGCCCCGGGGTGGCTGGAGTACGCCGATCTTCATCGAGGCGGGTGATCGGGAAGAACTCGTGCTGAACGGGGAGTTTGGCGTGAAGGGCTATGACTTGAAGAGCGGCAAGGAACAGTGGTTTTGCGAAAGTTACAATGGTCGCGGGACGCCCATCCCTGCCTGGGGGCATGGTTTGCTCGTCACCCTGAACGGGAAGCCCGGCGATCTTTATGCCGTGAAGCCCGGTGGGAGCGGGAACGTCACGAGCACGCATCGGGTGTGGAATGCCGATCGCGGAAGCAAGGGCCGTGACCTCGCGTCCCCCATCATGGTTGGCGAAGCGGTCTTCATGGTAAACATGGGCGGATTTGGCACCTGCTACCATGCGCCGAGTGGCGAACGTTACTGGGTGGAGCGCCTGGGGGGGAACTTTTCGTCTTCGCCGATCGCTGCCAACGGACTCATCTACCAGAACAACGAGGAAGGCGAGACGATCGTGATTCGTCCCGGAAAGAAGCTCGATATCGTCGCCCGGAACGTGATCAGCACCGACCGCGAGATTTTTCGTGCCTCTCCCTCTGCGAGTGATGGACAGATCTTTTTGCGCTCCAATCGCCGCGTCTTCTGCATTGGCAAGCGTGGAGGGAGCTAGGCGTGTTCGCAAAAACCATCTTCGGTATGTTATCCGCGGCGGCCGTTGTTTGGGCGTCCGCAGCCCCGTCGCTCGCGGCGGAGCAACCGAACGTCCTCATCATCATGGCGGACGATTGCACGCACAATGACCTGCCTGCTTACGGGGGCCTGAATGCGAAGACCCCGAACATCGATCGCCTGGCCAGGGAAGGCCTGACCTTCAACCGTGCCTACCTGGCTGAAGCCATGTGCCAGCCCTGTCGTTCCGAGCTGTACACGGGCCAGTACCCGATGCGTAACGGGTGTGCCTGGAATCACTCCGCCAGTCGGCCGGGGCTCAGCAGCATGCCGCAACATCTGGAGCCGAAAGGCTACCGCGTGGGTCTTGCGGGAAAAGTACACGTCCGTCCCGCCGCGGTTTTTCCCTTCAAGCAGGTGCCGGGCTTTGATCCGAATTGCGTGCGCAACCCGACCCAGCCGCATACGCTGGCGGGTATCCGCTCCTTCATGACGGCCGACAAGCCCTTCTGTCTCGTGGTGGCCCTGGTGGAACCCCACGTGCCCTGGGTGATGGGCGATGTCGCCCAATATCCGCCGAAAAAGATCCAGCTGCCGCTGAATATTGCGGATACCCCGCGCACGCGCCAGGACTTTGGTCGTTACCTGGCCGAGATCACCTACATGGATGGCCAGGTGGGGGATATTCTCCGTGCCCTGGAGCAAAGCGGTAAGGCATCCAGCACCCTGGTGCTCTTTACGTCCGAGCAGGGCTCGCAATTCCCGGGCTGCAAGTGGACGAACTGGGATACCGGGGTCCACACCGCACTGCTTGCCCGTTGGCCGGGGCGGGTCCCCGCAGGACTCCGCACGGATGCCATCGTCCAGTACGCCGACGTGCTGCCCACCTTGATGGACCTGGCCGGTGCCCCGTCCGATGTGGATTTTGACGGCTCCAGCTTCCTGCCGGTCCTGCTGGGCAAGAAACAAACGCACCGGGATTTTGCCTACGGCTGCCATAACAACGTGCCGGAAGGCCCATCCTACCCCGTCCGCACGGTCAGTGACGGGACCTGGCGATACATCCGCAACCTGAGCCCCGACGAAATTTATATCGAAAAACATCTCATGGGTTCGCACGGGAAGGGCGACCTGAACAACCCCTACTGGGCGACCTGGGTGTGGAGCAGCGGGGCGAATGCCCATACCTATAAACTGGTCAAGCGTTATACCCATCGCCCCGCCGAAGAACTCTACCGGACCGCGGCGGATGGTTACGAGATGACGAACCTGGCTGGTAACCCGGAGTACCAGGCGATCAAGCAGCGCCTGTCCGCGGAACTCGACCGCTGGATGGAGAGCCAGGGGGATCCCGGTGCGGCCCAGGACACGACCCAGGCACTGGAAGCGGCCCGGAAGGGCCAGCACCTCTACGCGCCTCCGGGGTCCTGAGCCCGGCGCGTGTCGCACGCGGATTGCATGCTCCCTGAGTCCGCTCACGGATTGGTCTCTGGCATCTGTGGGTATTCGTGATACCGTGGACCGCGTACGGAATCCAGCCCCTGGCCGCTTTTCGGCGCATGCTGCCCATGTCCCTGTTATATGTAATCCGGGTTCTCGTGGTTTTTCTCTTTTACCTGGCCGCGCTCCGCTGGAATATGCCACCGCCTGTGGTACGTTTTCAGCTAGGCGATTGAGCGATCTGGACGCTGCTCCCCCATTCGGATAAAAAATGAATAGGTAGCCTTTTCGGAACGACTTGCGTATACTATTTCAGGATGTATCTCGTCAGACGGCTGACCAAACAGGTGATTTCTCCATTTTTTGTTTACGCAACATCTGCATACACATTTTTGCCCTGCTGCTGGCCATCCCGCCTCTCGTATCGGCCGGGATCGTGATCAATGAGATCATGTTTCACCCGACCAGCGGAGGGGTGGAGAACCCACTGGAAGAATTTATCGAGTTGTATAATGCGGACCCGGTCGTGCCCGTGGATTTGACCGGTTGGCAGATCGACCGCGGGATCGATTTCACCTTTCCCGCGGTCACGCTCGACCCCGGCTCGTACCTGGTAATCGCTGCCGATATCACGACCTTCTTCAATCGCCATCCCGCCTCTGCTGCGACCGTGGTCGGGGGATGGAGCGGCAAGCTCAGCAATGCCGGCGAGCGCATTCGCCTGGTGGATACGCTGGGTGTCGAGGCGGATAGCGTCAAATACGCGGACGAGGGCGAGTGGGCGGAACGGGTGCGGGTTGTTCTCGGTGGCGAGAATGGATGGGACTGGCAGTCCGATGCCGATGGGACCGGGGTCTCGCTCGAGCTTATCCAGCCCGGCCTCCCAAACAACCGGGGTCAGAACTGGTCATCGAGCACCTTGCAGGGCGGAACGCCGGGCCTGGTCAACACGGTGTCCAGTACCAACCTTCCGCCGATGATTCGCAAGGTCAAGCACGAGCCCGCCATTCCCCGTTTTGCTGACCCGGTCACCATCACGGCCCGGCTTGAGGATGAAATATCCCATCCAAGCGCCCAGGTGCATTGGCGGATCTCCGCCGCAAGCCCCGGGGCCTTTAACCTTGCGGCGATGAGCGAGGGCGATCCCGGTGATTTCTCCGTCGTGCTCCCGCCCCAGGCGGAAAACAGCGTGATCGAGTTTTATATCAGCGCCCAGGATGGCGTACATACGCGCACCTGGCCCGCACCAACCGACCAGGGGCAGGTCGCCAATGCCTACTACCTGGTGGACAGCACCCCCGATCCTCCCGGTACCGCGGTATACCGGGCCGTGATGTCGGTCGCGGATAAAGGACAATACGACACCATTAATCGTCAAAGCGATGCCCTGTTGAATGTCACCTTCATCGTTCACGAAGGCTCCGGTGATGCGATTCGTTACCAGGGGGGTATGCGGATCCGTGGAAACGGCAGTCGCGGCTTCAATCCGCCACCGCTTCGCATCAATCTCGCGGGTGATGATCCCTGGAAGGGACAGTCCTCCTTGAATTTGAATTCCCGTTATTCCTGGCTGCAATTCATCGGGATGCATTTCATGAACCTGAGCGGTGTGGCCGCTCCGGATGCAAAGCGTGTACAATTTTATATCAACGGAATAGATGCCGCGCGAAACGATGGTACCATGCGTGGCTCGTATGTGCACATAGAGCCGATTGGCAGCGAGTACCTTGCGGATAAATTCCCGAATGATGATGCCGGAAACCTGTACAAGAAGCGCAGTGCGGCCGGCGATCGTGACGAGAAGTGCTGGGGCGTACACTATGGAACGACCGTGGCCTACTCGACTGCCGAGTGGTACGTGGCTGACCGATGGTCCAAGTTGACCAACTCCGGCGAAAATGACTGGAGCGACCTCCAGGCCTTTGTCGAAACCATGCACCAGGCCTCCGGGACATCGTATGATGACCAGGTCAGCGCGGTCATCGACCTGGAGCAGTGGATCAAATGGTTCGCCGGGATGGTCCTGCTGAACAGCTACGAGACCAATCTCAGCAATGGCATCGACGACGACTACTGCATGTATCGCGGCTTCAGCAGCGGCCGTTTCAAGTTGATCCCGCACGACCTGGATACGATCTTCGGCGAAGGGGACACCAGCTCGAATCCCAATGACACGATTTTTCCCTCCCTGGTCTCCAGCATCCCGCGCCCGGTGGAGGATGGGCGTTTCCCGCAACTCGTCACCTTCTTTGAACATCCCGAGATTCGGCGGCAGTTCTTCGCCGCCGTTCGCGCCCTGCTGGAAAACGCGTTTTCCAAGGCAACGTTTGATGCCCACCTGCAGAACCATCTCGGTGACTGGGTGACCCAGGAAGACCTGGACGCGGTGATCAGTTACATGGATCAGCGGAGGACCTTCCTATCCACTATCGTCAACGCCCCGCTCTCGGTGAGTCATTCACTTCCCGTCGTCGGCGGATTTCCACGGGCCACGACGGCCAGCGTCGACCTCAGCGGCAGCCTGGACCTGACATCGACGGACACGGTCCTGGTAAACGGACAGGCGGCACTGCTTGATGCCGTTGATGGTGCCTGGAGTCTCGCTGGCGTGGGGCTGTTTCCCGGGATTAACCGGGTAACCGTTATGGCCCTGGATGCGGAAGGTGAAGTGCTGGATGAGCAATGGATCGAGATCTGGTACGAGGATGGAACGACCAGTGCCTTGACGGGCCCAATCACGGCGAACACGACCCTGGCTCCGGGCGATGGCCCCTATCGGATCAGTGGCGAGCTGGTGATCGCTCCCGGGGCGACCTTGACTATCCAGGCCGGCACGAGCCTGTACTTTGACCAGGGGGCCCTGATAACCGTGAACGGGGTCCTCAAGTCGCAAGGGTCAGCTTACGCGCGCGTCTATTGCGGCCCGGTTCCCAATGCCGCCCTGGTCCCGGATCCCGCCGGCAACGGGGGACTCCCGGACGGTCCACCGAAGTGGGGTGGTATCCAGTTTGTCGATTCGCTTTCAAGTGCCAACCTGATGAGCCATACCGATGTTCATCATGCCCAGGATGAGAACGGGAGCGTGGGCATTCATCGCTCGGAGCTCGTACTGCACCAGATGAGCTTCTCCGGGACACACCTGCGCATGGTGTATGCCGATAGTTCCTCGCTTGGGATCCTGGAGTCGGTTTTCCCGGATATGTTTGGACCGGGGGAAAATGCGGAAGCCCTGGGCCTCGACGACATCAGCGAGCATATCACAAGCGAGGGGGCTTTCCCGGCGACTGGGTTTTTCATTATCCAGGGCAACCGCTTTGGCACGAACAAGGGGCACAACGATGTGATTGATGTGGACAGTGGTCGCCGTCCGGGCCCGATCCTGCAGGTCCTGGATAACGTCTTCACCGGGGTGGGGGATGACGAGTTGAATCTCGGGGGGGATGTATATGTTTCCGGCAACCTGTTCATGCATGTGGACAAGGATAATCAGAATTCCGATGAGGGCTACGCGAGTGCCATATCCACCGGGGATGCGGGATCGAACACCTTGATCGTTGCCACGCGGAATGTTTTCTGGGATGTCGATCATGCGATCGACTTGAAGGCCGGAGCGACCACGATCTTCGAGAACAATACGATTGTACAGGTACACCCGGACTTCACGGATCCCTTTGGCAACCCGAACCTGGCCTCCGCGATCAACCTGTTCGTGGACGAACCGGGTGCCCAGGCAGGGAATGGTGCGTACGTCGGCAACAATATATTTGTCGATTGTCCCCGTATCTTTGGCAACGTGGACCTGCCCGGTGGGGTTGAGACCGTGGTGGAACTGGAGCATAACCTGATGGCACAAAGCCTGGCGGAAGCCCTCATCTCCACCCGCATCGGTACCGGGTTGACCCTCGATCCGCAGACCCTTATCGGACACCCGCATTTTATCGATGAGGCCTTGGGCCCGTTTGCTTTACTCCCGGGTTCGCCCGCGGCTGGAGCGGGCCTGGCCGGCCAGGACCTCGGGGCTGCCATCGCGGAGGGCATCTACATCACCGGCGAACCCCCCGAGATTACCCCGTTGAATTCGGCCAGCCTGAGCATCGGCGGCCCGGGCATCTTTTCCTATGTATATCGGGTGAATAGCGGTCCATGGAGTGACGAGCTGGCGATCGGGAACGGCTTCGACCCGGTGGGTGGCACCACGCGAACGGCTGAAATCGAACTCGTCGGCCTGGCCCCGGGGACGTACAAGGTTCAGGTCCGCGGCCGGGATTTTGCCGGCAGGCAGCAGAGTGGGCTCACGGAATCCCGTCTATGGACCGTGGATCCTTCGTTTACTCAATTGCGGATTAATGAGGCCCTGGCCTCGAACACCGCGGCCTTTGAGCATGCCGGAAGCTATCCAGATCTCATCGAGCTCTACAATGGCGGAGCGAACCCGGTGGATCTTTCGGGGATGCAGCTCAGCGATGATTCCGCCCAGCCGGGAAAATTTGTTTTTGCTCCGGGAAGCAGTATCGCCGGGGGTGAATACCTGGTGCTCTACGCCGATTCCGAGACGGCACTCCCGGGTACCCACCTGGGTTTTGGCTTGGATGACGATGGGGAAGGGGTGTTCCTGCATGACGCGGTTGCGAAGGGCGGGGCCCTGCTGGATACTGTTTCCTTTGGCATGCAAATCCCGGATTTCTCGATCGGGCGTACGGGATCTGGCGGTGCGACCTGGGCCTTGACCCGACCGACACCCGGTGCGCCCAATATCGCACAGCCCTTTGGTGATCCCTATGGGCTGCGGATCAACGAGTGGCTGGCGGCGGCCGAGGTTCGTCTTGAGGACGATTTTATCGAGCTGTACAATCCCGATAGCCTGCCCGTGTACCTGGGCGGCTTAACCCTAACCGACGAACCCCAGGCGGACCCGGGGCGCCATGTGATTGCCCCGCTGAGCTTTATCGCGGGATCGGGCTTCGCGGTGTTCCATGCCGTCGGCGAAGCGGATCCAACGGATGCCCGGGCATTGTCCTTCAAGCTCGCCGCCCTGCATGAATGGATCGCCCTGAACGATGAGAACCTGTACCCCATCGATCTCGTGAACTTTCAGAGCGAGGTGACGGATATCTCTGCCGGTCGAGTGCCGGATGGCGGGCTCGCCATCGATGAGCTTCTCCTGCCGACGCCCGGAACGGAGAACACCACGCCCACGGTCGAGACCGTGGTGACGACCCTGGTGGAATTGCCGGCGATATGGGCCTACGAGCAGAGCAATGTTGACCTCGGCACGGCCTGGATCGCCCCTTCTTACGACGATCTTTCCTGGCCGCGTGGTCCCGCCCTGTTGTATCGAGAAACGGGAGCACTGAACGGTCCTGCCGGAACGGAAATCAATCTCAACCCGCCGACGACCCACTATTTTCGCCACGCCTTTGATTTCAGTGGAGACATCAATGTTGCCCAGTGGGAGTATGATCTTTTTGCCGATGATGGAGCCGTAATCTA
>JAYGFS010000177.1:0-1824 GCA_046581765.1 Verrucomicrobiota bacterium
TGCCAGCAACGCCTGGAGAATTTCACCGTGAACCTGTTTGCCGACAACGGGGGATCCCCGGGTGCCCTGGTGGGCAGTGCGACCTTTCCCGGACGACCCGCGGTCAACCTGTTCGGGGAACTCACCCTGACCCGTACACCGGACAGCCACCTGGCGAAGATGGGCAGTGGCACCGTGACCTTGTCCGGAACCAACAACTACACCGGGGGCACCTCGATCGCGGGTGGCATCGTGGTGGCGAGCGGCAACGCCTCAACCGGCACCGCCCAGGTCCTGGTTGAGCAAGGCGGGGTGCTCAGCGGCACCGGCAGCATCGCCGGCGCGGTATGGATCGGCGTGCAGGGCACGCTGAGCCCGGGTGCGAGCCCAGGCGTCCTGCCCCTCGGGTCGGACCTCGTCTTCAGCAACTTCTCATCCGTGTACGTGGCAGAACTGGATAACCCGACACTGGCGGGCGTCGACCGCCTGGACCTTGGCGGGGATATCGACCTGAACAACGCAACCCTGGACCTGCAGCGCGACCCGGGATACCTGCCCACCGCCAGCGATACCCTCGTCATCGCCACCTACGACGGAAACATCACGGGCACCTTTAACAACCTTCCCGAGGGGGCACCGCTGAGTGCCCAGGGCGAGGCCTTCACCATCAGCTACACGGCCGGCCTGGTCACCCTGACCGCAACCGGCGATCAACGGGTCTACGCCGGGCCGGATACCATGACCCGGACCGACACCAACAGCGTGAGCGTGGACCTGGCGACCCTGCTGGCCAATGACCTGGTCGGGGCCGGCCCGGGGCCGCTGGCCATCCTGAGCGTGATGCCGAACGGCGTCAACGGCGGCGGCATTACCCTGAGCAACGACATGGTGACCTATACCCCACCCCCCGGCTACCCGGGCGGCGACAGCTTTACCTACGTCGTCTCGGACGGGACGGACAATGCCATCGGCCTGGTCCACGTACAGGTGGGCAGCACCCCCAGCGGCATAGCCGCCGTGGGCGACACGGGGGGACTTGAACACCTGCCCAACGGGGACTACCGCATCGCCTTCATCGGCACCCCCGGGGCCTCGTACCAGATCCAGTGGACCCAGGATATCCGGACGCTCCCGGTCAACTGGCAGGTCCTGGGCAGCGTGGTGGCCGACCCGCTCGGCAACATCCTCATCGATCACGCCAATCCACCGGGCACCACCCTCTATTATCGTGCGGCCCTGGAGTAAGTGGGAGGACGGCAGCGACCGATCATTTTTTGAGCTACTTCAGCGCGCTGCTAAAAAACGCGTCCGTCACCTCGATCATCTCATCGAACCAGGCTTGCTGGTTAAGAAACCCGTGTGGGGCATCCTTGATGACCGTGAGTTCGGCCGGGACACGCAGTTCTTTCATTCGCTGGCGAAAGGTTTCGGCATGCGTGCTGGGATCGTCCTTTTCACCCGCAATGAACCAACAGGGCGGGTCATTCTTGTCGAGGTGATGCAGCGGCGACGCAAGACGATAGGTCGCCGGCTGCCCCTCCTGCGTGCCGCCGAGAAACTGCCTCCAGATCCGGCCCCTTTCCTCGATTGCGGAAATGTCCCGTGTTCGGCCGGATAGAAAGTCTGTCTGCGCGCCCATCGGCACAGCTGCTTGAATCCCACTGCTGAACGGTTCATGCCCGCCTTCGCCTTCCAGTTCTTTTACCCCTGCGGACGTTGCAAGTAACGCGGTGAGGTGTCCACCGGCGGAAAGGCCGATCGCTCCGATCTTGGCGCTATCAATGCCGAACACCTTGGCCTTCGCCCGCAAGAACCTGACCGCCGCCTTGCAATCCTGGATCGCGG
>JAYGFS010000207.1:0-2726 GCA_046581765.1 Verrucomicrobiota bacterium
CGCGATCAACTGTAATTGCTGCGTCTGGATTTCATCGAGCAGGTAGATGTGTTGCTCGTTCACGGTTGCCTGTTGCCGGGCCTCGGCAACCGCATTCGTCTTGCCCGGGGCCCACACCCCCGGCTCGTGCGGGTTCAACCGCAGGGCGGCAATCAATTCCTGGTTCTGCCCGTAGAGCGCGACGTTGGTAATGATCAGCATGCCCACGAGGAAAAGAAACAGGAGGGCCGCCGCCCAAGCGGCATACACCTTCGGTTGGCGGCGGATCCGGTCCACCAGGCCGGAGGACGCCGGAGGGTCTATTTCATACCTGTCGTCGGGGGGGCTCATGTCAAGGCACCTGGAATCCCAGGGATCTCAAGGTATCAGACAGGACCGGGTCCGTCCCGTTCAATTGTACGGTCCAGGCCGGAAACTCCCGGCGCAGGCGGTAGTCCGTCCGCAGCTTCTTGAAGCCCTGGACCCGCTCCGCCTCGTCCATGGCCATCGATTCCCGCAACAGGTGGTCGTCCTGGAGGATATCGTAACTCGCGCGAACCGCCTCGGCGAGGGCCGCCGGTCCCGGGGTGAGCGTGAGCGGCTCCGCGCAGGCTACCGGCGCAAGCGGCCCCGCGTCAAGGCAGGCCGCCAGGCCAAAGAAGGTACAGGCGGCCTCGTAGCACATCCGGGTGCCGTTGAATTTTCCCTCGAAGGAATGACCGGCGATATGCGCCGTCCCCACGTCGACCAGGTCGAGCAGGAAGGACGGGACCTGCGGCTCCGGGTCCCACACGTCGAGCACCGCGCCCTGGAGGACGCCATCGCGCAGCGTATGCGCGATCCCATGCGGTGGAACAACCTCGCCGCGGCAGGTGTTGACCAGGAAGGCGCCCGGCTTGAGCAGGCGCAGGTACTCCTCGCTGACCATGGCGCGGGTTGGATGCGGGCCCGCGTCGGTAAGCGGCACGTGGAGGGTCAGGACATCACAGGCCGGGACCAGTTCCTTGAGGTGCAGGTATCGCCCGTCACCCGTTTCGTCAAAGAGGGGCGGATCGTTTAACAGGACCTGCATGCCGAGGGCCTGCGCCTTGGCCTCGACCTGCCTCCCCACCTGGCCATGGCCGACGATGCCGAGGGTTTTCCCCACGAGATCCATGTCATACTTCTCGGCCAGGTGGAGGAGGGCCGCGCTCAGGTACTGTCCCACGGACGGGGCATTGCACCCGGCCGCGGCATAGAACGCAATCCCGGCCCCGGCCAGCCAGGCCGTGTCCACGTGGTCCGTCCCCGCGGTTGCGGTCGCCGCGAAGCGGACCCCGGAGCCCTCGAGCAGGTCCCGGTTGAGCTTCGTTTTCGAGCGGACGATGAGGGCGTCCGCCCCGGCCACCGCGGCCCGGTCGATGTCCGCCTCGGGAAGCAGCGTCACTTCGCCGATCGTGGCGAAGGCTTCTTTCCCAAGGGTTAAGGTGTCGGCGCAGACAATCCGCATGGCGGAACCTTGCAAACCCCACGGTAAATTGCAACGCTGCGCAGCAGCATGAAGGTACGCCTCGCCCAGATCGATTGCCTCCCCGGGAACGTGGATGCCAACCTGGAAAAGATCGTGGAACACATCCGCGCCTCGGCGGGCCTCGACCTGGTCCTGTTCCCGGAACTGGCGGATACCGGGTACCACATGGACCTGCTGCGCGAACACGCGGGCACGGCGGACTGGCGCCGCATCCAGTCGGCCGCAGCCGAGGCGGGCCTGTCCGTCGCCTGCGGCCTGTCCGAGCGGGAGGACGAAAAGATCTACAACAGCCTGGTCGTCTTTGACGCGGCCGGCGAAGTGGTGCATCGCTACCGGAAGACCCACCCCGCGACGGTCTTCCAGGAGGAGGACGTCATCACCCCGGGCGACCGGCTCGAGACCTTCATGCTGGGGGACACCGCCTGTTGCGGCGCAGCCATTTGTTTTGACCTGCGCTTCCCGGAACTGTTCCGGCACTACAGCGCTCTCGGCGTGGAGTTGATCCTCCTGGTCTCCGCCTGGCCCTTTCCCCGGGTGGAACACTGGAATACCCTGCTGCGCGCACGGGCCATCGAGAACCAGGCCTATGTCCTCGCGGTCAACCGGGCGGGACAGGACGGGCCCACGACCTTCTGCGGCTTGAGCCAGGTGATCGATCCCTCCGGGGAGGTGATCGCGTGCGCAGCGGGGGATGCGGAAGCCTGTATTGACGCGGACCTGGATCTTGACCTGCCCGCCCGTGTGCGGGCGCAGCTCCCGGTCCTCGCTGCGCGACGGACGGATCTATTCCCCCCGAACCCCGGGCACCTTCGCGAATGAACACGGATACCGGCCCCTTCCCCGGGGCCACGGCGGCCTTTTGCTGCCAGCTCCCGCTTGAAAAACAGCGAAAAGGGTGCAAAAAGAAACCCTTGGCGGGCCCGTAGCTCAGTTGGTCAGAGCAGGGGACTCATAATCCCTTGGTCCTCGGTTCGAGTCCGAGCGGGCCCACCAGTTTTTCCTTTGCACACCTCTCATAGAATCAACGTTTTATACCAACGCGATGTCCGCAGATCCGTCCCGCTCAAGGACCCGATTTTTGGCCTTCGTGACACACAGAATGCCCTGAGGTGTTTCCGGACCATACGTCTGTCTTCATCGTTCGCTGAAATTCGGAGCTATACGCTGAATCAGCGGGGGCCTCTCGCACGACCCATAGAGGGAGAGACGCGATGGGCAGCAACGCGCAGATAGACGG
>JAYGFS010000230.1:0-1777 GCA_046581765.1 Verrucomicrobiota bacterium
GAAATCACGCTGATCGCCGGCGTCAACTGCGCCGCGTTCAGCAGGCGCATCGCCTGCTTGGCCTGGTCGGCCTGCTTGACATCGCTGCGGGTATCGAGGTAGCTGACCAGCGCGGTGGCGAGGCCGCCCTGCTGGGATTCGCTCAGTTCGACCAGGCGCGCCGGTTCCCGGGCGAGCAATTCGACGTAGGTGTCGGCAGCAGGGCGCGCAGGATCCTTCACCAGCCCTTCGTAGAAGCCGTGGATGACCCGGGGGAAGCGACCGGCACAGAGGATGTCCTGCATGCGCGCCTGTTCCGCGGCGGCGGTCCCCTTGGGTTTTTCAGCCAGGGCCAGTTGACGCTCGAGTTGCGCGCGCAGGGCCCCGGCGAGGGCGTTCTGGACATCCGTGGCGAGCAGGGAGGGTAACTGCTCCGCTTTGTCGGGAGCGGCCAGGGCCTCCAGGTGATCGAGGAGCAGGGAGCCCGCGAGAGCGTTGTTTTCACCCCCGGTACTTAAATAGGTGCACAGGGTCTTGATCGAGGTGTCGTCGAGTTTTCCTTTCATCCGCCCGAGCTGCCGAGCGGTCCAGTCGGCCTGCGGACCGGCTTTCAGCTTGGCCAGGCGGCCGGCAAAGCGCGGGGCCATGCCCGGAAGTCGGGGCGTGCTCAGCAGGGTGCCGGCCTGCTCGACCATGGCCTTGGCCGGCCCCTTTAAATCGGCGGTCAAGCGGGCGTCTGCGAAGGCGCAGTAGGCGTCGAAGAGCACCTGCTGTTGGGCGGCATCCAGTTCCCGGTAGCGCTGGGGCATCCTGGCCAGCAGCTTGAAGCGGGTTTCGGCTTCCGGCCGCTTGGGGTCGGCACTTAATTCCGTGACCAGGAGCAGGGGGATACCCGGGAGACCGCTGGTGGTCAGGATGCTCTCCGCCCGGGATAGTTCCCGTTTCAGCGGGGCTTGCACCTTGGGGTCGCCACTCGCGGCCAGGGCCCGGTTCAGGGGGTCCATTCCCGCGAGCAGGGCGGCGAGCACCGGGGCAACCGAATCCGCCCGCAGGCGGCTGGCCAGGGTGTCCGGCGTGCTCGCACCGCCGAGCCTGTCCAGGCCATCCAGTAAGGTGCCGTAGACCGCGTTGCGCTGAGGGCTTTCCTTCACGGCCTGGTCGGCCAGGGAGCGGAGGGTGGCCTGGCTCGCGAAGCCGGGGCCGGACTTGATCTCCTTGATCGCCCACGCGAGGGCCGGAGGCTCGGTGATCTCGTGCAGCCCGGCGGCCAGTTGTTCGCTTCGCAGGACGAGACCGGGACTCGCCATGAGCCTGCTCGCCTTGCCCAGTTTCGCCTTGGCCGCCGGCGTATCGGCTGCGCCGGCCTGGCTCCGGACGAAGGCGAGCAGCCCGCTCACCAGCTTGGCCTTGCGCCCGTCGTCCAGCTCGCCCACCCGGCTGGAGATCTTTACCAGCAAGTCGAGCAGGTGTGGCGCTTGCGCTTTTTTCGGGTCCGCGGTGAAGGTGTCGACCAGGTAGATTGCGAGCGGGGGGAGACGGCTGTCGACGATCATCACCTCGGCCCGGGCCCGGGTCGCCTTTTCGACCTCCCCGAGATTTTCTTTCCCGGCGTATGCGGCAGAGACCGCGACCAGGGCCCGGCCGATCGCATCGTGGGACCCGGGGTGCAGTCGCGTGGCCAGCTTCTCCAGCCGGGTGGCGTTGGGCTGCAGGCGAGCGGGAAGCGCATCCGGCTCCCAGGCCCGTTGCTCCAGGTGTTGCATGAGCAGGTTCGCCGCGGGCAGGATTTGCGGACCGG
>JAYGFS010000243.1:0-8334 GCA_046581765.1 Verrucomicrobiota bacterium
AAGTCTTTATAGCGCTCGTAGAAGAGGTCGCCGATTTCTCGAAGCCGGTCCGGATCCTGCAGGGCAGGCGTGATGTCCTTGAAGAGAATGCCTGGCTTGGGAAAGTCGGGAACATCTCTGATCGCTTCCCGAATTTTCTCAATGCTCATGCGTTCGTCGCGGAGCGTTTGACAATCCTCGGTCGTTCGTACTCTTCGAGCATGCCCTTGAGTTTCTTCACGGCGGCGTTCTGGATCTGTCGTACGCGCTCGCGGGTGATCTTGAACCGTTCGCCGACCGTTTCCAGGGTTTCGACCTTGTGCCCTTTCAAGCCGTAGCGGTACATCAGGATGTCACGCTCCCGGTCGTCAAGTTTCTCCATCATTCGGTTCACATTACTGTTCACCTGGATGCGGTTGATGTTCTCGAAGGGCGTGAGCGCCTTGTCATCGCCGATAATCTCGGAGAATGCGGCCCCGTCGTCATCGTTCAACGGGGCATCCAGGGATGCCGGGCTGAGTGAAACCGTTTTCCAGTGCGCGATCACCTTGGTTTTCACGTCCATGGCGAAAGCAATCTCCTCGTTCGTCGGCTCCCGGCCGAGCTGTTCCGTCAGCGCGTGCGTGTTACGCCGCATCTTGGAGATCTTGTCGACCAAGTGAGCCGGCAGCCGAATCGTCTTGCTCTGATTCGCCAGTGCGCGCTTGATGGACTGTTTGATCCACCAGGCCGCATAGGTGCTGAGTTTGGCACCTTTCGTCGGGTCGAAACGCTCGACAGCTTTCATTAAGCCGATGTTGCCTTCAGAAATCAGGTCCAGGAGGGGTAAGCCGAGGCCGCTATAATACTGGGCGATCTTCACCACGAGGCGCAGATTGGCCGTAATCATGTGCTGGCGAGCTGCCTCATCCCCCTTTTGGATCCGTTTGGCCAACTGAACCTCCTCCTTCGGAGTCAGAAGGTCGACCGTCCCAATTTCGCGAAGATATATCTTTATCGCTTTGTTGTCGTTATACATTGTTGTTTCCCGCTTCTTTTATGCAGCCTGCGGACGGGCCATGGCGGGCCTTCCTCCTTGAACTGCAAGTCGTTGTGTTGTTGTTGTTGTGTTGTTGTCTGGAATATTTATCCAGTAAGTCAGACGTATGAGGCCCACCTTACGTTCAAAATAGCCCAAGCTATATACTAGTGTACATTTGTCGCTTCGCAAATTTTAGACTAAATATCCATTTTTTTTTGATTTGTTTTTCTGCCGCTCCGCCCGGGGCGAGAAAAAGGGGGCCCAGAACCGGCCCCCTTTTTTCGTAAACTGTTTATTTTAAGCGTCTTGCTATTTTACACTGATGGCCGCTTGAGCCGCGGCGAGGCGAGCGATCGGCACCCGGTATGGGGAGCAGCTCACGTAATCCAGGCCGGCTTTCACGCAGAATTTAATCGAGGCCGGGTCTCCGCCATGCTCTCCGCAGATCCCACATTTCAGATTTGGCCGTGTTTCGCGGCCTTTTCGAACGCCCATCTGGACCAATTGGCCCACGCCCGTGGTGTCGAGCTGGGCAAAAGGGTCAGCCGGCAGGATCTTCTCAGTCAGGTAATCTGGAAGGAAACTACCGATATCATCCCGGCTGAAGCCGAAGCTCATCTGGGTCAGGTCGTTGGTTCCGAAGCTGAAGAACTCGGCCGTTTCTGCGATCTCGTCGGCGGTCAGCGCTGCACGCGGGATCTCAATCATGGTGCCCACCAGGTATTTTACCTTTACACCCTTGTTTTTAATCACTTTTTCCGCGGTATTACGAACGATCTTCTCCAGGAAGTCCAGCTCGGCCTTGCTTCCGATGAGCGGGATCATGATCTCCGGAAAGACGCGGATCTTTTTCCTGGCGACATTGCAGGCCGCATCGATGATTGCCCGGGTCTGCATGATACAGAGTTCAGGATAGGTGATGGAAAGGCGACAGCCGCGGTGACCGAGCATCGGGTTGAACTCATGCAGCTGCTTGACGCGCTCTTCCACCTTTGCGAGGGGGACGCCGAGGCGCTTCGCCATTTCCTTCATGTCCCTGGCGGAATGGGGCACGAATTCGTGCAGCGGCGGATCGAGCAGTCGAATGGTAACCGGGAGGCCGTTCATCGCGCGAAACAGGCCTTCGAAGTCCTTCCGCTGGTAGGGCAGGAGCTTGGCGAGGGCCTTCTTGCGGTCCTTCAGGTCGTCCGCGAGAATGAATTCGCGAATAGCCCAGATCCGGTCGCCTTCAAAGAACATGTGTTCCGTCCGGCAAAGGCCGATTCCTTCTGCACCGAAGCTGCGGGCCATCTTGGCATCCTCCGGGGTATCGGCGTTGGCGCGAACGTTTATCTCGCGGAACTCATCTGACCAGTCAGAGATCTGCTTGTACATCTTGTAGATCGGGTGCTTGCGAGCCGAAACTTTTTTCACCGCTGCGACCACCGGGCTCGATTCGGTCGGAATCTGTCCCTGGTAGACGTTTCCGGTTGATCCGTTAAGGCTCAGCCAGTCCCCTGCTTTCAAGGTTTTTCCGCTCATCCGCAGGGTCTTTTTCTTATAATCGATGACCATGTCGCCCGCGCCACAGATGCAGCACTTGCCCCAGCCGCGAGCCACAACCGCTGCGTGCGAGGTCATGCCGCCGGTCGTGGTCAGGATACCTTGGGCGGCCCACATCCCGCCGACATCCTCGGGTGAGGTTTCGTGGCGCACGAGGATGAGTTGGGCGGTCGGGTCCTTCTTGACAATGGCTTCTGCCTCGTCCGCTTCGAATACAATTTGTCCCACCGCCGCACCCGGTCCGGCCGGAAGGGCGCTGACCAGTGCCGGTTGTTTCCGCTCTACCGAGGTGTCGAAGATCGGGAAGAGTAATTGTTCCATGTCGTCGCCGGAAACCGTCATGAGCGCTTTTTTGGGCGTGAGCAGTTTAGGCAGGGGTTTACCGGTATACACATCTTTGCCCGTGGCCATCTCCACGGCCCACCGAATGCCAGCCAGGCCTACGCGCTTGGCGTTGCGGGTCTGGAGCATCCAGAGCTTGCCCTCCTGGACGGTAAATTCCACGTCCTGGGGGTATTTGTAATGCTTTTCAAGGCGTGCCATGATCCTACAGAGTTCGGTGTAGGATTTCTTCCACACCGCGTTCTCTTCACTCGGCATATCGTCGAGGTTTTTAGGCGTACGGATACCGGCGACCACGTCTTCGCCCTGGGCGTTGATCAGGTATTCGCCCATTGGCTTGGCTTCACCCGTGGACCCGTCGCGCGTGAAAGCCACGCCGGTTCCGGATTCTTCCCCCATGTTCCCGAAGACCATCGTGCAGATGTTTACGGCCGTGCCGAGCAAGCCGGTGATCTTGTTGATCTGGCGATATTTATCTGCTCGTTCGGAACTCCAGGAGCCGAAGACGGCCTGGATCGAGAGTTCCAGCTGTTTGAATGGATCCTGGGGGAAAGGTTTCTTCACTTTGCGCTGGTACAGCTTCTTATACGCCTCGACTAGCTCCTTGAGCTGGGCGGCGTTGAGGTCCGTGTCGGACTTCGCCTTGTACTTTTTCTTGATCTTGTCGAGTTCGACCTCGAAGTCGTGGTGGGTCAGCCCACTGGATGGCCCCATGACCACATCACCGAACATGTCGATGAATCGACGGTAGCAATCCCAGGCCGTGCGTTCATTTCCGGTTTGTTTGATGAAGCCGAGGATCGACTTGTCGGTGAGGCCAAGGTTGAGGACGGTATCCATCATGCCCGGCATGGAAATCGCTGCGCCGGAGCGGACGGAAACAAGCAGCGGGTCACGGGGATCACCGAGTTTCTTCCCCATTTTCTTTTCCAGCTTGGCCAGCTGCTGCTTGACCTGGTCGATCATGCCAGGCGCATGCTTGTTATTGTTCTTGCTGAAATAAGCGCAGGCTTCGGTGGAAATCGTAAAGCCGGGAGGGACCGGGATATTGGCGTTGGACATCTCCGCGAGGTTGGCGCCCTTGCCGCCGAGAACGGCTTTATAGGTTCGGTCGCCCTCGGTGTTCTCTTTTCCGAACCCGTAAAAATAGACATACTTTTTTGTCCGTCTGGACGTACCGCTACTCGATTTTGCTGTCATGTGTGAACTTCTCCGTATCGGTCTAAAGTTTCAAAAATGGGTGGTTACCAATGCGAACCGCCCCCTAACAAACCCTTGGAATCGCCAAACAAAGGCCCCGATGGGCATTCGATTAGCGGCGGGGACCCTACCAGACGCCGCATCGCTGTCAAGAATGGTTTAGCTTGCAAATACGGGCTCAAACGAAGTTTCTGAGGGCTTGGCCTAGAGGTAAATCCAGTCCGCCAGCAGGAAAAAGATGAGGATGCCCATGATGTCGTTACTCGTCGTGATAAAGGGTCCCGTTGCGATGGCGGGATCTATCTTCAGGTGCTCAAGCAGGAGCGGGATACTCGCCCCGATACAGGTGGCAAGCACGATGACCAGTACCAGCGACAACGCCGCGGTACCGGCCAGTTCTACCGGTCGTGTCAGGGGATAAACCTGCGCGATCAGCAAGATCGCCACGCCCAGAACGCATGCAGCAACCACGCCGTTCAGCAGAGCCACCCTCAACTCCTTGCTCAGGCGCCTGGAGATATCCGTCAACCAGACATCGCCCGTGGCCAGGCCCTGTACCGCGATTGCGGAACTCTGGATGCCGGCATTGCCCGCGGTTGCCATAACGATGGGAATAAAGACTGCGAGCAGGGTCGCCTCCCGCAGGGCGTGCTGAAATGAGCCGATGACCAGGGCGGCCAGGCCTGCCCCGATGAGTCCGGCCAGTAGCCAGGGCAGGCGACCGGCGACGATATGCAGCACCGAATCCGTTGGCTCCTCGCAGCTCCGCACCCCACTCATTTTCATCATGTCTTCTTCCGCCTCATCGCGGATGACGTCGACAATATCATCAATCGTGATTTGGCCAGCCAGGCGGTTCTCGGGGTCAACGACGGGGAGTGAAACCAGGTTGTACTTCTCCATGATCAGGGCGACTTCTTCCTGGTCCAGGTTGGTGGGGACGCTGATCACGTCTTTGTTCATGATCTCGGTGATCCGGGTGTCGGCGGGGCTGAGCAGGAGTCGTCTCAGGCTGACGACACCGGCCAGTTTTTCATCCTCGTCCAGGGCAAAAAGGGCATAGACCACTTCCACGGTCTCGGCGTTCCTGCGGACTTCCTCCGTCGCCTCGGAAACGGTTATATTCTGCGGCACCGCCACGTATTCCGCGCCCATGATCCCGCCTGCGGATTCCTCGTCGTACTGCAGGAGCTCCTCGACCTCTTCGTGTTCTTTCAGGGTCGGCAGGATTTCCTGTCCCAGGGCCTCGGGCAAATCCGCGATGACGTCTGCCGCGTCGTCGGTATCAAGCTCGTCGAGCATCGCGGTGAGACGCTCGCGTGGGGCATCTTCCAGGAGATCGCCCCGAAAGGCGTCCTTCAGCTCTGCGAGGACATCGCCGGCCTGTTCGTCGGAGAGCCAATGGAAGAGCTGTTGCCCCTTTTCCTCTGGCAGCCGCACGAGGATCTGGGCGAGGTCGGCGGGGAACATGTCGATCACCGCCGCAAGCGTAAGGTGCCGCTCCCCGCGCTGGACCAGTTCCTGCAGCGCCTCGACCAGCTCGGCGTCAGGCGTGCGCAGCTCTTCGGGTTGGGTGGACTCGGGGTGCGTCATGGTTCAATCTTCGTTCCGCACATCCGTAGACCCTGCAGGCTGCAGGGTAAAGCGGATTGCGTAGAAAAGCGTAGCCGTGACCAGTAGCTTAAACCTGGCCGAAGGACCTTGGTGGTGGGCGGCCGAAGATACTCTTGATCACCGTGGTCGGTTCAATTTCCCGCCCGCCATCGCTTCGGCCACGTTCTGCAGGTGGTCCTTGATCTTCCGGTAGGCATTCAATATGCCGATGTACGACATGGTCAGGGAGGGGTCGATCTTTTCTTCGCTCATGCATTCCAGGTGCTCGTCGCGCAGTCTCTTCACGTGATGCGTAATGCCTTCCCCTTGTGAATGGGCCTTGGTCACGATTTCGGCCTGGTTGCTTTCAAACGCGGCCGTGATGAGGCTAACATAGGTGCTGACCACATCGTGAAGCGCGTTGAGTTCCTCCTGCTGGCTGGCACGGAATGTGATCCCTTTTTGTTCAAGGTCAGGTAGGCCTTCAACAGAACGCTGATGTAATCGCTGACCGATTCCATCTCGTCGGCTATCCGGATCTGGACACGCCCCTCGTTGGCCACGTCGTGGGAAATATTGCCACTCATCAGTTCCGTGAGGAATTGTGTCGTCTCGACCTGCACCTGATCCATGACCTCTTCCCGGTGGAAGACCTTTTTTACGAGTTCCTCTTCCGGTTGGGCTGAATTGAGCAGGGTGCGGGTCCAGTCCATCATCTTGCCCAGGCCTTCACCCATCCGGGAAATCTGGCTATGGCTCTGTTCAATGGCGATCGCGGGCGATTCGACCATGCGCATATCCAGGCGTTGCAGGTGGCCGATCTCCTTGGCGTCCTTGTCCGGCACCACGCGTTCCAGGAAACGAGCGAAGAAACGCACGAAGGGCAGGAATATGGCGGTGTTGGTGAGGTTAAAGATCGTGTGGGTTGCCGCGATCGCGGTGGTCACCACTTGGGCGTAGAAAAGCTTGTCGGGCATTTCAGCGTACACCAGGTTGAGTGGCGACAGACCCATGGTGGAGTTGATTACGGAGCCAACTATTTTTATATAGATCGCGAAGATGGCCGTCACCCAGAAGACGCCGACCAGGTTGAACAAGACGTGGAAATAGGCCGCTCGTTTCGCGTTGGTTGTTGCGCCGAGGGAGGCCAGCCAGGCCGTGATGGTGGTTCCGATGTTCTCGCCAAGCACCAGGGCTGCGGCCGTTTCGAACGGGATAATCCCTGTAGATGCGAGGCCGATGGTGATGCCGAGGGTGGCGGAAGAACTCTGGACGAGGAAGGTCAGCAGGCAGCCCACCGCCGCACATTTCAAGACGCCGAGATAGGAGTGTGCGCCAAAGAGCTTGAAGGTTGCTTCGAACTGCGGCACGCCGGCCATGGGCTTGAAGCCGTTTTTCATCATCTCCAACCCGAAGAACACCATGCCCAGCCCCATGATCGCCATCGCGATGTAGCGGACCCGCTCACGCTTGGACATCAGGTAGAAAAAGGCGGCGATGCCGAGGATCGGCAAGCCGTATTTGCCGATTTTCATCACGAGAATCCAGCCCGTGATGGTGGTGCCGATGTTGGCACCCATGATGACGCCGATCGCCTGGTGGAGCACCATCAGTCCGCCGTTTACAAAGCCCACCACGATGACCGTGGTGATCGAGCTCGATTGAATCATGCAGGTTACCAGGGTGCCGCACCCGATGGCGGAGAAGCGATTATCGGTTACGGAGCTGATCATCTTCCGCAAACGCGACCCCGCCACCGCCTGGATGCCTTCGGACATGCTTTTCATGCCGATCAGGAAGATGCCGAGTCCGCCGATGACCGCGAAAACCATTTTCCAGTAATCCGGGTTCAGTTTTTCATCCAGCGATTTGCTGCGGGCACTGACAACGCCCACCATGCTGTAAGCGATGGGTATCACGGCCTTGACCGGGGCCGTCTGCGTGGTCGCGACACGTTGCAAGGCGTCGAGTTGTTCTTCGGCATCCAGTTCGATCGCCGCCTTTTTCTTCGCGCTCTTGTCTTTGCTCTGCTTGGTTTCCTGGAGGACATTGTATTCGAATGCTTTTTCCAGCTCGGGGGCGTAGTCGCCGGAGATGGTCGTCCATTGTCCGGCCACCGGTGCGGCCACGTTGTACTTGATGATCGATCCATCCCTGGTGGTAATCTCAAAGTGGCCGGCGGCCAGGGTGAAGGCTTTCTTTGCCAGCTCCAGGCCTTCCAGGCTTTTGGCGTGTTGGGTGAAGAAAAAATGGCCGAGATCGAATTGTCCCTGGGCGTTGTCCACCGCCACGGTTGTGGCTCGCTCATCGTATGCTTCTTGTAATGCAGATTCGGAATTCCCCGCAAATACGGGGGTGAAAAGGCTCAGGGCCAGGAGGGCGTGAATGACCGGATGACAACGGATCGAAAGAGGGGAAATGATCGTACCCATGCGGGTGGGTGCTCCCCTTCTGTGTTGCGGACAAGATAGTCTATGCGCTCGGGACATGTGGAATCTTTTCTGACGGGTGAAAAGGGTGTAGGCAAGGCCAAAAATTCGTCTAATCGGTTCCTGACCGCTTTCTAACCCATGCCCAATCTCCAAGGCTCCTCATTACAGGAATACTGACTTTTTGGCGGGGAGGAACGCTCCATTATCCAGAGGGGTGATTTCCAT
>JAYGFS010000361.1:0-22379 GCA_046581765.1 Verrucomicrobiota bacterium
GCAGTGTGCGCGAGGCCCTCGACGGCCAGAACGCCGAGGTGATCATGGTCGACAGCTCCGATGACGGCACCCACCGCTACGTGGAAAAGCATTTCCCGGAAGTCCGGCTCAAGCACCTGGAGGAGAAAGCCCTCCCCGGAAAGGCGCGCAACCTGGGGGTAGCCATGGCCCGCGGCAAGCTCATCGCCTTCCTCGATGCCGACTGCATGGTACCCAAGGCGCATCTCACCAACATCCTCTCCTCCTTTGAACACCACCCCGACCAGGCCGCCATCGTGGGCTGCGTGGAAAACGGCAATCCCGGCCTCGCGAGCTGGGTGTCGTTCATCTCGGAATTTAACGGGTTCTTCGGGAACCAGTCCCGACAGCGTATCGGCAGCCTGCCCACCTACTGCGCAGTATTTAAGCGGGAGGTCTTTGAACGATACAAAGGATTCCCGGAGGATCTGTGGCCCGGTGAAGACGCCATCCTGAGCGCGCGGCTGGCGGAAAACGATGAGCCGATCTTTCTCGAACCGACCGTGCGGGTGCACCACAACAACCGGGAAACCATCGATGCGTACCTGCGCCACCAGTACAGGATTGGCATCGGCTTTGCCGTGAGTCGCAAACTCCTGCCCCAGCTACCGGGGGCGGAAAAACTCGCTCGATCGGGCCTCTATGTCTGGCCGATGGCGGGCTACCGCGGGGCCATGATGCTCAAGCGCTGCTTTTCCGCCGGCTGGGGATACGGCCTGCGCGCCCTGCTCGTCCTGCCCTGGTACCTGTGTGGTTGCGGGTACTGGATGAAGGGCGCCTGGCACGGGCGCAGGCAGCCCTGAAGCGGTCGGCACCCCGCCCAGCTGGAGTCGGACTACGCTTGACGCAACCTGAACTTTTCCACAGGATTCCGGCCAGGTTAATTCACTGGAGAAAGACCCCATGCAAAAACAAAATCGCCGCAACTTTGTCAAGTCCACCGCCGCTACCGCACTGGCCTTCAACCTTCTCCCCGATTCCGCCAGGGGCGCAAACAGCCGGGTCGCCCTTGGCTGCGTGGGCATCGGCGGTAAAGGCGCCCAAGACTCCCTCGGTGTCGCCGACGCGGGCGCGGAAATGGTTGCGTTCTGTGATGTTGCGAGCCCGAGCAATCCGAAACTCGCCCGCAAGAAGAAAAAAAGCGACCTCGTTGACAAGTTCCCGGATGCGAAGCTTTTTGAAGACTACCGCGAGATGATCCGCTCCATGGATATCGATGCGGTCACCGTTTCCACCCCGGACCATTCGCACTTCCACGCATCGGTCACCGCGCTGAAAAAGAAGTGCCACGTTTACTGCCAGAAGCCCCTGACCCATTCGATCTGGGAAGCGCGGAAGATGACCGAACTCGCCGCCCGGATGGGCGTAAAAACCCAGATGGGCAACCAGGCACACGCCGGGGAGCCGATTCGACGCGGCGTCGAGCTCATCCGCGCGGGCATTATCGGCAAGGTCAAGCGGGTACACACCTGGACCAATCGGCCGATCTGGCCCCAGGGTATCAAGGAGTGGCCCAAGGGCGAGGCCGTGCCGGAAGGCCTGAACTGGGATCTCTGGATTGGACCCGCGCCCATGCGTGAATACAACCCGGAAATCGCCCCGTTTAAATGGCGCGGGTACTGGGACTTCGGTACCGGCGCCCTCGGCGACATGGCCTGCCACATCATGGACATGCCCTTCTGGGCCTTGAACCTCGCCTCGCCCACCCGCGTGCTTGCCCGGCAGGAAGGCAACACCGATATCTCCGGACCCAACGCATCGGTGATCGATTATCGTTTCCCGGGGAATGAATACACGACGGATGAATTACAATTCATCTGGTACGACGGCTTCAACACGCCGTACACGGGAAAAATGCGCCCGCCGGACGAGCTCTGGAAAAATGATTTTCCCACGGCCAATCATGTATTCCGTCGCTTCGACATGATTCTCGAGGGCGAAAAAGGCAAGATGTACTTCGGTCGCAACCGCGAGGACTGGGTAATCAAGCCCGAGGGGACCCTGGATGGATTTAAAGAGCCGGAAAAAACCCTTCCGCGGGCACCGAAAGGTCCGTACCAGGAATTCCTCGACGCGATCAGGAACGACGGGGTCGCCCTCTCCCACTTCGCGCATTCCGGTCCGTTTACAGAAACCGTCCTGCTCGGGAACCTCGCGGTGCGACTGGGTAAGGAAATCAAGTGGGACGCGAAGAACCTGAAGGTACGCGGTGTACCGGAAGCGGATGCACTGATCCGCCGGGCGTATCGCAAGGGCTGGGAGATCGAGGTCTAGGACGTCCAGTGATCACTGCAACTGCGCTCACCGGCCCGTGGGTTCCGCCTCCCTACGAGGATCCTCCCGGCTTCTTGCGAAGACCGATACCCCCGCCACCCGGGGTTTCCATCGAAATTCGAGCGCCCGCCTTGAGCGTGCGCGAGACCTTTCCCCCGACGTCCTTGCGGTTAATGGTGTTCCGGCCGCTGCGTCCGGGTCCGCCGCCGGCCAGTCCATAGGGCGCCCTTGTCCGGCGCTCGGTGAGGAGGGTGACTTCGGCATCACCCAAAAGGGTCAGTACGCGGACGATTCCGTCTCCACCACGCTGCTCCCCCTTGCCGCCACTGCCCGTGCGCAAGGCGTATCGGTCGACACGAAAGGGGTAGGCGTATTCCAGGGCCTCGACCGGGGTGTTCGAGGTGTTGGTCATGTGGACGTGCACACCACTCAAGCCATCCGCCCCTGGACGGGCGCCCATTCCCCCGGCAATCGTTTCGTAGTAGGCAAAGGGTCGACCGGTACGCGGATCGATGCCACCGATAGTCAGGTTGTTCATCGTCCCCTGCGAGGCGGCAGGAATCACCCCCGGAAGCACCCGTGCCAGCGCACCGAAAACCACATCGACGATACGCTGGGATGTTTCAACATTTCCCCCGGCAACGGCTGCGGGTTCACGGGCATTTACCACCGTTCCCAGCGGGGCCACGACCTCAATCGGCCGGAATGAGCCGCTGTTCATCGGCGGATCGTGTACGGGATAGCGATGCAGGTGCGAAGGGGTGGCGACGAGACAGAGAAAACAATAGTAGACCGCCGACTGGGTAATGGCTTCAACCGCGTTGAGACTCCCGCTCACCTGCGCATCGGAACCGGAAAAATCGACGCAGGCCGCGTCCCCCTTGATCCGGATCGCGACCTTGATGCGCACCGGTTGATCGCTGATCCCGTCGTTGTCCAGGAAGTCCTCGAAGACATAGCGCCCATTCGGAATGCGTTGGATCAGGCCTTTCATCAGGCGCTCGCCGTAGGAAAGAATCTCCCGCATGCCCCGTCTCAGGACCGGCCAGGAATAGTTATCGACACATTCCAACATGCGCTGCTCCCCCACGCCGTGCGCGGCAACCTGGGCGCGTAAATCACCCTTGCGTTCCTCAGGGGTGCGCGAATTCGCACAGAGCAAGGCGATCACGTCGTCGGTCAAGCGCATGGGGGGAATGCGAAAACCCTCCTGGTAAATACTGGTCGAAAGCGGAAGCGAACCCGGCGAGATCCCTCCCACGTCCGCGTGATGTGCACGCGTGGCCAAATAGGCAATCACCCGCTCGTCGATACAGACCGGCGAGACGAGGGTCAAGTCCGGCAGGTGGGTGCCACCCCGAAAAGGATCGTTGGCGATAAACAGCTCGCCCGGCCACATCTCGGGAAAGGCCTCACGGATAGCGGCGACGGACAGGGGCATCGCCCCGAGATGCACCGGGATATGCGCCGCCTGCGCGAGCAGGTCGCCATCGGCCGAAAACAGGGCGCAGGAAAAATCCTTGCGCTCCTTGATGTTCGGGGAGTAGGCGCTTCGCATGAGGCAGCCGCCCATTTCCTCCGCCAGGCTGACGAAAAGATGGTGATAAAAGGTCCGGTCGGCTGGGTCGAGCTTCATACCCGTTTCTCGCAAAGGATGTTGCCCCAAGCATCGACCGTACCCGCCCATGAACCCGGGATCAAGGTGGTTGAGTAATCTTCGATCACGATGACCGGGCCCGTCAAGGAATGGCCCGGGCCCAACAAGCGACGATCGTATATCGGCCATGCGCCGTCCCCTATGCGGGCCTGCTCGACGCCTGTCTTACGCCGGGACAAGCGGGCCAGGGTCGGTTTTTTTATCGATGCGGTCATGCGAATACGCACATTGACCACCTCGATTGCGGCGTCTTCCTGCGCATGTCCATACCGGCGCTTATGCAAGTGGTGAAAATCTTTTGCCACACAACCTTCCCGGTACGGCATCGTCAACTCGAACGATTGTCCCGCATAGCGAAGATCGAGGAATCGCTCAGCGACCGGCGACCGATGTCCTTCCGCCTCCATTGTTTTTCGCAAGCGCTCGAGTAAACGGGTCGCAGGCTTCAGGTAGCGGGACGCCGGTCCGTCAAGCGAACACATCACGGTGTGGGCCGTTTCCATCACCACATCCGCACATACCGATCCGAGCGCGCTGATCACACCCGCGTTGACCGGGATGAATACGCGTCGCATATTCAAACGACCGGCGAGTGCACAGGCATGCAGGCCACCGGCACCGCCAAAGGAAACGAGGGTGAATCCACGCGGGTCATATCCGCGCTCGACTGAAATGACACGGATCGCCTTTTCCATATTCGCGTTGACAATACGGATGATGCCGGCGGCCGTCTTTCTCCGGCTGAGCCCCAGCTCCCGGGCCAGGCGATCGATGGCCTGTTCGCTGCGGGTGCGATCGAGCGCGAAGCGTCCACCGAGAAAGCTATCCGGCTGCAAGCGTCCGAGCACAAGGTGGGCATCGGTTACCGTGGGTTCGCGGCCAAGCCCGTAACAGGCCGGTCCGGGATCCGCGCCGGCACTTTCCGGCCCGACATGGAGTCCCCCCCCGTAGTCGCTGTAGGCGATCGATCCACCGCCCGCCCCGACACTGTGGATGTCCATCATCGGTACCGCAAGCGGCAGGCCACCGATCTGGCGTTCCTTGCTGATCGTGTAGTCGCCATCGAGCAGCGAGACATCGGTAGACGTACCGCCCATGTCAAAGGTGATCAATTGCACATCCTGCCGTTCAAGCGCGTTCCGGGCGACGTGCAGGGCACCGATCACCCCCGCGGCCGGGCCGGACAGGAGGGTGTGCACCGCCTGTTCACCTGCGGCCGAGCTCGTCATGCATCCGCCATTCTGCCGCATAATCCGTACCCGGGTCGCCCCGAGCTTTTTCGCCTCGCGTTCAAGCCGACGCAGGTAGGTCTTCATTACCGGGGAGACGAAGGCATTGACCACGGTGCATGTCGTGCGTTCGTATTCGCGAAATTCGGGGAGAATGTCAGATGAGAGCGAAACCGTTAATCCACGCGCCCGGGCGAGGGTCCTGATCTTTCGCTCATGGGCAGGCTTGAGGAAGGAGAACAGCAAACATACCGCCAGCGAATAGACGCCGCGTGCTTCCAGGCGATCCAGGATCTTTTCAACCTGGGGAAGATCCAGCCCGAGCAGGACCTGTCCTTCAGCAGAGACCCGTTCAGCAACTTCCAGGCGCAAGTTGCGCGGTATCAAGGACGCCGACTTCTCCGCGCTCAAGTTGTACAAGTCCGGCCGCGTTTGACGGCCGATTTCCAGGACGTCACGAAACCCTTTGGTCGTAATCAAAGCGGTCTTAGCGCCTTTCCGTTCCAACAAGGCATTCGTGGCGACCGTCGTGGAGTGCACCAGGTCAAAAGGGTTCCCCACCTTCGCCTGCTCGCGAACGCTGGCTGCACCGGACAGAACCGCCCGGGAAAAGTCATCCGGAGTGGAAGGCAGCTTAAACGTAAACACCCGGCGGCCGGTAAAGAGGACCACATCCGTGAAGGTTCCGCCGGTATCGATACCGATAATCATGGTATCGACCTTAGCAGCTTGGACAGGCTTTGTCAGGACCCACGGAATACCTTCCGTCTTGTGGCTGGGAACCCACGATTATTCGTGTGCCGGAAGAAGATAAAAGAAACCAGAACGGACACCTCGGCCACCCAGCGTAAAGGAGATGACAACGTTACCCTCTTTAGCACCCTGGGTGAGGAAATAATTCGTAGCGCCGTCGCGGATGTTCGGTAAACCGTCCAGGCTCAGATTCTGCTCAACATCCCGCACCTTGAAGAGCAGCGATCCTCCCCGGACGATGTATTCGAGCCTAAGCGTGGTGTCGAGCGGAAGATCATATGGGTTTTGTAGCTTTCGATCCCTGGCCAGCCAGCACTCGATAACGCCAGCCCCGGCATGTAACTTCAACTCGGCCCACCCGCTCAGCCCTTCGCCATGGAACGGTGTAATCAAGCCATGGTGGGGACCTTCCACACGTGCACCGCCACCACCATGGGTCGCACACACGTGTCCATCTTCGCTCTCAAGCACGAGGCCCGAGGCCGCAACAAGGACACGTAACGATTCACGGTAGGCCGCCAGGCCTTCTTCAGGAAGCTCCGGAGACGCGGCAACCAGGCTCAAGAGTTGCTCCACACCGGATTTTACCCCAAGGGGGTTCATCACGCCAAGGGGCATGTCTTCAAGCAACCGCGTTTCCTCAACCAGGTACGTCCACGCGGTTGCCCGTTCCTTGTTCGACGGATGATCGATCAGTTCTTTAACCAGGAAGTGCACGCGTGCAAGCGCGGGCCAGGCCAGCGGCTCCACCGCGGGGGCTCCTGAAGGGCCAGGAGCTTCCTGCTTTCCACAACCTGCCAGCGACAAGCTGACCAGGAACAAAACTGCAAGGCCGCAGACGTTTAATCTTTTACGTATCACAAGGTGCATCAGGGCATTTATGGTTTGTCCACTCGTTCCGCGACTGAAGGCCCCTACGTTCAGCAGCATGTATTCCTTTCCCTGGAGGATCCTACATATTTTCTGAACAATAGGTATCCGCTAATCGTCGAAAGGTCAGCTAGCTTGACAAAAGCCCCATAATCCGGGACATTCTTTTCATGCGCCAACCGAGAACCATTCGCATATCCGCCCTGGCCACGGCCCTTGTGGTCCTGTTCGGGGCCTATGTTCCCGCCCGGACCCAGCTTCGGCTGTGCATTGGCGAACAGGGACATTTTGCCATGGATGTTGTATCCCATGTCCTGTGTGAGAACGACTGTGCAGCCAGCCACACCCCGGTCAAACACCCGGATACCCCCTGTCATCACGATCATCCATCTCCCGAGTCCCCCGGGCAGGAACACAAGCATCCACCCTGTGTCGACCTGACCCTGCATGGCCAGGCGATCAAGCGCACGCAGAATGCTGCGGCACCAGCCGTCGTATCTCTTCACCTTCTTCTCAACCCGGTGCCGTCCTGGTTTGTGACCACGACCCAGGCGTCCCATCTTCCCCAACCCGTCAACACGGGCCTCCCACCACCGGACAACATCCGGCTGGCCACCATCATCCTGCTTGTCTGATTCAAGCCGCGTACGCGTCGCACCTCTCCTGCCCCGCATTGTGGGGCCATGAATAAACACGCCGGCCGGCACCGGTTTTGGAATCAGACCTATGAAAATATGTTATCTATCACTATTGCTCAGCACGGGAGCAGCCCTGGCCGAAGAGGCTACCCTGCCCACGATCTGGCAGGCTGTCCAGGCCCGGCATCCCGCCGCCCGGGTGGCGGAAGCGTCATGGCTGGCGGCCGAGGGCGACTGGCACCAGGCGCGTATCTGGAATAACCCCGAACTCTCTTTCGAGGGTGAAAACCTGGGAGGTGATTTTTCAGGAACGGATACCGCGGAGTGGACCCTTTCGCTGTCGCAGCTAATCGAATGGCCGGGACGGCGGTCCCGGCGGATTCGATCTGCCCGCCTGGACCGGGCAGACGGGGAGTGGGAAAGCAAATCCATGATGCGCAACCTGGCGATCGACGTTTCGCGAAGCTTTTACGAGACCCTGGCGCTCCAGGAGAAGATGAAGCTTAACCTGGATGCGGTCGAACAGGCTAAAGCCTTTGTACGCATGGCCGAGCTCCGGGTGAAAGTCGGGAAAAGCACCGTGCTCGAATCCAACAAGGCCCAGGTGGAACTGGCCAGGCACGAACTGCAACGGGAAGCGAACGAACGCGAATTATCGAGTGCGCTCGAGCATATCGGCCGCTTGACCGGTTGGGCATCACCGCCCGGGGCTTTGATCGGTGTACTGCATGACACGCCCGCGCCCCCGGATCGGGCTGCGGTCACCGAGGCCCTCAAGGCCACCGCCGCCTATGCCTTTAAACAAGCAGAGGTGAAACGCCGGAAACTTGCGCTGCTTGACGCTTCACGTGCATGGATCCCGGACTTGGTCCTGGCCGCCGGCTTTCGACAGAACGATGCGGACGAGACCCAGAGTTACCTGGGCCAAGTCGGCCTCGAGTTCCCCCTGTGGAATCGCGGGAAGGGGCAGCAACTTGCTGCAACAGCACGGCTGCATCGGGCCGAGAGTGAGCAGGCACTCATGGATCAAGAGCTCCAGACCGAGGCGATGAAACGAAGTGCGCACCTGCGGCTCCAGTGGCGGACGATTCAACGCTACCAGGACGAGATCCTCCCCCTCCTGTCGAAACACGCCGAACAGGCTGAACGCAGCTACCGGGAAGGCTGGAGCGGTTACCTGGAATATCTCGAAGCCCGCAGGGACTACCGGGAACAGAAAGCCAGCCACATCGACACCTTGAAAGACTATCACATTGAATACCTATCCATCCACCCGCTTAGGGAGACCAACGATGAAAACTAAACGACACATGATGCTCACCGCTTTACCCCTGTGTATGCTCCTGGCCGGCTGTAGCCAACAGGCGGCGAAAAAGGGGGGCGATTCGGGCGCGCCTGCAGCCACCAAGGGCACGCTTTCCCCCCAAGCCCTGGAGGGCATGGGACTGGAAATCACCGCGGTCCAGAAACAAAACTTCATCCGCTACGAAACGGTGCAGGCAGTGGCCGAACTTCCACCCTTGAACATCCAGCCGCTCTGCGCTCCGGTCAGCGGCCGGGTGCAGACCATCCATGGCGCATTGGGGGCCGCGGTCGATGTCGATGACGTGGTGGTTCGCCTGGTACGGGACCCCCTGCCACGCGTTCAACTCATCCTGACCGAAGATCTGCTGAAACCGGCCTCGGAGGAATTTCATGAGACGGCGATCAACCTGCGAAAAGCCGCCGCAGAACTGGAGATCGTCACGAGTGAGATTACCCGGCTGAACCAACTGAACAGGGCGGGCGGAGACGCGCTTGTACCTCGTCAACAGTTGGTCGAACTGAAGTACCAGGAGGCGAGGGCGAAAAAGGATCTCGAGCTGCTTAAGGCCCGATTAAAACTGCACGGCCTGGGAAAAGCGGACATTACACGCATGCTGGCGAGCCAGCCGATCGAACCGAATAACGATCGATGGAAGGCCTCGCTGGAGGCCAATGGACTATGGAGCAAAGCCGCGCAACAACTCTACGAAGCCCTCCCGGAAGATGCACGCAATCTACCCTGGAATGTCGCGGGTATCGGCGAGCTGGGCGCACTGGGCATGCTGGCACCCGGCTTAATCCACTGGGTGGAACAAACGCCGGCCACGGGCAATAACTTCATATTCATTGCGGGAATGCTGCAGGCGGGCCACAGCCTGGAAGAAGTAAAAGCCCTGCAGGCCGTTGACGCATTTTCGCCGATGGCGCAATTAAAGGCGCCCGGCACCAAGGCCAGATGGGACATCCAGGCGATACACGCCCGACCCGGGGAACGCGTGGAAGCGGGAGACCGACTCGTCACCCTCATCGATCCCTCCATGCTTTCGCTCAAGATACATCCCGCCGGTCACGAACTGGCCTTGCTGCGCAAGGTTGTGCAAGGCGGCGGGAAGGTCGCCGCGCGTCCACTGATCAAGGATGCCGGACTCAACTATACGGATCTAGTGATCACACATATCCAGTCGGAAGGCGACGACCTCCATCCTGTCGCATATCTTTCGATTACCAACCAGGTGCTCCAGGAGCGGGAACAACACCGCACCTGGGCGGTTCAACCCGGAACACGGTACGTGGTGGAGCTTCCGGTCGAGGTCTGGGAGGATGTCTGGGTGCTCCCCGCAGATGCACTTACCGAAGACGGGGCGGACTCGATCGTCTTTATCGAAAACGGAGACAGCTTCAGCCCGGCCAAGGTATCGTTGCTGTTCAAGGATGAAAAGGTTGCGGTCCTCGGGCCTCAATCGAAACTTTTTCCGGGCGATCCTGTGGTCACGCGGAATGCTTTCGGACTCGCGCTGGCCCTGAATGCCGGAGGCGGGAACGAAGTCGATCCTCACGCCGGACACAATCACTAGGCCAGCCTTCCACGCCCTACGGAAAGATCTCTCATGCTGAATCGACTCATTGCCTTTTCACTCAACAACAGGTTGTTTATCTGCCTTAGCGCCCTGCTGGTGGCGGGTGCTGGAATCTTCACCGCCACGCGCATGCCGGTGGATGTCTTGCCCGACCTGAATCGCCCCACGGTCACCATCATGACCGAGGCCCACGCCATGGTCCCGGAGGACGTGGAACAATTGGTCACCCTGCCCCTGGAACAGATCCTCAGCGGAGCCACCGGGGTGCAACGGGTGCGCTCATCTTCCGGGCTGGGACTGTCCGTCATCCACGTGGAATTTGCATGGAGCACCGGTATCTATCGCAATCGCCAGATCGTACAGGAGAAACTCCAGCTTGCCCGCGACCTGCTCCCGGAAGGCGTTACGCCGGTCATGACCCCCATCTCGAGCATCATGGGGCAAATCCAACTGGTCGGCGTGTACAGCAGGACAGGAAAAACACCGATCGATGAAATTCGTGCGCTCATGGATAACGATCTGCGCTACCGGATCTCCTCGATCAACGGGGTATCCAAGGTCATCACCATGGGCGGCGCGCCGAGACAGTTGCAGGTGACGGTCAACGAGGAACAACTCCGTACGCACGGTGTGACCATCAAGGAAGTGGCGGAAGCCGTCCACAAGAGCAACCTGAACGCGGGCGGTGGCTTCCTGAACATCGGCAAAAAGGCCCCGGTCATCACGGTGACCGGGCTACTGGAAGGCCCGGACGACCTGGAACAGGCGGTGGTGCGATTCGACCCGCTGCGCCCGGTGCTGGTACGGGATATCGCCAAGGTCAAATTCGGCCCGGCCCTTACCCAAATCGGCGATGCGGGCATCAACGGAAGGCCCGGCGTGGTCATGGTTATCATGAAACAACCCGGTGCCGACACGATCCTGCTCACGGACACGGTCAACGAGTTGCTGCAATTGAGTGAAGCTTCCATCTCGGAGGACCTGGTGATTATTCCGGATCTCTTCCAACAGGCGGCCTTCATTCACCGAGCGGTCGACAATGTTATGGAAGCTGTACGAGACGGCGGCATACTCGTCGTGCTCATCCTCTTTCTGTTCCTCGCCAACATTCGCACCACCTTGATCACGCTCACCGCAATTCCCCTGTCGCTGGCAATCACCGCCCTGGTGTTCCATGCCATGGGCCTGGGTATCAACACCATGACCCTCGGCGGCATCGCGGTCGCGATCGGCGCGCTGGTGGACGATGCGATCGTCTACATGGAAAACATCTTCCGGCGTCTTCGGGAAAACCGCGCCAAGCCACCCGCCGAGCGCAAGCCGCCACTGCAGGTCACCTTCCGGGCGAGTTGCGAGGTGCGGAAAGCCATCTGGATCGGCACCCTCCTGGTCACCCTGGTCTACGTGCCCCTGTTCTTCCTCACCGGCCTGGAGGGCCGCCTGTTCACGCCCATCGGTATCGCCTATATCGTGAGCATCATGGCTTCGCTACTGGTCGCACTCACGGTGACCCCGGCACTCTGCTATTACCTGCTACCGGGCTATGTCGACCGGGTCACGTGCAAGGATAGCTGGATTGTGCAGAGGCTAAAACGGCTGGCGGAAAAAAGCATCCGCTTCAGCATCAAGCACGGTACCGCGGTCCTGCTCACCCTCGTGCTGCTGGTGGGACTCGGCCTGTACGGCCTGAGTACCCGCGGGACGAATTTTCTGCCAACCTTCGACGAGGGCGTGGCCCAGATCAACCTGTTTCTCCCACCCGGTACCGGCCTCGAGGCTTCCAACACGTACGGCCGGAAGATGGAAGAGACGATCATGGGCGTAAAAGGCGTGCGATCGGTTGCCCGGCGAACCGGGAGAGCGGCCGGGGACGAGCACGCGGAAGGCGTCAACGTATCCGAGGCCATCGTGACGATGGACCCGAAAAGCGGCCGGTCACGGGCGGCGATCATCGAGGATATCCGTGAGCAGCTGGCGGAACAATTACCCGGGATAGCCACCGGGGTCGACCAACCGCTGGCCCACCTGATGAGCCACATGTTGTCCGGGGTTAAGGCGCAGGTCGCGATCAAGATTTTTGGCCCGGACCTGGCGCGCCTGAGGGACCTGGCCGGGAAGGTGGAAGGCGCCATTTCCGACATCGAAGGGGTAAAGGACCTGTACGTCGAGGCCCAGACACTGGTGGCGAACGTGGAAATCGAACCCCGGCGGGAACAGCTGGCCCGCTATGGGCTGACCGTGGAAGACATCGCGGAGACCGTGGAGCACGCCATGGGCAACGAGGCGGTTTCACGCTTCATTCAAGGGCGATTCAGCTACCCGGTGGTGGTCGTGCTGGAGGCCGGTGACCGCGCGAACATGGAACGTATCCGTCAACTGTACCTGCGGCGCGAAAATGGCGAACTGATCCGGCTGGGGGACGTCGCGGAGGTCCGTCGCAACCTCACCCCGACCAATATCAACCACGAGAACACCAGCCGCCGCATAGCCGTCCAGCATAATGTAGCCGGTCGATCCCTGGGCGAGGTGGTTGCAGATGTTGAACACGCCCTGGCACCCATATACGAAATGCTGGGCGAGGAACCAGGGTATCGCATGGAAATCAGTGGACAGTTTGAAGCCCAGCGCGAGGCCTCCCGGCGAATCTTACTCCTGAGCATCCTCTCGCTCAGCATGATGACCCTGATCCTCTACGTCCACTTCGCCTCGTTGAATCTTTCCATCCAGGTCATGGCCAGTATTCCCATGGCCTTCATCGGGGCCGCCGCCTACATCGTACTCAGCCGGCAGAACCTGTCGATTGCCACCCTGGTCGGCCTGATCAGCCTGGGCGGTATCGCCGCACGAAATGCCATTCTCCTCCTGGATCATTACATGCATATGATGCATGAGGAGGGCGAAACCTTCAGCATCGAGCTCATTGTGCGTGCGGGGCAGGAACGCATGGTCCCGGTGGTGATGACGGCCCTGACCAGCGGTATAGCCCTGATCCCGATCGCCCTTTCGCCCGGGGACCCCGGGAAAGAAATCCTTTACCCGGTTGCCACCGTAATTATTGGTGGTCTTATTTCATGTACGTTGTTGGATTTTGTCGTGCGCCCCGTATTGTTCTGGAAATTCGGGCGACAGCCCGCCGAACGATTGGTGCGACGCCTGAAAGAAAAAACCGAACAAGAGGACCTGATATGAAAATATGGATAACCCTGATGACTGCTTTTGCCCTGGGCCTGTTTAGCGGCTGTGGAGGCGAAAGAGAGGTACATAACGAAACAGATGGCCATGATCATGATGCACATGCGGAACATGGACCCAACGGTGGCGAACTCCTGGAAGTGGGCGAACACCTTGCACACGTTGAGTTGATACACGACGAGGCCAGCAAGTCGATCACCCTGCACCTGCTGGGACCGGACGCCAAGACACCGCTCAACCTGGAAGAAGCCCCGGTGCTGAACATTACCGTCGATGGTGCGGGGGTACAGGTTCCGCTGGAAGGCACCGGATCCACCTTCAAGGCGGAACATGAATCTTTTTCGGGAGAGCCCGAAGGGCGGATCTCGATCAAGCTTGCGGGGAAAACATGGCAAGTCCCGCTGGCGCATGAGCACGATCATGCCGGGCACGACCACTGAGCTTTTCGAGCGAGCTAACATGCCGTCAAAAGGAGGCGAGGCCACGGGCTTCGCCCCCTTCTGACCGGGCCTGAAGTTTGCGCAGGTCTTCCATGATCCGGTATTGTCTTTCAACAATTATTCCCGCATAAACTTCGGCATGCAAGCTACTCCATCGCACGTGGTTATGATCTTCTTTAAAGCCCATACGGGCCTCCTCCTCGCGGGCCTGCTCTTCACTAGCGGGTGCTGTAATTTCGCCGTGAACACGGAACCCCGGGCGGAGCGCCCGATCCATGTCGCGGCGATCAAGGGGCATGAGAAATGCCTGGAACAGTTTATTTCCGAAGAGCCTGACGTGGATACGCCCAACAAGTTTGGCGAAACCTCCCTGCACTTAGCCGTGCACGGTGGTCATCCCGGAAGTTCTCGTTTGCTCATCAGGCATGGCGCTAACGTAAATGCCGCTGGCAGGAACAACAATCGTGCGATGCATTACTGCATGGCCAAGCCGCAGGGGTATCAGGAAATGATCACCCTTCTCCTGAAACAAAAAGCCGATCTCAATCTCGTCAACCTGGAGGGACGGACACCCCTCCACCTCATTCGCGACCTCGATATCAAGCGTCAATTACTGGACCACGGGGCAAGTCCCTACATCGTCGATAACGAGGGCTATACGCCCATCTTCCGCGACCTGACCGACCTGGACCGGGACGCCATGGATTACCTGCGCATGTATTTCCAGATGGGGCTGGACCCCGACTTCCGCTATCCGGTGGTGGACCGTGGCCTGATCCACTGGGCGATCGAAAAGGATCGAGAGGACATCGTTGAACTGGTCCTGGAAAATAAGGGCAATATCAATATGCTTAACCAGGACGGCATGCCAGCCGTTTACCTGGCGATGGAACTACGCCGAGATCGCCTGGCGGTGAACCTGCTGAAGCGGGGGGCTGATGCAAATGTCACCCGGATGTTTAACAAGAATCCGCAGCTGCGCGAAACCCTGCTGAATGCTGCCGTGCGCAAGTTTGACCTTTATTACACCGTACTGCTCTTGAAGTACGGCGCGAACCCGGACCAGGTGGGCTTCACCGCGGATGGGAGCACGGCCCTCTACAATCTGTCCCGGGCGAAGATTCAAACGGCCCAATCGGGGGATCAACTGAAGGTCTTTGACCGACTGGTCCAGGCAAAGGCGGACGTAAATTTGGTAAACAAGGCCAATGGCGACACCCCGTTGAATGCCGCGGTCAGCCGCGCGAACGAGCCACTGGTCAACGGGTTGTTGAAAGCTGGCGCCAATCCGAATGCTCCCGGAGCCAGGGGGCGCACGCCCCTGCACATGGCAGCGATCACGGGGAGCGAAGTCCTGCTGCAAACCCTGATCAAACATGGAGCCGATACCCGGGCGAAAGATGCGGCCGGCCGAACGCCTGGGCGTGCAGCCTTTGAAGCGGGCTACCTCGACATCGCAAACGTACTCGACTACAGCCCCGAGTGACCGGGATCCAGGCGCTCCAGCGCCTCGGCAAAGGTCAGGCCCGCCTCGCGCAGGCTTTTCATGGCCAAGGCATCGTGACGCTTGGCCAGCCGTATGCCATCCGCATCCCGCACCAGGGGCGTGTGAAAAAACAAGGGGACTTTTGCCTGCAGGGCCTGGTAGACCAGGATCTGCCTCGCGGTGGAGCACAGCAGATCTTCCCCGCGAACAACCTCCGTGATACCCATCGCGATATCATCCACCACGACCGCCAGCTCATAGGCCGGAACATCATCGCGACGCCAGACGACAAAATCCCCGAAGTCCTCACCGGCGACGAAAACCTGTTCACCCAGCCGGCCATCGCTAAAACGGATTGCGGTACCATCGGGCACACGGAATCGCCAGTTGGCACCCACGGGCTCGGCATAGGCGCTTGCCGCGGAGGAGGCAACCCGCCAGGCGGGCGGATAAATCGGTTCGGGGTCCTCGTCCTCGGGATGGGGTGCCGAGGCGGCCTCGCGGACATCCTTACGTGAACGCATACAGGGATAGACGGCGTCTGCCGCCTTCAAACGCTGCCAGGCATCGATATAAAGGGCCCGGCGTTGACTCTGGAAACAGGGGCCTTCCTGCCAGGCGAGGCCCATCCAGGAAAAATCCTCCAGCGCAGCATCGAGGTATTCAGGTTTGCTGCGCTGCGGATCGAGGTCCTCGATCCGCAGGACCATGGTACCCGCGGCCTCACGGCAGCGTTGATCGGCGATTTGGAAGGTCTGCCCGTGGCCGAGGTGGAGGTGTCCGGAGGGCGTGGGTGCAAGGCGGCCCCGATAGCTGGTTTTTTCTTCCTTCATCACGCAAATCGTTTTAAACCCTTCCCCGTCGATTGGAAAGCACCCGCTTCACGGTTAGCGCGGAAGATCAGGATCACGATTTAACCCAGGAGTCAGCATGGCATTCACGTTTTGTCTAAACACCAGCACCATCAAGCCGCAACCACTCATGCGGAAAATCGAACTCGCCGCCGAGGCAGGCTTTAAGGGGGTCGAACTCTGGATCAACGATATCTATGATTTTATCGGCCGCGGAGGAGAAATTCGGGACCTTGAGAAGGCCCTGGCGAACCATGGCCTGATCGTGCCTTCCGTGATTGCCATCCGGCAATGGGGTGACATGGAGGGATGGGAGCATCAACTGGTGCTCGACGAGGCACATCGGCGCTTTGCCCTCGGGGCCCGCCTCGGGGCCCCCGTGATCGTGGCCACCCCCCCATTGGTAAAACCCGAAACCGAGCACCTCCCCGCCCGCTATAAAGAACTGCTGGACATTGGGCGCACCGAGGGGATCAAGCCTACCTTTGAATACATCAGCTTCTTCAAATCGGTGTGCACCCTGAAGCATGCATGGGAGATCGTCCAGCAAGCCGATGATCCGGATGCCACCCTTATCCTGGATGCCTTTCACAATTGGAACAGCAGGTCCACCCTGGATGACCTGCGCGCCATCCCCGCAGAACGAATCAGTCATTATCATATCGATGACGCCCATCCGGACAAGGCCCCGACCACGCAAAGCGATCCTGACCGCGTAATGGTCGGCGATGGACAGATCGACCTCAAGGCTGAAATCGCGGTGCTCCGGGAGATCGGGTACGAGGGCACAGTGAGCCTGGAGCTGTTTAACGCAACGCTTTGGGAACAGGATCCGCTGGAGGTACTGAAGCTGGGGATCGAGCGGATGGAAGAGGTTTTTTCCTAGAGGATTACGCTGCGGGTCTTCGATTATTGACGCGCAACTACCCGACCGCGTCCTCGAGGGCCTGGTACAGTTCCCCATCATTCAACGCGATCGGATTTCCTTTCATACTGCTCGCGTCACGCGCCTTGGCAATGATCTCGTCAAAGTGGTCGGGCCTGATGCCAAACATCTTCAAGGGCTGAACCTGGACTTCGCCACAGATATCACGGATCCACTGAATACCGTCCTCTGCTTCGGCCATGGGATCGTCGAGCAACCATTGCGCGACCTGGCCAAAGCGTTCCAGCACGGCGGACCCTGGCGCGCGCGCCTGTAGTGCCGATAGGTTCGCCTGCAGAATTCCCGGCAGAAAACGGGCACAGATAATCCCATGCGGAACGGGAAACATGCCGCCCATCGGCCCGGCGAATCCGTGGACGGCACCGAGCTTGGCATTGGCCAGGGCCAGGCCACTGAAGGAGCCCGCAAGGGCCATGTCCTCCCGCGCTGCGGGGTCACCATGATGGAAAGCCGGTCGCAACGAACGCGCAGCCCGCCGGATGCCTTCCTGGCAAATCCCGTCGACCAGGGGATTGGCTTGACTGGACAGGTAGGGTTCGATGAGTTGTGTCAGGGCATCCAACCCGGTACTCGCGGTAACGGCGGGCGGCATGGAATAGGTCAGTACGGGATCGATGAGGGCAAGATCCGGCAACATGAACGAACTGCGCATGCTGACCTTCACCCCATGCTCCCTGCTTCCGATCACCCCGTTGCGCGTAAGCTCGGCCCCGGTACCTGCGGTCGTGGGCAGGGCCACAAACGGAGCGGTGGCTCGCGCAAGGGGGCGGCCTTCCCCGATGAGCTCCAGGTAATCGAAGACCTCGCCCTCGTTGGTGAGCATGGCCGAAATGATCTTGGCGGCATCGATCACGCTCCCGCCCCCAATCCCCACGACCAGGTCGCAGGCCGCCGCCCGGGCACGGGCAATACCCTCGTGGATTCCCTCCACGTCCGGTTCTCCATCCACCACAAAACGCGTCAGGTGCATCCCCGCTTCAGCCAGGATATCAACGGCCCAATCGCTGGCCCTTGGACGGCTTCCTCCGACGAGAAATACACGTTGCCCAAGGGGCTTCACGAGTTCCCTCAACCGAAAACGGGAGTCCTTGCCAAATATGATCCGCTGGGCGGTTGAAAATTCAAAAGTCATGCGCAATTTGCGATTTTTCGCCTTATATCCACTTGCATTCCAAGAAATATTTCGATTATTCTGCATTGCGGTAACTTGCGGAGGGCGATTAGCTCAGTTGGTTAGAGCGCTTGCTTGACATGCAAGAGGTCGCTGGTTCAAATCCAGTATTGCCCACCATTCCGCGTGTGAGTCATAGAGACAACCCGTAGAAGAAATTATTGAGACACAGGACCCTAGATATCATATCGCCGGTTGCCCTTCGGGCAGCTGCTCAAGTGCCGGTCTTCCTGGGCGGTTACGCTGCGCTATGAAGTCTGTTGCCTTGCCATCCTTAGCCCCTCCCATCACCTTGTATCACCCAACAAAGGAGCTGCACCATTCCCAGTAAACGCTTTCAACGACATAAACCCCGGCAACCACGGATCCGGTCAAATCACTACATTCGCGTACCGGAGGTACGCGTCATCGACGCCAACGGCGAACAGTTGGGCGTACTCAACACAATCGACGCCAATCGGATCGCGAAGGCACAAGGCTTCGACCTGGTCGAGGTATCTCCAACTGCGAAGCCACCTGTCTGCAAGATCATGGACTTCGGCAAGTACAAGTACGACTTGGACAAGAAGAAGAAAGAGGCCAAGAAGCACCAGGTGCAAGTTAAGGTCAAGGAAATCAAGTACCACGCCAACGTGGATGACCACGATTACGACTACAAGATGCGCCATGCCATCGAGTTTCTCGAAGACAACAACCGCATCAAGTGCTCCCTTTTCTTCCGCGGACGGGAAAACGCGCACACTGAAATCGGCTTCCAACTGTTCGCCCGGATCATTGAGGATCTGAAGGACATCGCCAAGGTCGAGCAGGAACCCAAGCAGAACGGAAAAAATCTCTCCATGCTGCTGTCCCCGATCAAGATCAAAAAACACTCGCGCAAGAAAGCGCGGAAGCCCGCCGCACCCAAGGCTGCAGACGTGGATTCTGAAGTGGTCTAGGCGAAGCGAGACGGGGAAGCCACGCCTGACACCATCGGGCCTAAGGGGACTACCTTGACCGGGCGACCCTCCCCCCGCTCCGGCACCCCTGTTCCCGGCCAACCGCAACCGGGATCCCGGTCAAATCCGGGCTGAAATCATTTGAATTCAGGCACGACTGCCGTATTCCTCTTTTATGCCCGAAAAAGTAAAAGACGATCTCTACCTCCTTCGTCATGGCCTGGCCCATGTATTGGCCCAGGCGATGCTGGAAATCCGCCCTGGATCCAAACTGGGCTTCGGTCCGCCAATCGATGACGGATTCTACTACGACTTTATTCTTTCCGAGCCAATCGAGGAGAGCGATTTCAAGGACCTCGAAAAGCGAATGCGGAAGATTATCAACCAGCGGCAGGCCTTCACCGAGGAAAACCTGCCCTACGATGAGGCGATGGCCCGGATCGACGACATGGGTGAGCCGTACAAGAAGCAGTATGCGCAAGAGCTTTTTGACACCCGTGAAGGCCTGGACAGCCTGCGCTTCTACACCAATGGCCCCTTCGTGGACATGTGCGAGGGGCCGCACGTGGCGGACACGGGGGAGCTACCCGCTGATGGCTTCAAGCTTCGCAGCATTGCCGGCGCCTATTGGCGCGGGAGCGAAAAGAACGACATGATGACCCGCATCTACGCATGGGCGTTCAAAAGCAAAGACGAGCTGAAGGAATACGGGCGGAGATGGCAGGAAGCCCAGGCCCGGGACCACAAGAAGCTCGGCAAGGAACTCGGCATCTACACAATCAGTGAGGAAATAGGAAAGGGGCTGCCGCTTTGGATGCCGAACGGAACGGTCATCCGGGACGAGCTTGAGAAGTATATGCGGGAGCTGGAATTCAAGGATGGATACAAGCGGGTCGCGACCCCGCATCTCGCGAAGACTGACCTGTATCACAAGACGGGACACCTGCCTTACTACGAGGAATCCATGTATCCCTTCATGCATATCAAGGAAGGTGAAGGCGACGAGGGCACGACGACCTATGTGCTTAAGCCGATGAACTGCCCGCATCACCACATGATTTTCGCCGCAGAAAAACGCAGCTACCGCGACCTTCCCTTGCGCCTGGCCGAATACGGCCACTGTTACCGCTATGAAGATTCAGGCTCCTTGTCGGGCCTTTTGCGCGTACGCGGGATGTGCATGAATGATGCGCACATCTATTGTGCCGCCGAGAGCATCCAGGAAGAATTCCTGGCGGTCATGGAAATGCACCGGGTACTGTACGAGAAGCTCGGCATTCATGACTACTACATGCGCCTGTCCACCTGGGACCCGGAGGACCCCAAGGGCAGGGAGAAGTACGTGGATAACCCGGCGGCCTGGAAGGACACGCAGGTCCGCGTGCGCGAGGCGATGAAGGAAAGCGGCCTGCCCTTTGAGGAGGTAACAGGCGAAGCCGCGTTTTATGGACCAAAAATCGACTTCCAGTTCAAGACCGTGACCGGACGCGAGGAGACGGCATCCACGAACCAACTCGACTTCGCAATCCCGGAGAAACTGAACCTGGTTTACACCGCTGCCGACGGCACGAAGCAGCATCCCTATGTCATCCACCGGGCCCCCGCGGGGACCCATGAGCGCTTTGTCGCCTTCCTGATCGAACACTTTGCCGGCGCCTTCCCCACCTGGATGGCCCCGGTACAGGTGAAGATCATACCCGTGGGCGAAAATTTTACGGCGTACGGTGAGCAGTTGGAAAACGAGCTACGGGAGGAAATGGTCCGGGTGGAACTCGATCGCAGCTCGGAAACCATGGGCAAAAAGGTGCGTACGGCAATCAAGCAGAAGATCCCGCACGTGCTGGTAATCGGCGAGCGGGAAATGAGCACGAATACGGTGACCGTACGTCGTTACGGAAGCGAAGAACAGCAGACCATCCCCTTTCCGCAATTCAAGGACCAGCTGATGACCACGATCCGTACGCGTGCGCTGGACGCTGCACGCATCTTTTAAGCCTGGATGTAGCGGCGCTCACCGGCGGGTGCCAAGGGTAGGATCCATGGACAGGCACAGCCCCTCCACGCCAGGGGACAAGCGAGCTGCCCGCACCCAGGAAAGCTATGGTTGAATGCGCACCGGTACCCGGCGACAGGTTTCTACGGGTGCAAAAAAAACAGCGGCATCACATGCCGCCGTTTTTAATCCCCCTGGGAAACGAGGTCTAGCCGATTTCGACCAGCATCTTGCGCGTACGGTTATTCCGGCGGAACACCGAGATGCCACGCAGCATCAAGGTCCCGAAAAGCAGGAACATGCCGGTTGCCGGTTCCGGGATCTGGCCCGAAACATTGTAGGCAAAATACACGCCATCCGCCCTGTAGATCACCGCCCCGCGGTTCCTCGTCAAATCGTTCGCACTGGTAATACCCAAGGTTGCGCGCTCGGCCTCCGACCAGGTCCGGAAGAAGGTTCCATCGGCACCGGGAGCGATCACGTTGTCAAAGGTACCCACGACTGAAGCTGCGGAGATCAGTTGAATTTCCCCCGTCGTGATAGTGGCCCCATTGCCGCGCAAGTGCTGGATATTATCCCAGAAGTCGAGGATGTCGGCCGTCGAGGTGAGCAGCAAGGCGCCGCTAACGGCCAACTTGTCACTCCTGGTTGAACCGTCAATGTAGAGGTCGCCCAGTTGAAGCGTTGATGCGGCATTGCTCCCTGCACCCGTCTCCAGTTGTCCGGTGAAGTTGATGGTCGACCCGCTACCCGAAGCATTCTCGTTCACCTGCCGCACGGTCAGGGTGCCGGCACCCCAGTTGAATACGCCCGCCGTATTTACGGTGATGTTGTTGGCTTTCAGCGTTCCGCCATCCAGGTTGTAGGTTCCCTCGCTGCCGGCAGCCGCCCTGCTGATCGACAAGCTCCCGTTGACGTAAACCGTTCCATTGTTCTGGTCGAATAGCGCAGTGGAGCCAGCATTGACATTGGCAGAGGCAACTTCGATATTCCCATTGGCGCTAACGCCGGAACCCGCCCCGTTCATGATGAGCACGGCAC